>NZ_PDYP01000016.1:0-57619 GCF_002743115.1 Sporosarcina sp. P17b | reverse complement strand
GCGCGAGTCCAAAGCATGACCCTCACTACTTTCAATGAACAAGCCAATCTCGAGCAACGACCTAATCTATCTCCTAATGACTTAGCTAAGACAGAAGAATCGTACCACCCAGTCACTGGTTTTATCTACTATAAACCACAATCTAACTTGTCAACCCCTCAGTAGCGCAGGCACAACTGAGGGGTAGGCCGTGGCCAGGAGACAGCTAGCAGCTCCACCGCTAGTTGGCTCATGGCTGGAGGCAATCCCCCACGTGCCTGCGCGGCTCCAAAGCATGACCCTCACTACTTTCAACGACAAAGCCTAACTCGAGCCACGATCCAATCCACACCTCCAATGCCTAAGCCCACTTCGAGCAAAGTTCCCTCCACCTAGGTCCATCGCCTATTTCTTAGGCACTTTCTATCATTGCCTTGAATTTGTAACTATTTATTCAGTTTATACACTATCCAAAACTACTATTTCTGAGTATAATTTAGGTAATTCATAGAAGGAGCTGGAGCTGACCTTGAAGCCTATTTCGAAATTAGCATCTAAAATTTTAGTCATAGTCCTCTTTATCACGGCGATCGCTGCAGGAGTCACTTGGAACTACTTACAACCAACTGGAGGAAAAGAGATAACCTTTGCCCAGATGGAAAAATTAATAGCAGAACAATCAGGTGGTAGTGTTTTATTGAATGAAAAGGCAGACGGGAAATTATCTGTTACTGTGGATAACACTACTTACAGCACAATAGTCCGTCCGCAAAGTACACTAGTAGACGACTTAGTACAAAAATATAATGTGTCTTATCAATACAAAGCAGCAAGTTCAGCTAGTGGCTGGATTTTCGGAGGGCTAGTATTAGCTGCCCTACTAACACTGTTTATCCTTCACAAAAAAGGGAAACTCAATATTGGTGCATCGGGTATGAAGCATCAAGCCTCAAAAGCTACTCCTCTTCCGGATATTACAATGAATGACATTGGCGGAATCCCTGAAGAAATGAAAGAGGAAATTCTCCAGATATTAGAAGTATTTAAAAATCCAGGAGTTGCGAAAGATATGGGCATTGCATTGCCTCAAGGGATTTTACTGTACGGACCTCCTGGAACAGGTAAAACATTACTGGCCCAAGCTATCGCAAATGAAATAGGCGCACTTTTCTATTCTTCAAGTGGTGCAGCTTTCACCGAACTATTTGTCGGAGTCGGCGCTTCACGTGTACGTACACTTTTTCAAAATGCCCGTAAACAAGGTCCTGCCGTTATCTTTATAGATGAAGTAGATGCGTTGGCTGGTAAACGAAAAGAGCACGGCGGTGAAGAATCTGAGAAGACATTGACGGAATTACTCGTTCAACTCGACGGCGGTAATGATAACGATGGGATCTTATTCATTGCGGCGACAAACAGAAAAGATATGTTGGATGATGCATTTTTGCGTCCTGGACGTATTGACTTCACATTTAACGTTCAACTACCAGATACTAAAGGACGTCGTGAAATTATCGACATTCATACTAACGGCAAAGGGTTAGCTGCAAATGTAGCCGCCTCTCTCGACACCTTAGCGGAAAGCACATCCGGCTTCTCTGGGGCAGAAATCAGTGGCTTGTTTGAAACAGCTAGTCGCCGTGCTATGAGAGAAGGACGTAAACTCATTGAAAAGCATGATTTAGATTTTGCAATTGACCGGACAATACTTGGAAATACAGCTCGTACGTTAAACGATCAGGAAACGAAACGTCGGGTAGCCATTCACGAGTCGGGGCACGCTATAATAGCCGCTATCACTAAGCCGGGTTCTGTGAGAAAAGCAACCATCATTCCACGAGGGCAAGCTTTAGGCTATGTAGCCCCTATTCAGAAGGAACTGCATCTATCGACAGCTAGTGAATTGCTTGATCAAGTTAGTATGATATTAGCGGGCGGTATTGCAGAACGTCTCTATTTAGGTGAACACAGCATTGGTGTGGGTGGCGACGTCGAACAAGCCAAAGAAATTCTTGAGCGTATGGTGAATACCGGACTGTTCCAAGAAGGTTTTTCATTGATTTTCAATAAAGCGGAAAAAGAAGAAAAAATGCAGATGTTATTTAATCAGGCTGCAAAAAAAACCGAAACCCTTATTAAAGAAAATGCATATCAATTTGAGGAACTGGTCAACGCGCTTTATAAAGAAGAAACACTTGAAGGTGACGAAGTACAGCGTATCGTTGAGTTGCCAACTCCAAAAGAAGCAGTAGTATTTATATAAAAAATCGAAAAAGAGAGGCCCTGAAAGTCATAACGGGGCCTCTCTTTTTTGTATGAGATCAAAGAATAGCTTTACAGATTAGAGTAATGACTTCTTCGACAGCTCTGTTTTTTTGTCCACTATGTGAGCACGGCAGGATCAATAACGACGTTTCTCCACTTCCATTGGCCACCCATTCTTAATTCGCAAAGAAATCAAAGGTTCTGGAACGGGTCCATGGTGTCGAATATTGCGGAACGAGAAATTCTTATAAAGTACTTTCAAAATCAGTGTCGCTTCAAGCATCGCGAATCTCGAACCGATACAACTACGTGAACCGCCACCGAATGGGAAATAGCTAAATGGCGAATACTTGTTACCTACCGCAAAACGATCAGGATCAAACATCTCAGGATTCGGGAATATTTTTTCATTACGGTGAACTGCATACGGACAGATCATAAAAGTGCTTCCTTTTTTAAAAGCCCTACCAAACATCTCAACAGGTTCGTCCAGTTCACGATAAATCAGCCAAGCGGGAGGATAAAGACGCAAGCCCTCTTCAATAATTTGTTGTGTATACGGTAATTCCCGCATCCAATTGAACGGATTCCCTGTAAGTTTAGCTGTGGTCAGCTCTTCCATTAAACGTTTTTCCACTATTGGATGTCCTGCTATTTCTGCAATAATCCAACCTAATAAATTAGCCGTCGTCTCATGCCCAGCTAGTAACATCGTCATCATCTGATCGCGTACTTCCTTATCAGATAAACTATTTCCATCCTCGTCTGTTACCGCCATCATCATGCCGAGCAAGGAATCTTTGAACCACTCAGGATGCTCTTTTGCAGCAGCTAACACATCGTCAATCATAGCTTCAAGTGTTTGAATCGCTTCTTTATGCTTCAAATTCGAAGTAGTCGGAACAGAAGCAGGAATCATCACAGGACTAAATAAGATTTTGACACTTTGTTCTATCGTTGTCGTAACTGCATCCGCGAGCTTCTTCTCTTCTGCTGAAACATCTGTCGAAAACATTGTACGTGTAATGATCGATAGCGTCAGACGCATCATGACAGTATGTATATCGACTTCTTGTTCATCCTCTAAACGTTCAACTACCTTTTCTGTTTCGTCGATGATTGCATAAGCATAGCGTTCCATTACATCTTTATAAAATGCAGGTTGAATATATTTTTTCTGCGTTGCATGACGCTCACTTTCCGTAGTCAGCAAACCTTCCCCCACTGTTCGTTGCAATACTGTCGTTGTTCTTCCTTTAATAAATGACTGATCTTGGCGTACTAAAATTTCACGAATAGCTTCTGGGCTGTTAACAACAAAAGTCGGAGAAATTCCTGTCTTCAATGAAATCACATCACCGAGCGGTTGAACACGTGTAAAGAATCTGATTGGATCACGCACGAATTCCAAGTAATTTTGTAAACGTGGTGTCGCAATATCTTGTACAGTAACCATAAACTCTCCTCCAAAGTTAACATAATGTACTACTTCCCCATCTCCTGTATGTACGCAGTGTTTCTGGATATGCTAAGAAAAAGGAGGTGGATCAATTGGCAAAAGACGTATTATGTGAAGTAACGAACTGTCATTTTTGGGAATCAGGTAATCAATGTGGTGCAGATGAAATCAAAGTGGTCTCGCGAAAAGGTAGAAAAGCGAAAGATATTGCCGAAACAGATTGCGGTACGTTCATTCCAAAAGGATGATCCACCAAGTAGCAGCCTCGCTTTTTATGCTTGGCTGCTTTTTCATTGTAAAACTGGACGTCTACGCATCGCTTCCCAGTTAACTGCAATAACACTTAGAACTGCAATCAACCCACCCAATGTAGATAATCCACTGGGTAGTTCTTGAAGCCATATCCAGGCAATGATAATGGCAACGACTGGTTCTATATAGAGTAAACTTGAAACCGCGCCCGCATCTGCAATCGACAGTGCAGTAGCCCAAGTCACATAAGCGATTGTTGCAGGAATGACTCCCATATAGATCGTTGATAATGTAGCTTCCAATGTAGCCCCTTGGATTTCATTGAAAAGACCGGGTGTGAAATAAAGAAACGGCAATGTACCTGCCCATGTGAAGTAAGCTGTCAATTCGACAGGCGTGTACTGTTTAAATAAAGGTTTTTGGAAGACGAAAAATATAGACGTGGAAATAACAGCTACTATTATAAACCATGCGCCTACTGAAACTTCTAGTGCAGCTTCTGAACTCCCTATCGTAATCAACGCGACACCCGACAAACCGATTGCCATACCGATCCAGCCTAACCGACTGATTTTTTCACTTAAGAAAATCACCGCGATAATGGAAGTGAAAATCGGTACTGTTGCGATGAACAGACCGGCAGTACCGGCCGATACGGTTTGCTCTCCGTATGTTAGACCAAAGTGATAAATACTAATTCCTGCAAAGCCGAGCAACATAATCTTCCATATATCTTGTTTTGCGGGTATACGAATTTTCGTTCCTGGCCATAGTGCATATAAAATAAATACTAGTGAAGCAACTAAAAACCGTGTCAACACCAAGTGTCCAGGAGAATAACCGCCTAGCAAGCTCACACGTATGGCCGCGAAACTTGAGCCCCATGCAATAACTGTAAACAAACCTAAGTAGAATGCTTTCTTATTCATATATGAACCTACCCTGTGGAGAAATCACACAGCAAACATAACTCATTTCAACTTGAACGTAGCAGTACAATGAGCTACTAATTCATCTTTCTCATTGAATAACGTTCCTTCAACCAAAGCAGTTGAACGTGTCCTGTTGATCACAGCTGCTTTTGAATGCACCGCTTCTTGAACGACTGGTTTTAGAAATTGTGTTGTCATCTGAATGGTCATGACATCATTTGCACCCATCGAGCGGCAAAGCATTCCCATAGTCGTGTCAAGAATGGACATGTACATCCCACCATGAATAGTTCCGCGTACATTGTCATACTGTTGACTATAAGGTAAATATAATTCCACATGTCCTGCTTCTAATTTTTGCGTTTGCAGACCTGCAAATTTCCAAAAAGGACTTGTCTCGAAATCTTGTCGAACTTGTTCCAAGTATTCCACTGTCGTATCGTTCATTTCATTACCTCCAAAAATGTAGTCTTTGTTCTTTATACCATATCGTAAAGACGAACTATCGACAATTCAAATCATTCTTCCTAACGATTTAAAGCAAATGTTTTTTTATTCTTTTCAATAAAAAGTATATATTTTTTATTCTTTTTCCTTTATAATGAAATCAATTTCATAAGTTTTTTAATTTAGGAAGAGTACCTGTGAGCATTATGCCAACCCAATCACCTGTTATGTAATGGAAGAGAGATCCCTCTTTTCTTATATCAACAAGCGAAACAGAGTAAAGGTCCCTCTCCAATCTGTCATGTTTGTATTATTTCATGTGGATTGGAGAGGGACTTTTTTATATGAAAATGGTTTTTAAATATTTTATATAGAAAGGACGGATGTTTCGGTTGGAAAATAAGCTGAAGCTCTACGGCTTTAACAACCTCACCAAAACTCTTAGCTTCAACATTTACGATGTAAGCTATGCAAAAAGTAGAAGAGAGCAAAGTGAGTATATCGCCTATATAGATGAGCAATACAATTCAGAACGTTTAACGAAAATTCTCTACGATGTCACCGAAATGATTGGTGCACATGTTTTGAATGTCAGTAAACAAGATTACGATCCTCAAGGCGCAAGTGTAACGTTAATGATTTCAGAGGAAAAATTCCCTGCATCACAAATTGATCCTTCTTGTAATCAAGGCGCGATCCCCATCTTGCCAGATAAGGATTCCGTCGTCAGTCATTTAGATAAAAGTCACGTAACGGTTCATACGTATCCCGAGTATCATCCGGATAACTCTATTGCGACGTTTCGTGTAGATATAGATGTGTCAACGTGCGGAGAGATTTCTCCTTTGAATGCGCTTGACTACCTAATCGGAAGCTTTGACTCGGATATCATTACCGCTGATTATCGCGTGCGTGGATTTACACGTTCAGTCGACGGTAAGAAGTTATTTATGGATCATGCTATGACTTCCATTCAGGATTTTATTGATCAAAAGACGTTGGATAAATATGACGCAATCGACATCAATGTGTATCAAGCAAATATTTTCCACACGAAGCTACTCATTAAAGAAATCGATTTGCAGGATTACCTATTTAACAAAGATGTTTCAGAATTACCGCCAAAAGAACGCCTTCAAATCTCTCATAACTTGCGCAAAGAGATGATTGAAATCTATAGCGGCTCGAATGTCTATGAAAATGAGTGAGGAGAGACCATTGAAATTATCACAACATCGCGTTCCAATTATGGAAGCATTGCAGCAATATCAAGAAGCACGTGTCGTTCCTTTTGATGTTCCCGGTCACAAACACGGTCGAGGCAATAAGGAACTTGCCGATTTCCTCGGGGAGACTTGCTTACATCATGACGTGAATTCCATGAAACCTCTTGATAATTTATGTCACCCCGTTTCTGTCATACGTGAAGCAGAAGAACTGGCGGCAGACGCTTTTGGCGCGAAGCATGCCTTCTTGCTTGTGAATGGGACAACCTCTGCTGTCCAAGCAATGGTTATGACTGCTTGTAAAGCTGGAGAAAAAATCATTATGCCACGAAATGTCCATCGTAGTGCAATTAATGCCTTGATTTTAAGTGGCGCTATTCCTATCTATGTAAATCCTGGAGTGCAAGAAGAACTTGGCATTCCACTTGGCATGGCCGTAGATGAAGTAAAAAAAGCAATTGTGGATCATCCGGATGCTAAAGCGATTCTCATTAATAATCCTACCTATTATGGGATCTGCTCCAATCTGCAAGTTATTACCGATTTGGCACACGCACATGGGATGCTTGTATTAGTAGATGAAGCCCATGGAACGCACTTTTATTTCAACGATAAACTGCCAGCTTCCGCCATGTCTGTCGGCGCGGATATGGCCTCTATCAGCATGCATAAGTCTGGTGGGTCATTGACACAAAGCTCATTTCTATTGATAAATAATGAAGTAAGTGAAGGCTATACGCGACAGATCATTAACCTCACGCAAACAACGAGTGGATCATACCTCTTGATGTCATCACTGGATATTTCACGTAAAAACCTTGCGCTACACGGTCAAGAAATCTTCGGTAAGGTGATCGAAATGGCGCAGTATACGCGTGATGAAGTCAATAAAATCGGCGGCTACTATGCTTATTCCAAAGAGTTGATAAACGGCGATACCATTTATGACTTCGATGAATCTAAACTATCTATCCATACGAGACAAATAGGTCTGGCTGGCATTGAAGTGTATGATATCTTGCGTGACGAATACGATATTCAAATTGAGTTCGGAGATGTAGCGAATATCCTAGCTTATATTTCTGTCGGTGATCGGACACTTGATCTGGAACGATTGGTTGCGGCTTTAGCAGAAATCAATCGACGCTATAAGAAAGATCCAAGTTCATTATTCGATCATGAATATATCACTCCAGACATCGTCCAGTCGCCACAGCGTGCCTTTTATGCAGAGAAAGAATTGCTTTCATTAACTGAATCTTCAGGTCGCGTAGCAAGTGAATTCGTCATGTGCTATCCCCCAGGCATTCCAATTTTGGCACCTGGGGAACGCATCACTGATGAAATCATCGACTATATAGACTACTGCAAGGATAAAGGTTGTTTCCTGACAGGTACCGAGGATTCTAAAGTTGATTATATTAATGTAGTGAAGGAGGACGTCTGATGAATTTATGGTTTACCGAAGATCACTCACCACACATTCGTTTTTCCTTTCGCGTAGAAGAACATCTTTATACTGCGACAAGTGAATTTCAGAAAATTGATGTCTTCCAGACGACTGAGTTCGGTAGAATTTTAACACTTGATGGATATGTCATGGTGACGGAGAAAGACGAATTCATTTATCACGATATGATTGTTCATGTCCCAATGGCTACAAATCCTACAATCGAAAAAGTGTTAGTTATCGGTGCTGGTGATGGGGGTACCGTGCGGGAACTGACGCGCTATCCGACAATCAAACAAATTGATATGGTCGAAATAGATGAGCAAGTTGTACAAGTATGCCAGAAGTTTTTACCGCAAACCGCAGCACAACTTACGGATCCACGCGTTACACTGTATTTTGAAGACGGATTAAAATTCGTCCGCCAGCAAGAGAATGCGTACGATCTGATCATTGTTGATTCCACCGATCCATTCGGTCCCGGAGAAGGTCTTTTCACGAAGGAGTTTTATGGCAATTGCTATAAAGCACTAAACGAACAAGGTATTCTTGTGAATCAACATGAAAGTCCTTTCTATGCGGAAGACGCGCGCGGTATGCAACGTGCACATAAAAGCATTACAGGGTTCTTCCCCGTTTCAAAAGTCTATCAAGCACATATTCCCACGTATCCGTCTGGACATTGGTTATTCGGATTTGCTTCAAAGAAATACGATCCAATAGAAGACTTGGATGCAGATGCTTGGAATACAATTGGTTTACAAACAAAGTATTATAATCCCAAACTACATGTCGGCTCATTCGCCTTGCCGAACTATGTAAAGGAGTTACTGATTCATGCTGAATAAAAACATAGAAACATTTTTAGGTTTCGAAGGAGACTATGAAGATTCTTCATTCGTAATTTTCGGTGCTCCTTTTGATTCCACTACTTCTTTTCGTCCCGGGACGCGCTTTGCCAGTAAAGTGATGCGTAGTGAGTCTTTCGGTCTCGAAACGTATAGCCCCTATCAAGACGCAGATCTAACAGATTATGCATTGTTTGACGGAGGCGATCTAGAACTGAGTTTCGGGAATACGGAACGTGCACTGGAGCAAATTGAAGAATTCACTTCACTTGTTCTACATGACGGAAAAACGCCTTGCATGATCGGCGGCGAACATTTAGTTACTTTGGGTGCCGTACGTGCTGCAGCGAAAATGTATCCTGATCTGCATGTCATCCAATTCGATGCACACACTGACTTGCGCGACGATTATTTGGATCAACGCCTGTCTCACGCAACGGTTATTCGTAGAATCTGGGACTTGCTTGGAGACGATAAGATCTTCCAATATGGTATTCGTTCCGGAGACCGTCCTGAATTCGAGTGGGCAGCTAAGCAGCATGTGTTCATGAATAAATTCAATTTCGATGGCCTCGAAGACACAGTGAAGAAACTACAAGGTAAACCCGTCTATTTGACGATTGACTTGGACGTACTGGATCCTTCCGTGTTTCCCGGAACCGGTACACCCGAAGCTGGCGGCGTAAGTTTTGTTGAACTGCTAAAAGCTATTTTAACAGTCAGCGGTTTGAATATCGTTGCTTGTGATATTAATGAATTGTCCCCTGTTTACGATCAAAGCGGCGCCTCAACTGCCGTGGCTTGTAAAGTGTTACGTGAATTAACGATTGCTATAAATAAAAATAACTAATTTGGTGGTGTCTTTAATGGGAAGAGCATTAATTATTGGAGCAGGCGGCGTAGCAAGTGTCGTCGTGCATAAGTGTTGTCAAGTACCAGATGTATTTGAAGAAATCTGTATTGCAAGCCGTACAAAGTCAAAATGTGATGCATTGAAAGAAAAGCTCGATGGTGGACGTACGAAAATTCAAACTGCACAAGTAGATGCAGATAATGTGCCTGAACTTGTTGCATTAATCAATGAATTCAAACCTGATATCGTCATCAACGTCGCACTACCTTATCAGGACTTGACGATCATGGATGCATGTCTTGAAACAAAAGTCGACTATCTAGATACAGCAAATTACGAGCCGCTTGATACAGCCAAGTTCGAATATAAATGGCAGTGGGCTTATAAAGAGAAGTTTGAAAAAGCAGGTATTACAGCACTGCTTGGTAGTGGTTTCGACCCTGGCGTAACTGGCGTATTCTCTGCTTACGCACTGAAGCATTATTTCGATGAAATCCATACAATCGATATCGTTGATGCAAACGCTGGTGATCACGGATATCCATTCGCAACTAACTTCAATCCAGAAATCAATATTCGTGAAATCACTGCAAACGGGCGTTACTACGAAAAGGGCGAGTTCATCGAAACAAAGCCTCTTGAAGTAAAACGCGTCTATGACTTACCTGAAATCGGTCCGAAAGACGTTTACTTGTTATACCATGAGGAACTGGAATCTTTGGCGAAAAACATTACAGGTGTCGAGAAAATCCGTTTCTGGATGACTTTCTCTGAAAAGTATTTGACGCATTTACGTGTATTGGAAAACGTTGGAATGACATCTATCGAACCTATTGAATTTAACGGTCAGCAAATAGTTCCACTTCAATTCCTAAAAGCTATATTACCGGATCCTGCTTCTCTTGGTCCGCGCACGAAAGGTAAAACGAACATCGGCTGTATTTATCAAGGTATAAAAGACGGCGAGCCGAAAACTTATTACGTCTACAATATTTGCGATCACCAGGAATGCTATCGAGAAGTAGGATCACAAGCAATTTCCTATACAACAGGTGTTCCAGCAATGATTGGTGCCATGATGATGTTAACAGGTAAATGGAAAAAGCCAGGTGTCTTCAATATTGAAGAATTCGACCCAGATCCATTCATGGAAGCATTGAATGAATATGGTTTGCCGTGGCATGAAGATTTCAATCCAACTCTGATTGACTGAGGTGAATATTATGAACTTTGATGTACATGCTGTCCCTTCGCCTAGTTATGTTGTGGAGGAAAAATTGCTTATCTCTAACTTAGAAAAGATGAAATCCATTATCGATCAAACAGGATGCAAGATCTTACTTGCACAAAAAGGATTTTCGATGTTTAACGTCTATCCTTTACTGGGGCAGTATTTGCATGGGGTGACTTCAAGTGGTTTGTTTGAAGCACGTCTCGGTTATGAAGAAATGGGGAAAGAAGTGCACACGTATGCCCCTGCCTTCCAAGAAGACGAATTTGATGAAATCCTTAGCTATTCCGATCATTTAGTATTTAATTCATTTGCGCAGTGGAAGAAGTTTAAGGATCGTGTTCAGAAGCACGACAAATCGATTGCATGTGGTATCCGAATCAATCCTGAGTACTCGGAAATTGAAGTCGACATGTATAACCCATGCTTCGATTACTCACGATTCGGTGTTACTTTAGAAAACTTTGAACCTGACGAACTTGATGGTATTAGTGGCCTACACTTCCATACGATGTGTGAACAAAACTCAGATACATTATGGCGGACAATCCAAATTATCGATGAAGAATTTGGTCCTTATTTAGAGAAGATGAAATGGATCAATTTCGGTGGCGGTCACCACATAACACGTGCTGATTATGACATTGACGCATTAATCCGTAGCATTCGTTTCATGCAGGACAAGTATGGTCTTGAAGTGTACTTGGAGCCAGGCGAAGCCGTTGCTCTCAACACAGGTTTCCTCGTTGCCACAGTACTTGACACGATGCATAATGGCATGGATATTGCTATTCTTGATACATCGGCTTCTTGCCATATGCCAGATGTTCTGGAGATGCCTTACCGTCCTGAAATTGTCGGAGCAAGTACGCCAAATGAAAAAGCCCATACCTATCGATTAGGTGGGCCAACTTGTCTTGCGGGTGATGTGATTGGTGATTATTCTTTCGATCAGCCGTTGAAGCCGGGTGACCGACTTGTATTTTGTGATATGGCGCATTATTCCATGGTGAAGAACAATACGTTCAATGGCGTTAACCTGCCATCGATTGTTCTTCATACTGCTGATAATGAATTCAATATTGTGAAGCAATTTGGTTATGAGGATTTCAAGCAGCGATTGTCGTAAATAAAAGTCATTGAGGAAGGAGAAGTTAACGTTTTCTGCGTTTTATGCGCATTAACGGTATCTTCTCCTTCTTCTTTCATGACTTCTATTTCTTGCTTTACAGTAAAAAGAATCCAATACCCATGATTAGATAAGCTGAGAACAGCACAAGCCCTTCAAACCAGTTCGACTCGCCATCCTGACATATATTGACGACTAGCAAGGTGGCGGTAATCATGGCGATCAACTCTGGCCAAGTGAATACGAGCGGCATTGCAGTTGGCATCATCAAGGAAATCAGTACAAGAACCGGCGCTACAAACATCGCCACTTGCAATGTAGAACCAATAGCAATTTCAACTGAAATATCCATTTTATTCTTCATCGCCATCGTGATCGCCGATGAATGCTCTGCCGCGTTTCCAACGATAGCAACAATGATGACACCGATAAATAGCTCCGTCCAGCCAAACTTCTCACCTAACGTCCCAAACGTATGCACTAGCTTCTCTGAAACAAATGCGACCGCTACTGTCGAAATCATCAATACTAATATAGCTTTCTTTTTCGTCCACTCCGGAACTTCATCTGTTTCGTGATCTTCAGAACCGTAAACACCACGGTGAGTAAATAATTTAAATACTAGACCAGCTAAATAAATCAGAATAAGTATGATTGAAATACCAATACTCAGATTTAGTTCAGTTTTCGTATCCATCGTCATCGAGAATACTTCCGGAATTACGAATGCAACAACAATTGCAAATACTAGTAGTGCAGAGTTGAACCGCGCATCATAAATACTGAAATTCTGTCTTTTATGTTTCAGACCGCCCGCGAAAAACGATAGTCCGAGAACCAATAATAAGTTTCCTAAAACAGAACCTGTCAAGGATGCCAGTACGATTGCAATCAATCCGGCTTTTAACGTAAATATAGAAATGATAAGTTCAACGGCGTTACCGAATGTCGCATTTAACAAACCACCAATTCGTGGACCACTAACAATTGCCAAGCTTTCTGTAGCTCTTCCTATGAATGCAGCCAGAGCAACAATACTATAACAACATAGCGCAAACATCCATAAATCGGACCAATTCAAAAAAGACGCTAAAAATACTAAAGGTACACCAGTGAACGCCATTACAGTAAATACTTTATTCAGTGTCTCCACCTCGTTTCAAAATCATTTTGTTATCATCTTTCCCTTTAATTAGCGTAAATAAACTGGATAAAAAATGGCTGATCATCGGAATGAAGATCAACCAAATAACCCGTACATAAATTACCGCTTATTCGTATTCAAAAGAGATGGAGCAGAGTCTGTAAATAGGACTCTCCTCCATCATGTTCTAGATTATATCAGTCAAAAAATATAGCTTAACTTTTCATTTTGGGATCCAATGCATCACGTAAACCGTCACCCATCAAGTTAAATCCTAAAACTGTGAGCATTATGGCAACTCCGGGGAAAATCATTGTCCAAGGAGCATTTTGCAGATAATCCTTAGAGTCAGCTAACATCTTCCCCCACTCTGGATAAGGGGCTTCCGCTCCTAGTCCTAGAAATCCAAGTGCTGCCGCTTCTAAAATAGCTGTAGCAACCGCCAATGTACCTTGAACGATAACAGGTGCCATTGAGTTAGGTAAAATATGTGAAAATAAGATCCTGAAATCTTTCATTCCAATTGCTTTTGCTGCTGTAATATACTCATCTTCTTTAATACTCAATACTTTGGACCGTATCAATCGTCCAAAGTTCGGTACGTTAATGATCGCAATTGCAATTAACGCGTTACGTAAACTTGGTCCTAGTACGGATACAATCGCAATTGCCAATAAAATAGAAGGGAATGCGAGCATAATATCGAATATCCTCGAAATAATGGTATCAATCCAGCGACCATAATAACCCGCGATAATTCCTAGGAAACTACCTACTACAATCGAACCTACTACCGAGAAAAATCCAACAGTTAGAGAAATTCGTGCACCGTGAATAATACGTGAGAAAATATCACGGCCGAAATCATCCGTACCGAACCAGTATTCTGACGAAGGAGGTTGCAGTCGATCTGTCATTAATTGTTCGTTGATGCCTTCTTTCGTGACAAGGGGTCCGAAGAGTGCGAGCAGTATAAAGAATATGACAATGACTGCGCCCACAACCGCCACTTTACTTTTACGAAAACCTACCCAAGCTTCCCGCCAAGGTCCTGTTGTTTTTTCTAATTCTGCTTCTACTACTCCATCTACCTTAGGCGTAAATTCTGACATGAACTGTTCCTCCTTCCTCAATCATACTTAATCCTCGGATCGATCAGTCCATACAATAGGTCGACGATGAGATTGATCATGACAAAGATAAATGCAACGATGAGTATGCCTGATTGAATAACAGGATAATCTCTAAAGTTGATTGCGTCATAGATATAGCGTCCGATTCCAGGCCAAGCGAAGATTGTTTCCGTCAGAATAGCTCCACCGAGCAATAAACCTATCTGCAAACCAATAACTGTCAACACAGGAATGATCGCATTTTTCAACGCGTGCTTATATACTACCCAGAACATTTTCTGACCTTTTGCTCGCGCTGTACGAATATAGTCCGAACGCATAACTTCCAACATGCTCGAACGTGTCATTCGGGCGATAATCGCCATTGGAATGGTTGCGAGCGCTAGTCCAGGTAAGATCAAATGTTTAATAACTTCCCATAATTGATCAAACCTGCCCTGGATGAGCGTATCAATTATGTATAAATTGGTTATGGCGGATATAGGGTCCCGGACATTTTCACGTCCAGTTGTTGGCAACCATTGTAATTCGATCGCAAATGCCCACTGTCCCATTAACCCTAACCAGAAGATCGGCATGGATACTCCAACTAGCGCTAGTACCATTGCTGAATAATCAAACCATGAGTTTTGGAACCAAGCAGAAATAATACCCGCGTTAATTCCTACAACGACCGCGATAATCATCGCAAATAATGCTAACTCTAATGTAGCTGCTAAATAAGGCCAAATTTCATCCGCCACAGGAAGGCGCGTACGCATGGATTCTCCTAAATCACCTTTAAAAATACCACCTAAATAACTGAAGTATTGTGTATACCATGGTTGATCAAGACCTAGCTTGATCGTCAAAGCTTCTACCGCTTCTTTAGTCGCTTGTTGTCCTAATATTACTTGTGCTGGATTACCAGGTATTGCACGAATCAACATAAAAACTAAAAATGTCATACCAAGCAGGACAGGAATCAGCTGTAAAAGCCTCTTAATCGTATAGTTGAACAACTCTTTCACCCCTCCGGCTCTTATCATTTATTAATCAAAGAAAGGGAGAATGCTAGCTTCTCCCTCTTCTTGAATCATACAATTTACTTGTAACTTATTTGAATTCTACGTTTGACAACAAATCAGAACCCGTAGGATGTGGAACGAAACCAGTAAGTTCCTTCTTACCGCCTAACAAAGGAATGGAGTGTGCAAGTGGTACCCAAGGCGCTTCTTCATGAAGAATTTCTTGAGCTTGCTTATACAACTCGATACGCTTGTCCTCATCTACTTCTGTTTGTGCTTCAATGAATAGCTTATGTGTTTCGTCGTTCTTGAAGTACGTGTAGTTATTGCTTCCGATATTATCTTCATCTAACAATACATATAGGAAGTTGTCCGCGTCACCGTTATCGCCAGTCCAACCTAGCATGAATGCATCTGCTTCTCCCTTGCTTGCTTTATCAAGGTAAGTTGCCCACTCATACGAAACGATTTTCGCTTTAATACCTACGTCAGCCAAGTTGCTTTGGATCGCTTCCGCTACTTTCTTGCCGTCCGGCATATATGGACGTGGAACCGGCATAGCCCATAGCTCCATTTCAAATCCATCTTCAAGACCTGCTTCTTTCAATAGTTCTTTTGCTTTTTCAGGATCATATGCATAATCTTCTACATCATCGTTATAACCTGAAATAGATGACGGCATAGCATTTTTCGCTACCTCTGCGCGTCCTTCAAAGAATGAATCAACGATTGATTGTTTATCGATAGCATAGTTCATTGCTTGACGAACTTCTTTTTTATCAAATGGCTCACGCGTTACTGTTAATCCAAGGTATCCTACGTTCATGGAAGGACGCTCGAACAACTGCAATGTATCATTGTCTTCAATCTTTAACCCATCAGCAGGATTGATTCCATCTGCCAAATCAATTTCACCAGATAGTAATGCGTTCAGGCGAGCAGAGTTATCCGGAATTGCTTGGAAAATGATGCGATCCAATTTCGGTAATCCTTCTTGCCAATATTCTTCGTTCTTTTCAATTGTAATTGTCTCATTTGGCTTCCACTCGACAAACTTGAATGGACCTGTTCCTACTGGATTACGCTCATACTCATCATTGCCCTTTTCGAAAGCTTCTGGACTAGAGATAGCGAACATACTCATCGCAAGGTTTTTCAAGAATGGTGCTTGCGGGCGCTTCAAAGTAATAATCACTGTGGATTCTCCATCTGCTTTAACAGATTCAATTACGTGATCTTCATCGTCTTTAAACCCACCGAACATAGAGTTATAGTATGGGAATGTATCTGAATCTCCATTAGCCCAACGCTCAAAGTTCTTCACAACAGCTTCTGCATTAAAGTCTGTGCCATCATGAAACTTTACGCCTTCTTCTAATTGGAATGTATACGTTAATCCATCTTCACTTGTATCATATTCTTTTGCAAGACCGGGTTGAACCGTTGTATCTTGCTCCCCAAAATTTAATAACGTTTCGAATAAATTCACTGTAACTTTAAAAGTTTCCCCTTCTGTTACACGGGATGGGTCAAGAGATGTTGAATCTCCACCTCGTCCAAATACTAACGTCTTGTTTTCACTGCCGCCTTTATCTGCAGTGTCTTTGTCTTTGTCTTTGTCCCCACTACCTTCTTTGTCATCACCGCCTGAACAAGCTGCCAGTGCAGTCGATAAGACAAGAAGCATGATCAACGCAAACGACCACAATTTCCCTTTTCTCATACAGATCCCTCCAATTGTTTTTTTCTTTCTATATCATCGTTACCTTCATCCGTATACAGATGGCAAGCAACAGAATGACCAGTATTCTCCTCTGCTAACACAGGGGTTACTTTCGTACACACATCCATTTTGAACGGACAGCGAGTGTGAAATGCACAACCACTTGGAGGATTCGCCGGGCTAGGCATGTCCCCTTCAATAATGATTTGCTCCTTTTTGTAATTTGGATCTGGTACAGGAACCGCAGACAACAAAGCTTGTGTGTAGGGATGGAGTGGGTTTGCATAGAGCTCTTCACTTTTCGTAATCTCTACGATTTTCCCTAAGTACATAACTGCTACACGATCACTAATGTGACGTACAACACCGAGATCATGTGCAATAAAGATATACGTTAAGTTAAATTCTTTTTGTAAGTCTTGCATTAAGTTCAGAACTTGCGCCTGAATCGATACGTCAAGCGCAGATACCGGCTCATCTGCAATAATCAATTTAGGATTGGTCATTAATGCTCGAGCAATTCCGATACGCTGACGTTGCCCTCCACTAAATTGATGAGGGTAGCGCTTAGCATGATATTCACTTAAACCAACAATCTTTAAGAACTCCACAACCTTTTTACGACGTTCTTTTGCATTGTGACCTCCATGGACAATCAATGGCTCTTCCAAAATTTTTCCGATTGTATGCCGTGGATTCAATGAAGCGTAAGGATCTTGAAAGACCATTTGGATATCTCTACGAATCTTACGTACTTCATTAGCAGGTAGTTTGACTAGATCTCTGCCCTGAAATTCCACTATTCCCTCTGTAGGTTCAAGTAACTGCATAATCGTTCGACCAGTCGTCGATTTACCGCAACCACTTTCCCCTACAATTCCAAGCGTCTCGCCTTCATTGACATAAAAGGAAATATCATCAATCGCCTTGACGTGACCAACTGTTTTACCAATTAATCCTTTACGAATGGGAAAGTACTTTTTTAACCCTTCAACTTTTAGCAGCGGTTTGCTCATTTGCACTCGTCACTCCTTCTTGCTCGTCATATAAGAAGCATCTAGTTTGATGATTTTCGGAGTTTCGGAACAATTCCGGCGTTTCTACCCAGCATCTAGAGAAAGCGCTTTCACATCTTGCTGCAAATCTACAACCCATCTCGATGGATCCTGGTTTTGGCACATTGCCTGGAATGGAATAAAGACGGTCTTTTTTATCCCGCATATCTGGAACAGATTGAATCAATCCGCGAGTATATGGGTGACAAGGATTTTCAAAAATCACATGTGTTGGTGCTTCCTCAATAACTTGCCCTGCATACATAACTACGACGCGTTCACACGTCTCAGCCACTACCCCCAAATCATGCGTAATAAGTAGGATCGCTGTATTCATGCGTTCATTTAGATCCCGCATCAATTTTAGAATTTGTGCTTGGATGGTTACATCAAGTGCTGTTGTAGGTTCATCTGCAATAAGAACTTTTGGATCACACACAAGTGCCATAGCAATCATGACACGCTGTCGCATACCACCTGATAGCTGATGAGGATATTCTTTCATAATTTCTTCAGAGCGAGGCAATCCGACTAATTTTAACATTTCAACTGCCCGTTCCTTGATTTGCTTTTTTGACCACTTTTTCTGATGAAGAGAAATTGCTTCAGACATCTGATTACCTATTGTGAAAAGAGGGTTTAGTGAAGTCATAGGCTCCTGAAAAATCATCGCGACATCGTTTCCGCGAATCCCTCTCATTTCCTTCTCCGATTTTTTTAGGAGGTCCTGACCTTCAAATAAGATTTCTCCTCCAGTGATTTTCCCCGGTGGACTTGGCACCAACTGCATGATAGATAAAGAGGTTACACTCTTCCCACAGCCAGATTCCCCAACAATCCCCAAGACCTCTCCTTCTCTCACATAAAAGTCCACATGATCTACTGCTGGAATTTCTCCCGAATCCGTGAAAAAGGTCGTTTGCAAATCTTTAACTTCAAGTAATTTCTTTCTTTCGTTCATTTGCTCACCTATTTCCTTTTTCTGAAATAACTCATTAATCATTATTATACTTTTATTCTGATTAAACGCAAGAAACTTTTTTTATAAAATAATATATTAAGAGAATGTAGTAATAAAAAAAGAAGTACGTTAGGAAAGTTGATACCTACGCACTTCTTAAAAAAATTCAGTTTTTCTAATGCTATGCTTACTCTTTTAACAGCATAATTATTTCCCTCACCAAATGGCTTGACCGTCTACAAATTCTGGCGCTTCTAAATCTAGAAGTTTGTATAGACTTGGTGCAATATCAGTCATCGTTATTCTTTCACTAATTTCCCCACTGGTAATCTTAGGACCTGTTGCAAATAGAATAGGACGTAATGGCATACGCTCAGGATTACCACCATGACTCCCCAATTCTTGGGTTGGTTCGATAGCAATTTCCGCCTCTTTTCCCATCAAGTATCCTGGAACAGCAGACAGGAATACATCGCCACTATTATCATTATTAAATGTTACATACTCTTCTTGTTCTTCTGTCCAAACTGCTTCATACGGCGAAATTTCGATATTTTTTTGTTTAGATAAGACTGAAGGTACCGGGTAAGTATAGGCTAAGTCAGCCTTACCAGTGAGCCAACGCAAAATAGGATGAGCCACTTTTTCAGGATCTTGTGAAAGGGCAGAAAAAACGATCTTATCGGTAAAGACTGATACAATTTCATTCTTTACTCGTTCGTAGTCCTCTTCTTTTACAATTCCTTTTTTCTCTCTGCCTTTTAGATTTACATACACATGCGCAATCGTTCCACTCGCTTCCGCATACGCTTTCGTCTTAGATGTATCCACATTTCCTTTTTCATCTTTTACAAGCAGTCCGGCTTTCTCAAGCTCTTTATTCGGTGAAAGCCTCGTATGGATTGGCTCTAAGCCATGATCCGAAACAATCAACAAGTGATCGTCAGGGTCCAGATTATTTTTGATTCGCCCAATCGCTCGGTCCGCTTCCCCAAATGCCCAGCTAACATATTTCTCTTTCTCCAACACATTCGATAATTCATATTCTGGTTGGGCAGGTTCTCTCAATAAAAAGTTATGCAGCTCAGTATCTACGACTGGATAATAATAAAATAATAAGTCTGGTTGATAGTGATCTTTAATATATAAGCTGACATCCGTCACCCATTTTGCGAAACGTTCGCCTACTTGCTCATACTCTTCTCTTGTAATATCTCCTTTTTTGAAGGCATCTATCTCATCAGCCGAGGGATAAAATCCAAATTCAGATTCAATCTCGTTAGTGAATTGGTCTGGCCCTTTGTATAGCCCTCCCATTACGGTACCCTGAAATAACTGTAGCTTCTCTTTATCTTCAGGATCCCCTTTTAGTTTTATATAAAATCCTGCACTATCGAAGTCTGGTAGGTCTAGCACGACACCGATCCAGTCATTTGCTGATACTTTTTCTCCTATTTGTTTAGGATCCAGTGAAATATAGAGTTCCGGTTTTTCCTCGTCTGTTCGCAACACGTATAATTGTTGGGATGGTGAGTTTTTTATGTCTAATGTAATCACCGCTTCTTCCACTTCTGTTGTCGTGGTTGCAGTTAATTGTTTAACACGTTGATCTTCTATAGATGAAAATTTTAAATTATGAAGTTTCGAATCCGCTAAGGTCCCGCCTGAATATACAGCGTACGTAGCAGAAGAAGCATTTTCAGGATTCGAATCGGGGAAAGAGACCGTCGCTGTTACTTTCCCTTGATTTCTCGCTTCTTTCCATATAGGTGTAACGCCTAACGTTTGTGCAAATCCGCTTTGATCATCTTTTACTGTTTCACCTGACGAGTGGAACTGATTACTCACAATACCCGTCTTGGATGGTGCTGCACCACTTGCCATTGTGGCATGTGATGGCGCGGTTAGTGATGGTGTAACTGTTATGAAATCCGTCGCATAAGCAGCCTCGTTTTGAAATCCCTCTAAATTCACCATGATTCCTTTATCTATGTATCTCTGTGCGTCTTGATAACCCAACCCATCAAATGACACAACACTAATTGTACCGGTTGATTGTGCTGCTTGAACAGACGAAGAGGTAGTAGTACTAGTCATGCTACAAACAATCAAAATTATAATAACAGTCAGTGGCTTAAACATATTGCATCCCTCGCTTTGTATAACTATTCCCTACCTTAAATCATGGTAAACTTGCTAACTATAATATGTTCTAAAAGTCATTTTGTTTTCATTAAAAATACCTCCGCAATTCTCTTGAGCGGGAGGTATTTATCAATTTATAGTTACAATGCAAACTCTTTTACTGAATTTCTTTCAAGCCACGTCAAGCTTTTATCAAACAATTCATTTTCAAAAGAATAGCTTGAAAATGTATGATCAGCCTGTTCAATATATTGTTCTATTACACGCTCTCCGTTCAAGCGCTTATTGAGTGAGTTGACGTATCGTCTCGTATGTTCTCTTGATATTTGTTCATCTTCTTTTGCATGAACAATATGCACAGGTCCCATAAATGAACGAATCGCTTCGATAGGTTGATGTCTTTTCAAATCTTTAAGGAAATTTTGGCTGATCATAAATCCGTGATAGTCATGACTGCCTTGCCTTGAAATTTCATGAACTGCTTTCGGTCCAAGAATTCCCGTTATATCTTCGTATGGTGTACCTACCGGTGACCAGAGAATCAGTTGTTTAATCCGTGAATCACTCGCTGCCGTCAGCGACGCAACTGCCCCTCCCATACTGTGCCCTACTAATGAAATTTGTTGTTTATCTATACCGCGAATCGAACTTAAATAATCTACGACATCCTGTACTTCTTTTAATTGATTGGTCAATGTTACATCTGCATAATCTCCGTCACTTTCGCCACACCCGCTAAAGTCAAAGCGGAATACCCCATATCCACGCTCAATGAAATAACGGGCGGCTTTAACAAATAGACGATGTTCCCCTACTTTACTACCTACAAACCCATGGATAAATATAAGCAACGGTATAGCTTCTTCTCTATATTCAGGCAGATGCAACGCACCCGACAAATTGTTTTCCCCAGAACGAATCGTGATGTTCTTTTGCATTTCTTCCACACTCCAGTCAAAATATATTATTCCAACATGTTTAATAGGTATTATACAATTAAGGTACCTTCAAGTCAAATCAATCCATTGGAAACTCTCATTCTTACACAGAAAAAGACTCCCTAGTAGGAAGCCTCGATAGTATATTAAAATGAGTAATTAGTGAGTGGATGGGGATTTCCGTTTTAGAGCAAACACATCTGCCTAAAACGCAGATCAACAGTGCACATTCACTTACTTCACAATCCCAAGCGTATTCAAGAACACCACAATAATCGTCAACGGCACTATCCACTTCATCAAAAAGTGCCAGAGCGGATAAAAACCTTTAGACTGCGTATGGTACTGTGTAAACTCATCACGAACCAACAACTGGTCCATCTTGCGAACAATAAATAACGCAATCAATAAACAACCTGCCGGAAGTAAAATATTACTGACCAAATAATCTGTCGCATCAAAAATACTCTTATCAAATATCAGGAAACCTGACAATGTACTGGACGATAAGGCAGAAGGAATAGCTGCGATGAATACAACTGCACCTATCAACCATGTCACAGATTTACGCGACCGCTTGCCACTCGCCGTCATCGCCGCCACAATAATCTCATACAAACTAAATGATGACGTCAATGTAGCAAAGAGGAATAAAATTAAAAACAATGCTAAAAATACTTGACCGAGCGGTAACTGAGAGAACACTGCTGGCAACACCATAAACAATAATTCAGGTCCTGCAGCTGGTTCTTGACCAAATGCAAATACTGCTGGAAAAATGGCCAGACCCGCAAGCAAAGAAACAAATAAATTCATGCCAACAACAGAAGTTGCAGATGAAGTCAGGCTAACGTCTTTTTTCAAATAGGAACTATACGTTACCATACAGGAAAATCCTACTGCCAATGAGAAGAAGGACTGTCCAAGTGCATACAATACAGAATCTCTAGTAATACCGGAGAAGTCAGGCTTCAGGAAGAAAGAAACACCTTCCATTGCACCTGGCAACGTCAACGATCGAATAACTAAAATAATAAAAAATACAAATAATAAAGGCATCATATACTTGTTCGCTTTTTCAATACCGTTTTGTACGCCTGAAGATACGACCAATACATTAATAATCGTAAAGAGAAGCAATCCAATCAAAGTCGTTAGTGGTGAACCGACGATCGAGCCAAATTGTTCTGAGTAGGAAGCACCTTCACTAATAATTTTACCACCAATAGATAATCCGCTATACACGAACACCCAGCCACCGACTACACTATAAAAGGATAATAAAAGAAAACATCCTGCCACACCGAGCTTACCTATCCAGGACCACGCACCAGTCGGCGCTAGTTTTTTATACGCACTAATTGCTTCTTTACCCGAACCGCGTCCAATAATGAATTCAGAGATCAACATAGGTAAACCGATCAAAATTGTAAACACGACGAATAACAGGAAGAATGCTCCGCCACCACTCATACCTGTAACATAGGGGAACTTCCAAATTGCCCCTAGGCCAATTGCTGCACCTGCTGAAGACATAATAAACCCAAGCTTAGAAGACCATTGTTCTTTTCGTTGTTCCATATTCTCCCCCATTTCCTTTACTTCTGCATATAACAGTTATACTGTACTGCATCATTAGAAACAAGAGTAGATTTATATAGTTGATAGTTATACACAATAAAAATAGACATACCCGAATCGAAATGACCGCTTCGGGTATGCCTTTTTTTATTGAATATCTTCCTGCTCATTTATTTAACTCATACTTTTATTTTGCTGGGCTCTCGCTTCTCCGCCCTTACGCCCAATTTTTTCATAGAAATTTTTATCGTGTTTCTCTGAAGTTGCTTTTCCACCTTTACGTCCAATTTCTTTGTAAAACTCACTACTATGTTTCTGGGCTGTGGCTTCCCCGCCTTTACGTCCAATCTGTTCATAGAATTCTTTATCGTGTTTTTTAGAGGTTGCCTGACCTCCTTTACGTCCTGCCTCTTCCAAAGACATTTTCTTTTCTTGATCGGTGTTATGTTGGTTAGCCATATATAGTATTCCTCCTAGTATTCGTTTTACGAACCGTAATGCTTAATGCATATATTCCCAATCCGCTACGTACTAAACACTAGACGACTAAATAAGCCTTTTTTCGATAGAAAGGCTTATGGAATGGAATTCATCATTTTTAAGGTTATCGACTAAATTGATCTTCAACTATGCGTATAACTTTTCAATTTTGATCCAACTTACTTAAGAAGGTATCAACAGAAGGGAGAATCAGATATGGGAAGAGATGAACACAAAAAAGGAAGTAATTCTGCCGGTTCATTACCACAAACGCCGAAGAACCAGACGATTGCCCCGAAAGACATGAAAGAAGAAATGTCAAAAGAACTTGCTGAATTACGTAAAGCTCCTACTCAACAGAAAAAACGTAAATGATAACAGCAAAAAGACCGGGGAAATTTCCCCGGTCTTTTTCATTTTCGAAGAGGAGCTTGTTCATCGATGATCTGCTCCAAACATTCGTCCCACTCTTCCGTTAATGTATTCCACACCCTAGTAAAGTACTTCTTTTCCGAACGATCATAAAGATAAAATTCTATACAAGGGATCAATTGACTATCTAAAATTTGTGGTATCTCTATCTTATCAATAACCTTCTGAAGCGTGCCCTCGGCTGTTTCAGCATCGGCCGCGAGAAGTGCTATGCGCAACTGATCATCAGTTAACGCTTGCGCTTTGCTTGAATACTTCTTCGCTAATCGAAATTCTTTAACTTTTGCTGTAAAGATCTTTTCAGGTTGCTGACATAAAATCGAATTATGATACGCACTATAGTAAAACTTGTTTTCTTCCTTTTTAGGTGGATGTTCGTAAACACCTGCTTGCAATTGTTTTACACCGATACTCGTCAGCTCAACATTTTCTTTTCGCCATTCGATCATCCGTGAAGCTTCCATTTTGCTAAATAAATTCTCAACAAATAGCGGCTCGACCGCAAGAAATTCTGCGATTTTCTTTGATTCAGACACTTCTAGTCGTTGAATCGTCAGCAATATCATTTTCATTAATATATCCATAGTTGTACGTTTACTCGTTGTGTAGGGTATATTGATGAGCTCAACCGGCAATCCCCAGCTGTCTGATTGTTGTATTTGGATATCGGGCTGTCGTTGCAATTCTTGCTGCAACTTTTTTCGAATCGAATCCATCTACTCACCCTCCTTGCATCTATTCTATTTTACGTAATCCACCTTGACGTTCTACTACTTCCCTCAACTGTTTATACATATCTCGCGTCGTGGAATTCTTTGTTCTGACGGTGAACATCTCGGAACTACCGACAATAATCAGCAACTCTCGCGCTCGCGATAATGCCACATTCAATCGTCGATAGTCTTTGGCGAATCCAATATCTCCACTTTTTTCTCCATGGTTTCTGACGAAGCTCAATATAATAATGTCCATTTCCATACCTTGAAATTTATCTACCGAACCGGTGCGACAATGCAATTGTTTCGGACGAATCTCTTGCTGAATAAGTCGGTCAATCCGCTTCACTTGTTCTCCATAAAAACTAATTACACCTACACTTTTCTTTTCATCAGGTTTCATCAAGCCATCTTTTTTAGCATTTTCCGTAGCCTGTTCAATATCGAGCAATGTATCTTGAATGATAGTGAGTTCCGCTTCATTGAAACGACTTGTTCCGCCTTTAACTTGCGCTTCGAAAAATGACGGCGTATTAGGTGTATCCAACCATAGTAAATGATCTTTTCTTGTGATGTTATTGCTGTCTAGAAGGTGATCTCGTAATTCATCTGAGTTGGGAAGTCCACATTGTAATTGATAGTTACCTTCTTTATAGAACGGTGCGATTGTAGCCATAATCTTTTCATGCATACGATACTGAATACTGAGCATCGTTTTATTTTGTTTTGGCAACGTTCGGAATAGGCGTTCAAATAATGATTCATTGAGTAACTTTTTCATTTCTCGTTGCACTTCTGGATCTTTTTGCTGATCCACTAGTTCATCCATCGTTTCTTGCCCTACTAGTGGCGGCAACTGGTGATGGTCGCCTACCAAAATAACTTTCTTACCTTTTAACATCGGCAATAGTAATTCTGGCGGTGTTGCTTTTGATACTTCATCAATAATGACTACATCGAAGACCGGGTATTCATCCATAAACTTCTTGGAAGCCGATGCGACACATGTGGTACCAATTACATTTGCATGATCGATATAAAGCTTACGGATTTCATCTAGATCATAGTCATTGGCCTCTTGTAGTAATTCTTCCCACTGCTCTTGCAATTCCTGAAGGATGGGTAGTTGTTGTTGTTCTTTCGCTACTTCTGCTTGCTGCGGTTCGGCTTGCGTTAGCACTTTTTCTACATTTTCAAGTTGCTCTTTTATATCTGGTTTTAATTGAACCGCAAGCTCTTCTATCTCCTGCTGTTGTTGATGTTGTTCATCTGTCAATTGCTGTGTTTTTCGCTCTACTACTAGGACTTCTTCCATTTCTGCTTCTAACTTTTGTTTTGCTTGGGAACATTTTAGTTCTGATGTAGTGATAGTTGCAGTTAATTGTGTTACTTTTTTTATTTGTTGCCTGCATTCAACTATCATCGTCTCCAACTGATTAATTTCCTCTATCAATTGACTTTCTTCCCACTGCTTTTCAGGCAGCTCATTTTTTTGCAACCATTCTTTGATTCGTCCCTCTACTTCTGTTTGCTTAGAATGTAGTGCTTGTTTATGTTCGTCTTTTCGCTGTATCTCCAGTTGTGTTTTTTGAAGTTCATGCTGCAAAAACCGTAGGATTTCATGCTTCACCTCTGCAAAAACTTCCTTTACGGAGTGGACTTTCTGTTGCTGAAGTTCTATTCCTTTTGCCCGAACAATTTCTTCTTTACCGTAAAACAGTGACATGCCTTGTGCAATCTTTTGCAGTACTTCTGTTTTAGCAGATGAAATTTCTTTATTTTGTAGCACCTTTTTCGTCGTAGGATTGATTAAAAACTTACCTAAACGATCAATCATGTCATGCATTTCCTGAATGGTTTTGAAGTTTTCGGTTGACCGCTTATCAATAGTCTCTACTGGGTAACGATGCGTTTGTAAAAGAGACTGTGTTTTATTGATAGCTGTCTGAAAACGCTCATGAAGTTCTTTCCATTCTTGAAACTCATAGGAATACTCTCCACTTTCGATCGATTTGATAATTTTCTGTAAGTCGTTATTTCGTAACGTAATATGAATAGGTAAATCAATATGATTTACAGATAGTACCGTTTGAATATCTTTCATTTTCGTTTGTGACAGCACTTCACTATAGGTTTCTTCTAGCATTTGTTTCCAACTAGGTAGTTCTTGTTTCTCTTCCTTACTTTTTTGTATGGCTTCAGTATTATTTTGTAATTCGGACTGCAATTTGATATATGTTTGTGCTTGTATTAGTAGTTGCTGTTGATTCGACCATTTTTCTACTTGAGCTAATAATTCCACTTTACTTGGCTCAGATTGCAATTGTTCTCGCAATAGTTGTATTTCTTCTGTACGTTGCGCTAGATCACTTTCTATTTGTTCGACTATCTGTTGTTTTTGAGATAGCCGACGAATGGCTTGATCGAGCAGTGATTTTCGAGAGAAGTATTCAGATTTCAGCTTTTTTAACTTCTCTTGTACTATACTTTGTACTTTTAGTTGTTCGGTCAATGAAAGTTTTAATTCAGTGTTTTGTATGATCAGTTCTGATAATTGATCTGCTCGCTTTTGTAATTCTATATCTTTTGTTCGATAAACTGCACGTGTCGCCTGTACCGTTTCAATCGTTTCATTTCTCCAATGTAACGCAACATTTTCTTCCATGAAGCGTTTTCCCTCTTCTTCAATACTTTCTGATCGTCCATAGCGTAAAATGCGTGTCGCTGGATCTGTAAGTAATCGCCCGAGTGCATTATCCACTGCGAGATTTGATTGGGAAGCGACAAGTGTCCGCAAGCCGGCTTTGACATTCTGATAGCAAATCTCGGAAATTACTGTCGTTTTCCCTGTGCCTGGTGGACCTTGGATCACAAATAGATCATGTGCTTTCATCGCACCCGAAACGGCTTCTTGCTGGAACTCATTTAAATTATTATGGAATTCCAGTTGTGGCTGTTTATTAGTAATCTGCACGACAGGCCGTTCTTCAAATAAAACCCTCTCTAGATTCGCATTGGCGGCAAGTCCATCCTGCAAATCCTTGAAACCTTTACGTAACCGACGAATCTGACTCAATTCAGCAAAGTTCGTCAGCACTATACTTTTATTACGCGTGGGCAACCATTGTTCAGATCTAGCTTTCTTTTGAAACCGCTGATTCAATTCCACTACAATGATTTTTTGACCCTTTTGCGCATCAACGACTTGTCCAATATCCGTAGATAGCTCGTTCATTTTCACACTAAATCCGCGAAGTTGCTTCCAGTTTTTCGTTTGCAAATCATTGCATTGAAGACGTAACTTTGTGAAATCACTAGTGAAACTAGCTTGGGTAAATGTACAATTGATATCTTCTACATCCGCATTTTTCTCCGCTATTTGCAGATATCCTTCCCAGCTTTCAATTCGCTTTTTAACATATTCTGAGCGTTCTTCTGCAACGGGTAATTGGCGCAATTTCGTATAGAATTCGATTGGAATTGCTACTCCAGATCGATTTAATCGGAACTTAATTGCCGTATGTAGTCGACGATTTGTCTGAACTGGCTCTCTTGCACCCCTGACATGAAATCCGGTTGCTAGCAGACCATCTGGTTTCAGTACACATTCCATGACTGCTACACGTTGTTGTACTTCTTTGGCAAATCTTTTATTTGTTTTCGGATCAAAAAACAACGCATAGGATTGGTTCCCCATACGATTCTCAGGCTTCTTCTCAATATGTATATCAAAAGTAGACTCTGAAGAAACAAAAGCCTCCTCACTTAAAAACCACTGTTCTAAACCTTTTCGTGCATTTTTTGTTATTTCAAGACTGCAAGGTATCATTTCTATATTTTGTACTGGACTCATAATAGTAAATTCTCTTTTACATAGGGCTTTACTTCAGCAAGATCATTCATCGTGCTTCTCCCTGTTAATCCCTTGTTCAAAGCTCTCACCTCAGTCCTCTATTATAGATCATAAGTACATTAACCGCGAGTTATAAAAAACTTTAAAAAGATTTTAAATTAATTTTAAAAAAGACGTTTAGGAATGGTTTACCTGGGTATACTATATATACAAGGCAAACTGAAGGAACTAGTTAGAGAAGTTAAGCTACTAGATCTGGAAGAGATGCACAGCCTTGGCGGAAAATTTTTCTTTACTGGCAATTGGTACACTCGGTTTGGGAATCTGTTTTTAAGGTTCCAACAGAAGGACAGGTTTACCAGGCAATGCGAAAGAAGTTTTTTGTGTAAGTGCACGTGAAATACCTGCTTCAAAGAAGTTAAGCAGTGTAAGATGCAACATGCATTCGACGAGCGTACAATGTTATTTCGTCAGTATGGAGTAATCGCAACATAAAATTTTCCGCATAGTAAGAAAAGAACAGTCAGCAGTCGAGAGTTTTCGATTGCTGGCTGTTCTTTGTTTCTGCACCTTTACGTTATTTGTTTAGCATGAATGGAAACTGGGAAAACAAATCAATAAGAAACAATAACGAGGAGGAGCACTTTATGAAAAAGAGAATGGCTTTAACAGCAATCGGTTTAGGTGCAGCCTATTTGATGCGTAACAAAGACGCACGCGACAAATTATCACGCCAATTCGATGAATTTAATGACACACCTATGCGTGGTGAACGTAAAGACCACAATCAAAAACCTGCACCGAATAAAGGATTATTAGGTCGATTTTTAGACTAACTTAACTAGACAGCAAAGGAGCGGATCGTCATGAGTAAAGAGAAAAAAGTATTTACAGAAAAAGACCGCCAAGATGCAAAAGGCGGCTATATGGACAATCCTGAAAATTTAAAGACTGATAAAGAAAGTATTTACGATATGCATGAGGATATGCAGACTGTAGATGCTATTCCATTAGAAGATGTGCGTATGGAAGAGGAAGAAGAAAGAAATCATCGTGAGACGAAAGACAATTCGTCTAGCGAAGAGAAATACGATAATAAATAACTGTCTTGTGTATGAGTAATACTTTAATTGTATAAAGAAAAATGGCGCCCTAATTAATTAGGCGCCATTTTTCATGTCATTTTCAATAAGGCTTCTGAACCGATCATACCTGCAGAAATACCATATTGTTCAGCTTCAAGTGTTACGGATTCTAAAGGTGCAGCGAGCAACTGTTCAATCGTCTTCACTCCTACCGCGCGTCCTGCAATAATTTTACGATCCGCCAACACACTGTTTAGCAAACCTACATCTAGGGCACCGCACATAATATACCCTTTGTCATTTGAAACTGTAAGTAGCGTAGTTTTAGGCAACTTCACTGTGACTGCTTGAAATGACTGTCCATCAATAGATATACTTTGGTGTTCAATCAAGACACCCACCCCTTTCTTTATCAGCATATGTAGAATCGTTCAAAATGTGAAAGTAAAAAAGACACCTTACGCACTAAGCACGTCTGGTGTCTTTCCGTCTATAATAAATCGCACAAGCTGTATTTCTTCTTCAAAGCCATTTAGTTTTGCTGTAAAGAATTCACTTTTCAGTTCAGCAATTTCAGGTCGCTCATTAATTAGCCTTTCATATACATCATGATGAATAAGTAAATCGCCACCTGTGCTCTTGTCTTGAATGCGAGCTGCTTTATTAACAGTACCTCCAAAGTAATCCAATAAATCATTCGCGTTTACTGCAATAACAGAGCCTGTATGGAAACCAACTTTGATTTGGACTGGCTGTGATAACTTTTCATTTAAATTGTGTATGCCTTGTTGTATAGCGAACGCTGCCTTAAACGAGTCGAATTCATTCGTAAATGCGCCCATTACTGAATCCCCTATAGTTTTGACGATCGTTCCTTTGTGTGCCCTTATACACTTCATCAAGTATTCAAAATGCTTTTGAACATCAGAGTAAGCTTTTGCATCTCCAATCTGTTCATATAGCTTAGTAGAGTCCTTTAAGTCGGTGAATAGAATAGACATATGTCCAACGCCAATTTGAAGACCTGGGGCCAATACTTCTGTTCCAAGTAAATCACGGAACAACTGAAGAGAAGTAGCTTCCCGTGCAGTTAGTGCATCATCATTCCAGTTCCGTTTTTCGAAGACGACTACAATTTCTTTATCGGTTTCATTATGAATTGAAAATTGCTTTGCATAGGAAACTGATTCTTGAATAAATCCTTCTGATGTATAGGTAATGTCCGCGGATTCAGACATTCCATCTGTTATCTCTAAACTGTCATTATATTTCAGTACCCGACATCTAAGTTTTCCATCGAATTCCGGCCAATGAATTGTTTTATTGGTATGGGGAGAAATTCTGAATTGACCCAGTACATGAGGCGTTTTGATAGGACCATTAATACAATAAATCGTATGATCAACTTTTCGAATAGCTGCATTCACATGGAATTTCATTTCGACATAGCGATCAAAGTCCAATTCATAATCGACACCACATAATTCACAGTGAACCGTGTTTGTCATTTGCTTTAACGCAGCAGCTTTTCCTTTGGGCACACGGCAATTCGGGCACATTAGACTCCAGTCATAATCCAGCAGCCCCGCCGCATTTGCTAATAAAAACAGCTCAACTGATGCAAAACGGTCAAAATGATGAATTCTCGCCCAATGATATGGTTGCATTTCGGTCACCATTTCATCCGAACCATTGCGAATTGTTTTTTCCAATGCATCAATCATTTCTTTAGTAGAAAACGAGTCTCTTAATAATGAAATCGCATGATCTAAGCGTGTAGATTCAAGATCAATCTTCATTTTCCCAAGTGGCTTTTCTTTCCCTTTATATTTTTCAAACTCCATAGCGTACGTTATCATATTTCGCAGTTGCGGATAGACTATGGCTCCCAGTGCTATTGGACCGAGAATATTTCGACAAACGAAATCTCCATGTAAAATGATTTTCGTCTTCTCTTCAGGTAACGGCTCGAGTCGAATACTCCAAAAAACGGTATCAAAAGGCCCTTTTATATATTTACGCTCTACCGAGTAGTGTGAATATCTAACCCATTCAAAAACGTATTCTTTCCATTTCAACGGTATCATATTAAAAACAGAGGCATCCGCATAACGAATGAGTTGTTGATCTTCTTCAATAAACTGATTGAAGTTAACTGGAAACATACCTGCATACTTATTTAACTCATTTGTGTTAGCTAACAACTCCCATACCACGCTAGGCGACAAATCCACTACTTGCTCATCACGAAAATGCATAGTTTTTCTCATAGTAACTCTTCACTTCCATCTACAAATTCATCACGTATGGCGATGAATTGATCTAAATTCTCTAAGAATATATCAACGAGTCGCCCATCAAATTGTTTATACCGTTCTTCTTTCATATACGCGATAATTTTTTCAAGTGGCCAGGCCTTTTTGTACACTCGGTCACTTCCCAATGCATCAAATACATCTGCCACCGCAGTAATACGACCATATATATGAATGTCATCCGCTTGTTTACCAGCAGGATAGCCTTTGCCATCCCATCGTTCATGATGTTCATTCGCAATAATTGCAGCGATTTTCAGTAATTCACGCTTTGACTTCTTGAAAACATTATGACCAATTGTCGTATGCTGTTTCATCATTTCAAATTCTTGTTCGGTTAATTTCCCAGGTTTCAATAAAATACTGTCAGGAATTGCGACTTTCCCAATATCATGCATCGGGGAAGCGTATTTAAATTTTAATGCTTCCGTTTCCGAAATTCCTGAAAGACAAGCCAATAAATATGAATATTTGGCTACCCTCTTTACATGAAAGCCTGTTTCCTGTGAACGACTTTCTCCAATTTCCCCCATGCGAACAATAATTTCTTTTTGCGTTTCGACTAATTCGTTTCGCAAGATGAAGGCTTCTAGTGATTTTCCTGTGAAATTCGAAGCAATCTTTAACACTTCTAAGTCTTCGTTGGAAAAAATTTGTGTTTCTGTTTGTTTATTGATGGCTTGAAACGCACCAATAATTTCCCCTTCCGCATTATGAAAAGGAATACAGAGAATAGAAGTCGTATGATATCCTGTTTCTAAATCAACTGTACGATTAAATCGATGATCTGAGTATGCATCTTCAATTATGAGTGCTTCCCCAGTCTTCACACAATGGCCAACAAATCCACTATCGTCTGGGATACTAATCGTTTTAACGCCATGACCGCCGACAGTCCATAGTGTTTTTTCGTTGGCTTCATGTAACCATACAGAACAGCGATCTGCTGCTACAAGTTCCTTGCCTAAATCCGCTAGATTCATAACCATCTTTTTTATATCCGTTTCAACTGATATTTTTGTCATATATTCAAAAATGACCGCTAATAAGCGATCTGAATTTGATCCATTTATTTTATTATTCGTAAATGCATTGGATGAAGCTGGCAAATTCACTGCCCCCTTTAGAAAAATAATTGATTTATCTTTCCCCTATATATGTTAATATTATCATGATATAGACATAAAACATAGTTACTTCGTTTCATATTTAGTATTGGAGGTCCACCAAATGAATCTATTTACTTACTTACTACTTGGTCATCTAGTCGGAGATTATTTATTGCAGAATACTTGGATGGCCATGAATAAAGCGAATAAGTGGATTCCTTTATTAACGCATTGTGTACTTTACACACTTTCATTGGTGGCGGCTATGGTCGTTGGCGGGTTCTCCTTAAGCTATTTAGCTATAGCCGTGATCTTTGTCAGTCATGTTTTTTTGGACAAACGTACTTTTGTCTTATGGTGGGTCAGAATCATTATGGGGGTCCATAAACCAGAAGGAAACTGGCTGACGATTGTAGTCGACCAGGTTTTCCATTTACTAGTTATAGGTGCAATTATCCATATTCTATATTAGGAAAATAGTATTTATTTACAAGCTCCCAAATTGAGGGCTTGTTTTTTTGTCTAAAACAAGAACTTAAGTCTTATATTTATTTCAAAATCTAGTTAATAACTCTTGTAATCTGTCTTCCTGCGCATTATTATAGAAAAATGTTACGAAGAAGATTCGTTTCAAACAATCATAAGGAGTGTGGCCAGATGGGAAGCATTACAAGAGAAGACGTTTATCGATTCGTGAAAGAAAAGAATGTGAATTTCATCCGTCTTCAGTTTACTGATATTTTTGGCATGATTAAGAATGTAGAGATTCCAATCAGCCAGCTCGAAAAGGCTCTGGATAATAAAATGATGTTTGACGGGTCTTCTATCGAAGGTTTTGTACGGATTGAAGAATCTGATATGTATTTAGTGCCTGACTTAGATACATGGATGGTATTCCCATGGCCCTCTGGTACGGGTCGTGTAGCCCGCTTAATTTGCGACGTCCATTTAGCGAACGGCGAGCCCTTTTCTGGAGACCCCCGTGGGAATTTAAAGCGAATTATAGCAGAAATGAAAGAACTCGGCTTCACTGATTTCAATCTAGGACCCGAACCTGAATTTTTCCTTTTCAAATTGGACGCTAATAAACAACCAACGATGGAGCTCAATGATCATGGTGACTATTTTGATTTGGCACCCATGGACTTAGGTGAAAACTGCCGACGTGATATTGTGTTAGAACTTGAGGAATTAGGATTTGAAGTGGAAGCTTCCCATCATGAAGCAGCACCAGGACAACATGAAATTGATTTTAAATATGCAGATGTATTAACAGCTTGTGATAATATACAAACCTTTAAACTGGTTGTCAAAACGATAGCACGTAAACATGGTCTACACGCTACGTTCATGCCTAAGCCTTTATACGGTGTTAGCGGTTCTGGAATGCATTGTAATGTTTCCCTATTTAAAGATGGAGAAAATGTCTTTTTTGATGAAGGAGGCGAGCGTAAATTAAGTGAAACGGCTTATCAGTTCATGTCTGGTGTTCTAGATCATGTCCGCGGTTTCACTGCTATTACAAATCCGACTGTTAACTCTTATAAACGCTTAGTTCCTGGCTACGAAGCGCCTTGCTATGTTGCCTGGTCTGCACAAAACCGCAGCCCTTTAATACGTATCCCTGCATCACGTGGAATGAGCACACGTGTGGAAGTCCGTTCTGTTGATTCGTCCGCTAACCCCTACTTAGCGTTAGCCGTTATTTTAAAAGCAGGACTCGATGGTATTAAGCGAAAACTTACTCCACCAGCTCCTGTTGATCGCAACATTTATGAAATGAAGTCTGAAGAGCTTAAAGAACATGGCATCGACACATTGCCTACCGATCTCGATCATGCGCTCATCGCGTTATCTGAAGATCCAATTATTCAAGATGCACTGGGTTCCCATATCTACGCGAACTTTAGTGAGGCTAAGCTTCAAGAATGGGAGAGCTATCGTATTACGGTACACCCTTGGGAACTCGAACGATATATGAAGATGTATTAAGTTAGTAGCACGATACTAGAATATGAACTAAAGTAAACGGCTGTATGTACAGCCGTTTTTTAATTGCATAAACTAGTTAAAATCAGTTCTATTGTTCATTCATCCTAATCGGTTTACTATAGAAAGAAAAGGAGATTTCTATATGACAACAATTTGGTTTAATGCACTCTTTTATACGATGCAAAATGAAGGACATACAATAGATGCTTTACTAACGAAAGACGGAAAAATCATAGCAACTGGTTCCTATGATGAACTGAAAGGTCAAGCCGACAAACAAATAGATTTGAACGGTGCCTTTGTTTATCCGGGATTTATCGATAACCATATGCACATTATTGGGCAAGGTGAGAAGTTGTTACGCCTAGATCTATCCGATACGACTTCTTCAGAAGATATGATGGAGCGACTTTTGAATGCCTATAAAGGATTGCCTGAGAATGAATGGTTCATCGGAGAAGGTTGGGATGAAAATGTTTTTCCTGATAAGAAGATTTTTACTCGCTATGAGTTAGATGCTGTAACGAATTCACCTATGCTATTGAAACGTACTTGTTGGCACGCAGCTATTGTGAACTCCAAGGCGCTTGAACTAGCTGGTATCACCAAAGACACACCCGATCCTGATGATGGCGTTATTGAACGAGATGAAAATGGTGAGCCCACTGGATTGCTAAAGGAAGGCGCGATGCAACGGGTACTCCAGTTATTGCCGAATCCTACAGTGGACTATGTAACGAAAGCGTTGGAAACTTCCGTGGATCACTTACTATCTGTTGGTTTGACAGGTGTTGTAACGGATGACCTAGGATATTACGGACAGTATCAAACACCTTTAACAGCTTTTAATACCGTACTCGGTGGTGATCGTAAATTCCATGCTCACTTACTGCGTCACTTTAGCGTGTTTGCAGAGTTAATGGATGATCAAGCTTTCTATAATGCACCATGGATCGAACCGGGTGAGATGAAGTTCTTTATTGACGGTGCTTTTGGTGGCAGTACTGCGCTGTTGAGTGAACCGTATGCCGATCAACCGGATAATGTCGGTACAGCCGTCCTAACCGATGAAGAGCTAGAGAACCACGTTAAAATGGCACGACATTACGGAGAAGCTGTTGCGATACATATGATTGGGGATCTGGCAGTTGAAAAGGCATTGGATGTCATTGAAAAGTATCCCGCACCTGTAGGTAAAAAAGATCGATTTATACATGTCATCTTGTTACGTGATGATTTAGTAGAGAGAATGCAAAAGCTTCCAATCGTTTTGGATATACAGCCTGCTTTCGTTCCTTCCGATTTCCCGTGGATTGGAGATCGACTTGGCATGGATCGTCTAGAATGGGCATATGCTTGGAAAAAACTTCTCGCCAAAGGGTTTATTTGCGGCGGAGGATCAGACGCACCTATTGAAGACCCCAATCCTTTACTAGGCATACATGCAGCCATCACAAGAAGATTGCCGATTGAACAGCACGAAGGTTATTTACCTGATGAAAAACTTACTCGTTTTGAAGCAGTACAATTATTTACTTCAGGCGCTGCAGCTACAATAGATAAAGCTGATTCTCGTGGACTTCTTTCGATTGGATTTGACGCGGATTTCACTGTACTGAAAGAAGATATTTTCACCGTGGCTGTTGATCGTATTACTGAAGTGAAAGTAGCGAAAACTATAGTTGCAGGCGAAGTGATGTATTCAGCGAATATGTAATAACGGTTTAGTAAGTAATGAAAGGGGAAAACTTTCTGAAAAGGAGGTTTTATTTTGGAATTACTTAAAGTACAAGGGCAACTAGATTGGAAGAAACTTACGCGCAATGTGTTGATTCCCGTAGTGGGTGGCTCACTCATTGGATACTTTGCAAACCGCAATACACAGGAGCAGTATGCAAAGTTGGAGAAACCTTCATTCTCTCCTCCCGGTGCCGCTTTTCCGATTGCTTGGACCGCACTCTATACGATGATGGGGGTAGCGAACTACCGCGTAGAAATGAAGCAACAAACGCAGCTGAAGGAAGTTGCCGAGCCATTATATGATGTTCAATTGGGACTGAACTTCCTGTGGTCTTTCCTGTTCTTTAAATGGAATTTACGAGGCACAGCTTTGGTAGAGATGACGATTATGTTAGGTGCAATCGCCATGACGGCTTATGAATTCAATAAGATCGACCGTACAGCAGGCGCTTTGATGGTTCCTTATATTGGATGGGTCATGTTCGCATTGACGCTTAATTACTCTACTTGGAAATTAAATAAGTAAACAAAAACGTCCCCGCCACTAACGGCGAGGACATTTTTTATCGTTGATTATAGTGATTTTGATTGTAGTTCATACGTTCAGCAGTCTTATACGCATCGAACATTCCCCAAATCCATACAATTGGATACGTAATGAAACCGATGCCTACAAACATAAGTAAACCGTTGATTCCTTGTAGGATAATAAGTAAAATCCCTTTTAGAATTTGTCCATTATAGATTTGACCAACGCCAGTCCAGAAAAAACTTAGCACGGCGGCAATACCTGGTTGCTTAAACATGTCATCTCCCCTTCCTGGCTATTACTTCTATCTTACATTATGCAGAAAGGGAATGACAAGGCGTTTGCTATCCATCTATTTTAGAAACGGTCTTTGTCCAACTGGTCACCTTGAATATCTACTTCGCCTTCTTTTTCGAAGTGTACTTCTTCACGTTTCACAGTTTCGTGGATTGTTTCATTTTCTACAACTTCTCGCTTCTTAAGAATAATCTCTTCCGTGACAACTGGTTTCTTCGTTACTTCTACGCGTTCCTCAGTAATCGGAATACGGATCGTTTCATCATCTTCTCTAAATGCCGTCGCATCGTTACCGTATTGGCTTTCATGACCTATTTCACCATCTACAACAGGTCTGCGTTCAATTGTTACTTCGTCATGTGAAACACTGACATCTACTGATCTAGGCTCTTCCACTACTTCTTTTTCTACACGAATCTCTCCACGCTGTGTTTCATGCTTATCTACTTGAAGACGTTCTTCATGCAAACGTAAACTCTCTTCTTCTGTGTTCACATCAGATAAAGCTCGTTCATTCGTATGAATTGCAGGATCTACTTCATGATTTTGATGATTAAGTGTTTGATCAGGAAGTGTCTGGCTTAATCTGAAAGCAGGATCTCCGCCGTTCAATTCTTGGTCTGTTACGCTTAACCCGTTCGCTCCAAGATTCACATCTGTACTTTTTCCATCTCTACCGTAGAAGTCTGTGTTGTCCATATAGTGACGGTTTGCTTCGCCGGAATCAACATAGAGCAACATGCCGCCTTGTTCAATTTCCTGATAATACTTCACTGTATCTTCTGTACCGAACTCTAGGCTATCTACCATACGACGTACATGATCTTCTCCGGATACGAATCCCATGAAACGATCCCACCATGAATCGTCGGCTGATTTAATTTCTGCATCTGTACGACTTCTCACCATAGTTAACTGATCTTCATTTTTCACAACTACATAAATATCATCTTCAGGCCATCCTTCTCTTTTCAGCTCGTCCACCCGGTTCATCAATTCTGTTTCATTAAAGTACATTCCAATATATCTATTCTTACCCATTTAAATCTCCTCCTAGTATTTTAGTTAGTTATTTGTAAAATTCGTTTCATCGTCGTGTTGATACTTTTACCCCGGTTGTCAGAATTAGAAACATTTCCGTGTTTTTTTTATGTGATGTATAAATAATTGCTAGTAAGGAATGCTTATAAAAAGGAGTGATTTCATGCTGGAATTAAATACGTCAATCGAAGGCAAACTAGCGTGCTTTGGGACTTTACGGGATAAAGTAGATCAGCACGGTTATCATTTTGGCGGTGGCTGGGATTATGACAAAGGTAGTTTTGATTCCATTCTTCATAGAGAAGGTGGCGAAACGATTTATTTACGTGTTCCGTTCGAAGCACATGACGGTGAATTGGATGATTTTAATACTTCGATCAAGTTCAAAAAACCATATGTGATCAAACATGTGGTCAACTTGGGACTAGAACACGATGATAGTTCTTTGATAAGTGGTTCATTCAATCAGTTCCAAAAGCCATTAGATAAAGATGCAGAAATCCGTGATAAGAGTCGCTGGGAAACCGCTGGCGAACTTGCGATTGAAGAAATATTACAGTACTTGGAGTAAAAAATGAGGATCTTCTTGCCGATATTGGCTGAAGATCCTCATTTCTTATTTGATAGTATTTTGTACTTTTTGATCCATTTCATCTGAACTTAGCACTTTTTTAGGGAATTTTTCGAAGAGCGGTTCGAGTTCACTCATTAACTCTTCTAGTTCCGCACCTGTATAGAAAAGCGATTCGAAATACTTTGTTTGCCCTTCTGTTTCTGCGATTATTCGAAGTTGTTGCAGAGGTTCTCTGCCTGCTAGGTCCTCGTCTGACATGATGTCTTCTTCTCCAACATAGTCTGTTTGATTGATCCATGATGTTCCTGTTTGGCTAGCCCCGTCAGCAAATGACAGGAGTTCTTCTACGTCTGCCGTTTGTTTTTTCATAGAAACCCCTCACTTTACTCGTTTCCTTTAGTGTTCCCTGTTGATTATTCTTAAAACCCTCTTGCTTGAGACAGAATGTGTTGCGGTGGTTAGTTAGTGCAAAGATGTGCTCCTAACGCTTCGCTTTTACTCGCAAATTCACTCACTATTCCTACGCACTCTAACTTGAACTAAACCATATTAAAAAAAGCCCCTGCAATCGTGAGTTCACGACTACAGAGACAGTCTGTTTTTACATATCTTTATGCGTAAATGGGCACTTCCCTGTTAGTGGCACGCAATCGTCGCCAATGAAGGACTGTTTCCATTCATTATGCGTTGGATCTCCGAAGTGGCTAATGTCCGGATGCTTCGGAAGATCATCCCATTCCTCGACACGCTCACGAACCTTTTCACGCGAGTTGATCCCACCCTTTTCTGTGCCTGTTAGACCTTTAAAAATCTTACGTGGCTGAAAACCGATGACCATTGCATTGCCTAGATCACGCGTCTTCCTCTGTTTATAAGCAGGCGCATTGCCAAAAGCAAAAATCGGCTCACCTTGGAAATGGAAGTCCCATAGGTAGTGATCAGGGTCACGTGGTGCTTCAGCTGGCCATTCTTTCGGATCTTCTATATGCACATACTGCAGAATATCCCAAAACTGCTGACGATATTCTTCTATTGAACCTTCTTCTTCAAAAGGCTCAACAAACACAAATAATCCATGACGTTTATGCTTAGGATTTTCGAATAGCTTTAAAAATGCTGACAACGCTTGAGGTAAGTTTGACCAGTCCTTTTGAGAAACATATGCATAGCGTAACTCACCTTTATTTTCACCAGCCATTCCAAAATAGCATGGAAACGTTTTGTCCGTCACAATAGCATGGAACGTCTGATATTCTCTAAGTAGCCATTCTGGTAAATCATTACGTTCTGTAAAGTCTTCCTTTTTCAATAACGGGTTTGATGTTTGAATCAATGTTTTATATTCCCCCTCTAACTAACTATGCTGTATATGCGTTACCCTCACCTTAACGGAATGAAACATATGGAGGAAATGGTTCTCACTTACTATTTACACTCCTCGAGAGCAACTTATACAAGATACGGAATACGATGGGGACCTAGAACACACTACGATTTTATACAAAGAGAACACCTCATCGATTTCATTCGACAAGGCGTTCTTTTATTGTATAGGTTTCGGATTTTCCTGTAATTCATCGATCGTTTGCATAACCAACGTGACTGCTTGGCTCAAAGCACTTCCTCCGCCAAGTGCGGCTGCTACTCCGACCGATTCCAGCACTTCTGAAACTGTACAACCTGCATCCATACAGGCTTTTGTATGGAAAATAATGCAGTATTCACTATGAGCGTACACACTAACTGCAAGTGCAATGAGCTGCTTATATTTTTGACTGATATCTCCTTCTTCAAAACTTACTTCCGTAAATGCATGGAATGATTTCATTAACTTCGGCAATTGTTCGCTCATTGCGCCCATACCGGTTTTGTAATCTGCCAGTACGGCATCTGTAAATGTATAGTCTTCCATATAGATCGCCTCCCGTTATAGCAACAGTATGTCCGATTCTTTGTTTGCTATGCAGCAATTAAGGAAATGTTATAAGCAATTACAAATCAAGGAGGTTCATCATGAAAATTGTCATTACAGGTGATACACATATTCCTGGTAGAGGAAAAGTTCTGCCTTCACGGTTACTTAAAGATTGTGCTACGGCTGATTTGATCGTACATACAGGTGATTGGAAATCCATTGAAGTTGTGCAGATGCTTTCTGAATTCGCAGAGGTAAAAGGAGTTTCAGGAAATGTAGATGAAGAGGATATTACACAACAGTTTCCATTGCAACAAGTGATTCAAGTAGGACACGTTAAAATCGGCTTGGTACATGGTCATGGAGATAAAAAGACTACAGAAAAACGTGCAATTGAAGCATTTGAAGGAGTGCCACTAGACGTTATTATCTTCGGGCACTCCCACATTCCGATGCTTCGTTACATCAATAAAACCTTGCTGCTAAATCCTGGTTCCCCGACAGATAAGCGGAAACTCCCACATTATTCATTCGCTATCTTACATATCGAGGAAGAGATTCGTGCAGAGTTAATTTTCTTTGATGATAAAACATAAACTACAAAGTGATTAGAACGTCCAGCCGCGTTTATATTGAACAGGTGATTCAATTTCGACACCAAGTTCTTTAGCCGCTGTATACGCCCAATACGGATCACGTAATAATTCGCGAGCAAGCAATACGATATCCGCACGATCATTTTGAAGTATTTCTTCTGCTTGCAGCGCCGATGTTATCAACCCTACTGCACCTGTTGCAATATTCGCTTGCTGACGAATTATATCCGCATGAGGCACTTGATACCCTGGGAACGGATGAATTGCTGCAGGTACTACACCGCCTGTGCTCACATCAACCAAATCGACACCTTGCTCTTTCATCCAGCGAGCCATTTCTGCATATTGTGAAGCATCCATGCCACCCTCTTGATAATCTTCGGCTGAGATTCTGACAAATAACGGACCTTCCCAAACGGATCGTATGGCATCAATCACTTGCCCGAGTAAACGGTAACGATTTTCTGCTGATCCACCATACTCATCTTCTCGATGATTACATAATGGTGTTAAGAATTCATTAAGTAAATAACCATGAGCACCGTGGATTTCAATGACATCAAAACCAGCTTCCTTAGAACGGATTGCGCCTTGTTTGAATGCTTCAATCGTTTCTTCAATATCCGCAATTGTCATCTCTGCCGGTGTCTTATATTTTTCATTGAACGCGATGGGACTTGGAGCATAAATCGTTCCTTCCACTGTCGCTTTTCTTCCCGCATGTGCCAGTTGGATACCCGTACGAGATCCATGTTGCTTCATCAAACGTACGATTTCTGTTAATCCTTCGACGTGATCGTCCGACCAGATGCCCAAATCTTCACTCGAAATTCTGCCTTGCGCTTGAACAGCTGTTGCTTCTATGATAATGAGGCCGACTTGACCGACTGCACGTGTTGCATAATGGGTTTTATGCCAATCTTCCACTTTTCCATCTTGATTATGTGAAGAGTACATGCACATTGGTGCCATTGCAATCCGATTTTTAAATTCTACGTCACGTATAGTATAAGGGCTAAATAATTTTGTCATGGAAATTCCTCCTTGAATAGTTGCTAGTGAAAGTATAGCAAATCTATAGTGATTTTTAAGGAATCAGGATTTCACTAAGATGATTCATCATTATTCTTGGTTACTAAAAAACTGAAGACAACTCCATTTTTAGAGTTGTCTTCAGTATGATGCGAAGCTTAATGTGATTTGTGTTTTATTATTTATTGACCATTTTCATAAATTCTCTCATTAATCCTGGAAGATCCGGCCAAGCATGTCCTGACACGAGGTTTCCTTCTGTATGAAGATCTTTTTCGATATACGTAGCGCCTGTTGCAGTAACATCGGGTTTACATGCAATATACGCTGTGTATTCTCTGCCCTTCATAAGGTCTGGAATAATGGATAATACTTGAGCCGCATGACAAACAGCCGCCACAGGCTTATCTTCTTCAAAGAAATGACGGACAATTGCTGGTAACGATTCATCAAGACGAATGTATTCTGGCGCGCGTCCACCTGGAATAATGAGTGCATCATAGTCTGCAGGATTGACATCTTTGAATGCAATATGCGAATCCAAGCCATAAGCAGGTTTTTCTACATACGTTTCCATTCCGTCGATGAAGTCATGCGTAACAGTATATAACTTTTTTACGGACGGTGAAGCAATAGTCGTGTCAAATCCTTCTTCCAAACAGCGATAATACGGATAGAAAATTTCCAGCGCTTCTACAGCATCTCCGCCTAGAATTAATACTTTTTTACTCATGTGCAGATCCTCTCCCTATTCTGAATTGTGTTACTCCTTTACTTCTTTCGACAGTTTACGAATGAATCCTCTTTCTTTTAATGAAATTGGCTTCATTACGTATAGTTATCTCGAATCGCAACATATTATGGCGAGGAGGGATTTCTATGGACAGAGATATACGTCACCTGTTTCACAAAGGAACCATCAACGAAGAAATGGGAATGGAGTTTGAAGACATTGCGGAAGCAGCTTCAAAAGCTCGGGAAAATTCGAGTGGTAAAGAATATCGTGACGCATTGAAAGAAGTTTATCGTGAAACAGAAGATAAAAGAAATAAGTAATGAAAAAACCAGACAGCTTATACTGTCTGGCTTTTCATATCTTATTGTATGTGATCCTTTTACTTCTGCGTATCATATATTGCTCAATAATTATGGCGAGAATCGTTCCTGTAATCAATCCGTTAGATAACGTAGAAGCTACAACGGCAGGAAGTTCAGACAAGCTTTCTGCGGGTACGAACATAGTACCCACACCCACCATCAACCCAAATGCTACAGCTTGACGCGCGCGTTCTTTTTCCGGATCGGCATCTAGTTCATTGAATGCCATCGATACCATCTTCGTAAAGATCGCGAAGGTTACAGCGTATGCAACGGGAGCAGGTAATGCCGCAAATATGGCCATGATGCTTGGAAACAGTGTAATCAACACCAATAACGAACTACCGATAATGAACGGTTTAATAGATGGCATTCGTGTTGTGCCAACGAACCCTGCAGATCCTGAGATGGGTACGGAACCAATAGCAGAAAAAGCGCCTGCGATTAGATGTATAAACCCTGAAGCAAATGCTCCTTGGCGCAAGTGATCTGGTGGATGGATATGAAAAGATTCCTTCAGTAAATGCTCCATGACTCGAATAGAAGCAAGCATATTCGCTACCAGTAATAATGTAATGAATACTGCCGTAACGAGTACTCCACTATCCCAGACAGGCTTCCCATAAACAAACATTTTCGGCAGCTGGATCAGTTGATCGGACACCCGCGCTACCGCTGGTGTTTTCCCTAGTGCCAGGAAGATTCCCCAACCAAGTGCAATCGAAATCAATACAGCGTATTTAGATATCGACGGACGTTTATTAGCCATCGTAATGAATGTAATCAACAAGACAATAAAACTTCCAAGCAGAACGATGGGGTCGAGATGATCTCCTACTTCTTCTATGCCCATCATACCTTTAATGAATGTTCCACTTAGTTGTAAGATCAACAACATTAAATAAGTGAACGTAATGGCTGGTGTAAAAAGTGCTTTCATTTTTGTAATGATTCCAGTAGCCGCTAGGATAATGAATAGCACACCACTGTATAACATACCGCTTTGCAAGGCTTGCAAGACGTCTGTTGATGTTGTATAAAAGATGCCAATCATTCCAGCATAGACTACATAGATTCCCCACCATAATCCCGCAGGTCCTTCGTTGATGGGCATACGGTGTCCGAAGAATGCTTGAATCAGACAGGCGATACCGAGTACGAATATGGTTCGTTGCATGAACAGCGAGGTAGCGATTGGGTCCATGCCGAAGACGTGTGCGATGGCGATGGGTGCTGCGATGGATGAGGCGATGAGAAAGACGGTCCATTGTATACCGCCTGCTAGATGTTTCATTGGACAATTCCTCCGATAAGTGTTGCGTTGTTTAGAATCTTTATAGTATATCATGGGAGGTTGTTGTTTTTCGAACCTATGGATAATTTGTTTGAAAAGTAAGTAGGATACGATGTTAAGTTGTGTTTTTGCGAACCCTTTTCTCTTCCTTGTTTTTTGCAGAGGTAGTGGTTTGACTAGCAATGTAAGTGGAGCGGGCATTGGTTCCACTTCGGCGGTGGTGGATGGCGTGTAGGGCAGTTCTGGTATTCGTTTTACAAAACATGGGGAAGGTGTTCGTAAGAGTAAGTAGGATACGGTTTTAGGTTGTGGTTTTGCGAACCCTTTACTCTTCCTCGTTTTTGCAAAGGTAGTGGTTTGACTAGCAAAGTAAGTGGAACGGGCATTGGCCCCACTTCGGCGGTGGTGGATGGCTTCCGTTAGATTGGGTGTAAGGCAGTACTGATTCTTCTTTTGCAAGAATAAGGAATGAATACTACCAGGTCACTGGTTTTATCTACTATAAACCACAAACAAACTTGCTAACCACTTAGTAGCGCAGGCACAACTGCGGGGTCGGCCGTGGCCATGAGACAGCTAGCAAAGCTCCACCGCTAGTTGGCTCATGGCTGTAGGCAATCCCCCACGTGCCTGCGCGGGTCCAAAGCATGACCTTCACCACTTTCAATGACCAAGCCAAACACGAGCAACGATCCAATCTATCTGTTACGTACTTTTCCAGAACCGAAGATAGGTATCACCGTTCCACTGTCTTCATCTCTGCTAAACCACAATCTAACTTGAACACCACTCAGTAGCGGGGGGACAACTGCGGGGTCGGCCGTGGCCATGAGACAGCTAGCAGCCCCACCGCTAGTTGGCTCATGGCTGGAGGCAATCCCCCACGTGCCTGTGCGAGTCCAAAGCATGACATTCACTACTTTCAATGACCAAGCCAAACTCGAGCAACGATCCCATCTATTTGTTAGTGACTATGTCGAAACGGAAAAAAGGGAATCACCCAGTCACTGGTTTTCATCTTCTATAAACCACAACCTAACTTGGTTCCCACTTAGCAGCGCAGGCACAACTGCGGGGTCGGCCGTGGCCATGAGACAGCTAGCAAAGCTCCACCGCTAGTTGGCTCATGGCTGGAGGCAATCCCCCACGTGCCTGCGCGAGTCCAAACCATGACACTTACTACTTTCCATGCACAAGCCAATGTCGAGCAACGACCTAAACCAAACGTTACGTACTTTTAAACACCGAAGAATAATCCTACCCAGTCACTGGTTTTCATCCTTTATAAACCACAACTGAACTTGTCAACCACTCAGTAGCGCAGGCACAACTGCGGGGTCGGCCGTGGCCATGAGACAGCTAAGCAGCCCCACCGCTAGTTGGCTTATGGCTGTAGGCAATCCCCCACGTGCCTGCGCGGGTCCAAAGCATGACATTCACTACTTTCAATGACCAAGCCAAACTCGAGCAACGACCACAACACAAAAAAGGACTATCGCAAGAAGCAGTAACATCACCGCTCTTTGGATAGTCCTTTTGAAATTCCGATTACTTTCCTTTCGGCTGCAGCGTAAGCACACGACCGTCCGGTATGTCTTCGCTCATCAACGTTTCATGATAGTTCCCAAGTGCCCAGTCCTCCGCCTGATCGTGGAACCATTTGGATTTCAAGTGACCACTTTGCCCAGGCCCGACGACGTGGTATGTTTTTGTTAGATCGTCTAGGTCTGCGACGAAACGCCAAGATGCGCCGTGATTGACGGAGCCATCGTCCTTAAACGCGGCTGCTTGTACGGTGATATTAGATCCACCAATTGGTTGTTTTTCGGGATTTAACAATTTTGCAAATAGAGGTGAAGCACTCGCCAATGGATGCGGGAATGTAAGTTTGTGAAAATCTCCCCATGCCCATTTTTTCTGTTTGTCGCCGAAGTCATTAGCGATGTTTTTCATTGCCTTGCTGAATGCACCGTATACCCAGTGATCAATACCTTGTTTTTCTTCAAGCCAGACGCTTTCTTCTCCGTTATAACCTTTGCGTAGAAGTTCATCTGTAATCTGATTTTTTCCCGGCATGAGTTCATAGACATCCGACGGCATTTCATCGCGGAACATATCGATTTGTAGTTGCTTCATCCACTTATGGAAAATCAGTGGTGCGCTGCTGTCTTTCGAATCAAATTGATCCCAGTTTTGTAACATTTCCAACGTGTCTTTATAGTCGCCTGACTGGTCTTTATTCTTTACTGATCCAATCATGGAATCAAGAAATTCTGCTGCATAGAGATTTTTTTGATCCATTTGGAGTTTCATCATATCGTCTGTAGTGAAGTTATCTCCTTCACGTAACACTTCCGCTATCCGTTCGAAACGGTATGGTTGTGCCCAAAACTTCGTAATGTGGTATGGATAACTTTCATTCACCACTTCATTGTTGGCTGTTGCGATAAAGCCTTCATCTGGATTCACAACACGTGGCAGTTCATCGTATGGTATATACCCTTCCCACCCATAGTCTGATGAATCTCCAGGCACTGCCAATTGTGCGTCTCCTTGTTTTCGAATCGGTATCCGACCGTTCGCTTTATACGCGATTGTGCCGTCCGTTGAAGCAAAGACAAAATTCTGTGCAGGAGCATGGAATTTTTCCAATGCTTTCTCGAAACTCTGCCAATCCGATGATTTATTCATCTCCATGATCGCTTCGAGTTCAAGCGTTGGTTCCAGTGCTGTCCACTGCATCGAAAATAATGCATCTGGATCTTCTTCTTTGTACATGACATCTGAAATGATTGGACCATGTTTCGTGACGATTACTTCATATGGAATATCTTTACCATCTTTAACTTTGATCGTCTCATCACGCACTTCTGCCTGTTCCCATTTTCCATCGTAGCGGAACTGACCTTTTTCAGTTGGATGCGGAACTTCAATATACAGATCTTGCACATCCGGTCCGACGTTAGTAACTCCCCAGGCAATGTCTTCATTATTGCCTAAAATGATTCCTGGAATCCCAGCAAAGATTACCCCTTCCACATTTTGCTCAGGCGATTGCAGATGCATTTGATACCAAATAGATGGAGTGCTTAGTCCTAAATGCGGATCATCAGCTAGTAGTGGTTTACCCGAAGCGGTCTTTTCTCCAGATACTACCCAGTTATTACTGCCATTGAATTCAGGTGGCGATAGCTCTGGTAGAAAACGTCCCGCCACTTCCACGTTATATTCTTTATTTGCTGTCATGATAGATTCTGCGTTTTCCGGATACGTAAGGAATAAATCCTTCACTTTCTCTTCTGGGAATGCATTAATTGCCCAGTGCCGGAATGCTTGTGGTTGCCACCTCCCGCCGAGATCATACGCCATATACTTCCCAATTGTTAATGAATCGACAGGTGTCCACTCTTCAGGTTCATATCCAAGAAGTGCAAATTCATAGGATAATTTCTTTTCAGCCTTAGACTCCTCAATGAATGCGTTGACTCCTTCTGCATACCAACCGAGTACCTCTTTTGCGTGATCGCCATAGCCTTGATATGAAGCTTCCGCGGCATTTCTCAAACTGAATGTGCGGAAAAGCTTATCCGTATCGACCGCCTTGTCGCCGATGACTTCCGCTAGGCGACCACTTGCCTGCCTGCGTGCTAAATCCATTTGGAATAGACGATCTTGCGCTTGGACATAACCTTGTGTGCGATATAGGTCTTCATCCGAAGCGGCATTGATATGCGGTACCCCATTCTTATCACGTGTAACAACTACTTCTTGTTCAATGAATGTGACTTCATGCTCTCCCGCTTCAAGTGGTTTTGATTTAAGAATGTAAGCGTTTGCAAATATAGCGATCAGTACTGCTACGATTGACAGTATACTAAGCGCCCAAAGCGTTATTTTTTTACCTCTTCCCATGCCATTACCCCCTTCTGTACAGCTTAGTATACTATTAATATATTGAAATTACTTTAGTTTTTATTGTTTAGCGAGAAGGTTTAAAAGTAATTTTGAAATTGGATTTGATAAACAGGTATGAAGAGGGAGCTTTTTTATGCAAGCGGATAATACTACTTATGCGGCATATTTAATTTTGATTTGTAATTAAATTCGCATCTGATCTTGAACTACTGGAATTAAACTGTATTCAAAGACAACAGTATTTTACGCACTGCCGCGTATATAGGACATAGATCCATTCGCTCTTAAAACCACGCAAAAAAGAATATCCTTTAATGAAGTAGCTTCATTTTAAGGACATTCTTTTTTGTTTTACATTATCGGGATTCGAAGATTTTTTGGATGACGTGATTGTTATTTGCTTTACCGAAGTTTTTATGAATACAGCTTTGTGGCTTTTCACTCAAAATAGACGCGAAGCTTTTGGCCAATTCCGCTTCCCCTGCCACATGCACTTCTTTCCAGCCGCGCTTCTTTTTCATATTCCCTACCACAGAGCCCATATCCTTATAAAAACGATCTAAGTTCTCTTTCAAACGATGGTCAAAACCGTCTGTATGTCCTCCTACTCCGCGCTGTATGGAAGACTTAACCCCTTTTTGTTCTTTCCAGACATCAAGACCCGAATCGAATTCATAGACCTTTTCATCATGGACTCTCCCCATTGCCGTATCTAAAATCCGAACATCGCTGTAACTTGGGAGTATAATTCCCGCTTCTGGATATGCTTTTAACATATACTCCAATTCATCAGTCATTGCACATTCTTCCCAGTGAAAGCTTGTTTTCACTGCTACTTGGACATAATGCACTGACCAAATTTCAGGATCTGCAGCAGCAAAAATGATTGCCCCTTTTGCCAAATCATTTTGTTTATCTTCAATTTCCTTCATGACTTTATCTTTCAATGAACGAAATGAAGATAATTCCTTTTCATTTCCTGACGCCACGAGGTATTCATCAAGCCTCTTTAATCCAGACTTCAAATGAATTCTCCATGCAGCTTGCTGTTGTTCAGGATCTGCAGGATTCGTGTTCAAGTATACTGATAGCACACAACGGTCATCACAGCGAAACGCCTTCAACTTTTTTAACTCTTCGCTAATGTTCATCCATTCATCCTCCTTATTCCCTCAGCAATAGCATGCCCAACAAAGTGAATATTACAAGGGGAGAAGCATTGTGAATTTTTTCAAAAAGAAAACCAGTTATCAAAAATGACCCAACTGTAAAAAGCGTGCCGTCAATTCAGCAACTTCTTTCTGATGATGGATTTCTTTGTGTCCATAAGGCAACGTAATGAAATCAGATAGCCCTGGATAATGTACTGAATTCAGCTCTATTCTTCCGTCATTTTCACCTGACAGTAATTTTCCGAGCCATAAATGATTTCGGTTTCCTGCGATTGCACCAATCGAAACGGGACTGATATCTGGTAGGTTCATCTGCTCAATATACACTGCATTTAGGGACTGCAGCGTCTTATAGTATTCGGTATAGCCATTGATTTTACTCGCAACGTGTGCAAGCTGACTTCCTCGGTTCGGCGTAGCAATTTGTACACAGCGACCAATTGAATCAATCCAATCGGTTTCCTGCAATACTTTTCGAATTAGTAAACCACCCGTACTATGTCCAACCAGATGAATAGGCGATTCTCTCTGTAATGCCATATCGAATAAAGTTTTTTCCACAAGAAAAAAAGAATGATCGAATTCATGACGGGTTAACGGTAAATCGAGTGACCGACAATGAAAGCCATAGTGTTCCAAATGGCTGGACAACGTCTGCATGTCCCGGGAAGTTTTATTAAAACCATGAAGTAAAAGAACTTGTTCTTCCATGCGATCACCCCTTACTGATTAATTTCTCGCTTCAATCTTTTTTATAAGCTCCATCGTTTGTCGATTCAACTTCTCTACATCTACTTTGTCCTTTTGAACATCATTTATTTGATATTGTTGCTTTAGCAGTAATATCCTTTCAACACTTTCATTGATTCGTTTTTCCGTTAGTGTTCCTTCATCAATTGCTTTTTGTAATGCGGTTAGTATTTCGTTTACTGGCGTATAGTTATGCCCAACAAGCAATATGTCTCCTCCGGCTTGAATGGATCGAACTGCCGCTTCTCCAATCGCATAGTTCTTACCAACGGCCCCCATGACCAAGTCATCGGTAATGACTACACCATCAAACTGTAATTCATCACGCAATAAGTCTTGAATGATCTTTTTGGAAAATGAAGCAGGTATTTTTGGATCATAGGCTTCTACAATTAAATGGCCGACCATTACTGCTTTTACTCCACCATCAATAGCTCGCTTAAAAGGAGGCAATTCTACTTTCTGCAGTCGCTCCTTATTATGTTTGATCACTGGCAAATCAATATGTGAGTCTACACTCGTATCACCGTGTCCCGGAAAATGCTTCACGACAGGAATGACATGTTGCGACATCATTCCATTCGCTTGCTGAATTCCTGCCTTACTGACTAACTGCACATCAGCACCATACGAGCGATCACCAATCACTGGATTATTCGGATTGCTGTCAACATCAAGTACAGGTGCAAAATCCATATTCAAGCCAAACGCACTCATTTTACGTCCGATTAACTCACCGACATCATAAGCATATTTCCCATTTTCAACATGTCCGATTTTGCGATTGGAAGGTGTTTTCACAAGCGCCTTCGGTAATCGGGTAACCCGTCCACCTTCCTCATCTGCACTAATGAACAATGGCGTATCGGCGTTTGTATTGGCTTGTTTCAAATCATTGATCAAATCTAACGACTGTGACACCGATTCGAAATTCCGTTTAAATAAAATAATGCCACCCACATGTTTATCCTGAATCAATGTCTTGGCTACCGAATCCAGCTGTGGTCCTTGCACGCCTATCAATAGTAACTGACCAAGTTTTTCATCTAGCATCATCTTCTGCAATACATTCTGAACTTCCACACTTGGCTTATGAACAACAGCAACTTCTTCGATTATTCCACTCTTCTCTGAAGTGGAAAATATAATGGTTAACTGATATTCGTCATTCAGTTCATACACAAAAGCCGGTTTACCTTCTTCAACCACTAGTTCATCTGCTGTTCCCAACACTTCCTCGGTTTGAGAAAGTGTTATGTCATCAACTGTTGAATCCAATGAACGTAATGTATATACCTGATTGTTCTCAGTCAAACGAAGTTTCAGCTGTTGTTTTTCATACATCGCATATATCCCATTACTATCGCGTTCAATTTTATCCGCTTCGCCCAACTGCTCTTGAACGGTTCTAAAGGGTGTTTCCCCTACTTCCCACTGTTGATTCGGAAGCTGTCCTTTTTCAGCAGCGTCGCGGATGGCAATCAGCGCCTGCTTGTTCTGTTCTTTTTGTTTATTTTCTTGCTTAAGTTCTTCATTCTTAACGCTTTCTTCATTGGAACATCCTGTTATGACGATAAAGAGTGCACTGATAACGAGTAACTTTAAAAATCTACATAGTTTCCGCATAGTTCACCTCTTCTTTTAGTCATGATACCATTTTTCAGATAGTTATTGATATCGCAAGCTGTTGCATAAAACCTCGACTTTTGTTCATCCTAGTCGATAGGAGGTGGACGAATATGTCGAATAAAAATAGTAAGAAAACGATGAATGAACGGACGCACAATCCGCTGAGTACGTATGAAAACAAAAACAAAGAAGCTAGCAATAGTAATAATCAACATCCAGAAGGCCACTCACCAGAAGAGTTTTCTGCAGAGTTTGGATCTAGGCCAAGAAATAAGAAGAAAAAATAAAACAACTGCTGTATTCTGAAAACAGAATACAGCAGTTGTTTTATTTTACCCTATTTCATTTAGCCTACTATGACGTCTTCCATACCAGTCTCCCAATTTATTGTATAAAGAGGCAAGTACTTGCTGGAATAGCATACCGAAAACGACTGGCATTGCCACTTTAGCTGGGAAGAACGTCGTGGCGATAACTACACCTGTTGCGATATTACGCATTCCGCCAACAAACATGAATGTCGTGACAATGACAGGATCCCTCCAAAGTAGATGTGCCAGCAATAACGCTGAGGCATAGCCGGTTAGCGCAATGAAAAGTACCATAGCAATAATACCAACAAGTTCTAGCGTAATCTTCTGTACATAAGGTGCTACCGCACTACCATTAATCGCAACAATCGCAAACAGACTCAATTTAGAAAACGGTGCTAAGCGAGGTCCCCATTTTTTTTGGACGTTGCCTTTCGATAATTCATTTAATGCAATACCTACTATCGTAGGTAATACAATCATCCATAGTAAATTTAAAATCAATGACATATTATCGATTGTGATACGTTCTCCAACGACAATGTGAATAATCGTTGGTAAGACGATGGGTGCTAATAGCGTATCAATTAAAATAATGGACAAACATAATGGTAAATTCCCTTTTGAAATGGTTACCCAGATTACACTTGTAACACCTGTAGGTATAGCAACTGCCAATACGAAGCCGACTGTCAGTAAATGATCATCAAAAAAGACGGTAGATAAAAAGTAAGCCCAAGCAGGCATGATCATATGCAAGAATGCGATGCTCATTAACACAACTCCTGGATGCTTGCCTACCATACGCACTTCTTTCACATTCATACCTAGACTACCCACGAATGTCATGAATGCAAACAACCACGTGACGATAAATAACAGCTGTTCTCCTGCTTGATGAAACAGTACACCCACTACTAAGCTGAGTGGTGTTAAAATGGCGATCCATCGTTGTAAAAATGTATTCAAATCACTTAACATACAATTCCCTTCTTTAAAGCCCGACATCAGTGTTGATATAGTCGTATTCTAGCATAGTCGTTTGCCTGAGAGGGAATACTCTTCCCTAATGAACAAAATACATGCATAAAAAACCCGTAGCGCTGAATCGCTACGGGATGATGTTTTGAATTTATTTTGTGTATGAAAGAACTGCGTATTTACTGAAGTTCTTCATTGCATCAGTTGCTTCTGCTTTCTCAGCATATTCAAAAATCCGTACGTTTTCTTGACCAAATAATGTAATTACCCACATGTTTTCCAGTCTCCTTTTAATTTGTATGGTTATTCTTTCCATAAAATCTGAAGTTTAGTACGTGTATGAAAGAACTGCGTATTTGCTGAAGTTTTTCATGGCATCAGTTGCTTCTGCCTTCTCAGCATATTCAAAAATTCGTACGTTTTCTTGACCAAATAATGTAATTACCCACATGTTTGTCAGTCTCCTTTTAATTCGTATTGGTATTCTATTGTTAAAAATTGATACTTAGTATGTGTATGTTAGTACTGCGTATTTGCTAAAGTTTTTCATTGCACTTTTCGCTTCTGCTTTTTCAGCGTATTCAAAGATCCTTACGTTTGCTTCATCAAACAATGTGATAACCCACATATTGTGTAGTCTCCCTTTTTGTTTGGCTGCTTATTTCCGAAGAGGAATGGGCTAACCAATTTCTTTTGTTACTCTTATCATACTCTGTTCTACAACAAAAGAAAGTGGTATGTGAAGCATTTCACAATTCATTCAAAATCAAAACGCTTACATATGTCATACTTGTGACTGCAAACGTTTTCTTATTACTATTATTCATTTTATGCATATTTTTTATAATTAATTTTATTTTTTTATCAACATGAAATTACATCCTTCGACAGTGGATACGAACTGACACCCTTAATCAGATATGCTTTAATTCAATTTATATGTAAAAAACCGCAGCGAGTTACGCTACGGTCAAAGTAATAACTACTTATTTTGTGTAAGAAAGAACAGCATATTTACTGAAATTCTTCATTGCATTCATGGCTTCTATCTTCTCAGTATATTCAAATATTCGTACGTTCGCTTGATCAAATAATGTAATTACCCACATGTTTGTCAGTCTCCCTTTAATTTCGCTTTTTATCATTCATTAATATTAACTATGCGTATGTTCAGTAATTTTTATTTTGTATAGGATAAAACAGCGTACTCATTGAGCTTCTCCATGGCAGTCGTAGCTTCTGCTTTCTCTGCGTATTCAAAGATCCGTACTTTTTCTGTTTCGAACAATGTGATAACCCACATATTGTTCAGTCTCCTTTTTGGTTGTATTTAGATTCACAAGGCGAGAATCTATGACCAACTTTTCTTATTAACCTTAGTATACTATCTTTAGTATGCGTTCTGGTCAAATTGTGAAGGTTTTCACAAATCATACAAAGTTGAACCGCTTACATATGACTACTTTGTGAATATTAGTCACTACAGGTTTAGCTGCTCTCTACTACTTCTGTTGAACACAAATAGAATTTTAAGACATATACTATGATGAAAACGTAAAGAAAGGATGAGTTCAATCAATCAACCTATGCCAAATTTCATATTTACATGTTGGTATCAGCCACTATATGTATTTCCTTGTTTCCATACGTTCCCTTTACGGCAATTGAATCAAGCTGATATCCCACCTGTACTAACACACCGTAATCCAACAGATTTTGGTCCTATGCCCTTCACGATTAATATAGAAGAGGCCACAAAAAGAAACCAAACATTTCGCACTGTATTATGGACGGGTGACCATTTGCAACTCACACTCATGAGTATTGCGCCTGGAGAGGATATTGGTTTGGAAATCCATCCCCACGTCGATCAATTTATTCGACTCGAGGAGGGGCATGGAATTGTTCAGATGGGGCGTAGAAAGGATCAAGTAGATTTGGAGAGGCACGTTCAGGATGATGATAGTATTATTATTCCAGCTGGAACTTGGCATAATTTAACGAACACAGGTACTGTACCCATCAAATTATATACTATTTATGCACCGCCAAATCATCCGCACGGTACGGTACATGAAACGAAAGCTATTGCGGAGGAAATGGAGTCCACACATACAACTCACAGTACAGATATGAAATAATCAAAAGTAACTTTACTACGGTAGAAAAAGTGAAAAAGACAAGACACCTATTTACATGGCATCTTGTCTCTTTCATTACTATTCATAGTATAAAATTTCTTATAACAATAATAACGCTAAGCTAACTACGATAGAAATTGAGAGGGCAATTTTACTTAATAACACAAGCTCTTCAGTTCTGAACTTTATTACAACTGCCAATATAGCTACAATGCCCATTGCGATAGCTAGTGCTCTCTGCATGGCAAAATCTGTAGGAAAAGCTGTAAATGCTAGGTAGGATAAAAGCAGGCCAAATAACATATTAATTATAATGATACTGTTATTGGATTTACTTTTATATAATACGGTTTGAATTCCTATTGCGATGACTACTAAAATTATATATATGATCCCCAATACGCCTAATGCCATTTGAGTATCCTCCCTTCTACTATAAGATTTACTAATTCAGTAATTGTAACATGAAGTCGATTATTACGATATTTCTACATTCGTTGTTTCTTTAATTCTTCAAATTCAGCATCGGTTCTGTAGTGTATGAGGATTCAGGTCCTGTTTTGCTTATCGCATTTGATCAATACCACTTATACACAAGAGTAAGATTCCTCTGAATGTAAAAAATCCCCTCGGACTATCCGCCAGAGGGAATTTGAAACACACATCCGTGTTCTTATAAAATCACGCATCCGTTATAAATAATCTATGCTAACTCTATCAACGCCACGCACTCGACATGGGTTGAGTGTTTTTGCGACATACGCACAGCTCCGCTTTTGCGGGGCTTTTTTGATGTTAACCATGTCAACGAACTTTTTGGCTTTTAACTCTATAACCTATATTAAGCATACGTGTATATACATA
>NZ_PDYP01000015.1:0-72390 GCF_002743115.1 Sporosarcina sp. P17b | reverse complement strand
GAGAAATTCGATTAGCTCGAGTTTCATTTGCTGGCATCAATTAAGATACTCATTTTGTTTGTGTCACTGGCAAGCCAGGCACAAACTGTATTTCGTTAACGTTTTGCTGTTCAGTTTTCAAGGTTCATAAGGTTGGTCTCTCGTAAGAGTCAACTTTCTTATATTAACATCTCGTTGTTATGTTGTCAACACTTTAGTTAAAAACTTTTTCGTTGTGTTTTTCGCTAAGTCGCTAACTGCAAAAGCAACTTTATAAATATACCACCTGTTTTCAAAAAGCGCAACTGTTTTTATCAATTCTTTTTGCTTTTCTTTTACATTCTATATAAACGCTTGATTTTAGACAGAAAAAAACAGCTCCAATATAGCTATTGGAGCTGTCGTATCAGTCTTTAGGACGCATTTGAGGGAATAATAGTACGTCACGGATTGATTGAGAGTTCGTCAACAACATGACGAGACGATCGATTCCGATACCTAGACCACCTGTAGGCGGTAGTCCGTATTCTAATGCTGTAATGAAATCTTCGTCCATTTCATGCGCTTCGTCGTTTCCTTGTTCCTTCTCAACAAGTTGCGACTCAAAGCGTTCGCGCTGATCGATTGGATCATTTAATTCCGTAAAGGCGTTCGCGTGTTCACGACGGACGATGAATAGCTCGAAGCGATCTGTATAGCGTGGATCTTCCGGGTTCTTCTTCGCAAGAGGTGATACCTCTACAGGATGTCCGTAGATGAATGTCGGCTGCACAAGTTCTTCTTCTACTTTTTGTTCGAAGAATTCATTCAGTACATGACCTACTTCCATAGAAGGAGTTACTTGAACGTTATGCTCTTTTGCTAATTCATGTGCTTGTTCTTTCGTCAATTGCTGCCAGAAGTCAACACCCGTAAAGTCTTTAACTGCGTCTGCCATGTGCAGTCGTTTCCAACGTGGTGCTAATTCGATTTGATCGTCGCCGTATTGGATCGTCGTTGTACCGAGCACTTCTTGCGCGATATGTGCCACAAGGTTCTCAGTCAATTCCATGATGTCGTTGTAATCTGCATAGGCTTCGTACAACTCAATCATTGTGAATTCAGGGTTGTGGCGAGTGGACATTCCTTCATTACGGAATACGCGTCCGATCTCATATACTTTCTCTAGACCTCCAACGATTAGGCGCTTTAGATGTAGTTCAATAGCAATTCGCATGTATAGTGTCATATCAAGTGTATTGTGATGCGTAACGAATGGGCGAGCTGCTGCTCCTCCTGCAATCGAGTGAAGCATAGGTGTTTCTACTTCAAGGAAACCTTGTCCATCTAAATAATGACGCATGGATTGAATGATACGACTACGCATAATGAATGTTTCTTTGCTGCCTTCAGTCGAAATCAAGTCTAGGTAGCGTTGGCGATAGCGCTGTTCTACATCTTGTAAGCCATGGAACTTCTCAGGTAACGGACGTAATGCTTTCGTCAAGAACGTAAACTTCGTCGCTTTAATAGAGAGTTCTCCTACTTTTGTTTTGAAGATAACGCCTTGTACACCTACAATGTCTCCAAGATCCGCAAAAGTGAATAGCTTATAAGCATCTTCACCAATAGCGTCTTGACGCACGTAAATCTGGATTTGACCTCCAAGATCTTGGATATGCGCAAATCCTGCCTTACCTTTACCACGCTTCGTCATGATACGGCCGGCAATTGTTACTTCATGCTCGTTCTCTTCCAGCTCTTCTTTTGATTGTTCTTCATATGTAGAGCGGATTTCACTTGTTAGGTGTGTTCGTTCAAAACGCTGACCGAAAGGATCCAAACCACCTTCGCGTATATCTTTCATCTTCTGGCGTCTCACCAAAAGCTGATCATTCATTTCATCCATATTGGACATTACCTTTCACTCCTTCATACTTTGACTATCCCTCTTCACGGGAATGGTCGTCTGCAACTATTGTACACAAATTCCAGGCCTAACAAAAGGACAAACAGTTATCTCGTGTGTTTGTATAGAAAAACTGCCCCGTTATAGGACAGTTCGTTCAATCTTATTGTAGAAACTCCTCAATTCGCACAATCTTTTTCCAAAGATTCACTCCGTCTTCCTTTATCGCAGGCTCTTCATTGTAGAGCCTTCCCGTTATAGGATTCTTTACTTCCGGGTTAATTTCGACTAGCGGAACGAGAACAAAGGCGCGCTCTTGCATACGGATATGTGGAATAATCAGATGCTCCAGTTGAATGTGCTCTTCATTATAAAGCAAGATATCCAAGTCTACCGTCCGTGGACCCCAACGGATTTTACGCATTCTACCAAGCTTGTTTTCAATGGATTGACACGCACTCAATAATTCTGTTGCTTCTAATGTAGTCTCTAGATTCACTACGATATTCAAAAACTTCGCTTGTTCTGTTAATCCGACAGGCTCAGTTTCGTACACTGAAGAAACTTTTAACGCCTTAATAGAAGGATTTTCATTTAACAACTCCACAGCTTGCTGTAAATGCTCGAGGCGATTACCTATATTCGACCCGAGTGACAAGTAGGCGTTATTCAAGTGAAACGCCCCCTCGTGATTTCCACGGAAACGGATGAGTAATGCCCTCGAATCGGTGGATCCGGCTTTATAAGTAGGACGCGCACACCATTCACCTTTTCCGCAAAGTCTGTCATAATCGTACCCGCCACTGTTTCCGCCACCGTTTCGATCAAATGAACTGCTTCTCCTTCCACAATGTTCTTGCACATCTCATACACTTCCGCATAGTTCATTGTTTTCGATAAATCATCAGTTTGTCCAGCTTCGGCAAGATCTGTTGCCAATGAAACTGTCAGACGAAAGCGCTGTCCGAGTTTATTCTCTTCAGGCAATGCGCCGTGGTAACCGTAAAACTCCATATCATTCAAATGAATATAATCCATGAAACCCCTCCATTTTATCGCTTACCCAGTGTATGCTGCTTTCTTCGTCAGTACATCCATCATCTTGACCATCCGCGAGATTTCCTTTACATCGTGAACTCGCATAATATGTCCACCGTGCTCAATACCGTAGCAAACCGTGGCGCCTGTACCTTCAACTCGCTCATCCACAGGCAAATCGAGTACTTTCCCAATCATGCCTTTACGGGACGTACCAAGTAAAACAGGATATCCCAGATCCGCAATCGAAGATAGTCCTTGCATCGCTAGTATATTCTGTTCAAGATCTTTCGCAAAGCCGATACCTGGATCTAGCCAAATCATCTCTTCACTAACTCCTGCTCGTTTCGCAATCTCGATACTCTCTTGCAAATCTTCTATAACTGCCTCCATGAACGGTAGCTGATAATCACGATCCTCGCGGTTATGCATCAAGATGATCGGTATGCCATATCGCGCCGCTACTTCTGCAATGGCTGGTTCACGCTTTGCTCCCCACACGTCATTAATTATACTCGCGCCCGCCTTAACCGCGGCTTCCGCAACAGCTGCTTTTGACGTGTCAATCGATATTACACAGCCGAGTTCTCGAGTGAGTAATTCAATGATCGGCACAACCCGCGCTATCTCCTCTTCTACCGAAACAGGAGTGTGCCCCGGACGGGTAGACTCACCACCGACATCAATGATTTTCGCTCCATCCATGAGCATGCTTCGTGCGTGTTCAAGCGCTGGGTTTTGCTTGCCAAATTTCCCACCATCCGAAAACGAATCCGGTGTGACGTTCAGTATCCCCATGATGATTGTTTCTTCCATAAAATTAATCGTCGTTTCTCCCAGTTGATAAGAGGCACGTGCTTTTGATAGTTCCATTACTGGTCACCCACTTTCATTCGGTTGACGGCTTGTTGGTAACCGGCATGTAATTGTTGATAGACCGGTCCTTCTTTGCCAGAAAACCTCGTTTCTCCTACTCGGCGAATTGGAACTAGTTCCTGAATCGCGTTGGTAATGAATACTTCTTCCGCCGATTCGAGTTCACCAGGCATGTATAACCCTTCATGAACAGCCAATCCAACTACTCCCGCGGTCTCCATTACAAAGGCCCGTGTCGTACCCGGTAAAATTCCTGTCTCTAATGAAGGTGTATACAACTCGCCTTCTTTTACCCAAAATATATTCGATGTAATGCCTTCTGCTACATATCCGTCAGATGTAACGAATAAGCCTTCTGTTTCTCTCAATGAAGGCAATTCGAGACGTCCTTTTACATTATTTGCATACTGATGAGACTTATGACGAACAACACTTTCAGGTTCATTGCGCGTCGTGGCAAGCCAGACACCATCTTTTTCTGTATGTACAGCCGGTAGATGAAGTGCCTTTTGAAAGATCAGTACATTTGGTTGTTTGTATTGAGTAGGGGCTAACCCGATATCATGCACACCCGCCGACACGTTTAATCGGTAATAACCATCCTCGCAGCCATTCTCTTTATATAAAGAATGAACCGCCATCAGAATTTCTTCATCGCTATACGGCATCTCTATATGGTAGTCAATCAAAGCTGACCGCAATCGAATCATATGCGAATCATAAAGAAATACTTCCCCACCGTACGTACGGAAAGTTTCGAAAAACCCCAATCCGTAAAGAAATCCATGATCGAAAGGGGAAATGCGTAGTTCATCTGCATGTACTTGCTCCCCGTTCATCCAGCAAATCAATGTGAGTGCCCACTTTCTTGACGAGTGACTAGCTCAGCCATCTCTTTGGCCTGCCACAGTGCTTTCGCTTTATTCAAAGACTCTTCATATTCTGAAGCAGGATCTGAATCTGGTACTAGACCAGCACCCGCTTGAATATGCACGACACCTGCCTGAATAAATGCCGTACGAATTGTGATATTTAGCTCCAAATCTCCATAAAAACCAATCCATCCCATTGATCCTGTGTAGAGACCTCTGCGTGTCGGTTCCAATTCTTCAATGATTTCCATCGTACGCAGTTTAGGATCTCCCGTAATTGAACCACCGGGGAAAACTCCGTGCATGATGGGCGCAAGATCTTCAGAAGCTGCCGTACCCCGTACATTTGATACCAAATGCATGACATGTGAGTACTTTTCAACGACCATGAATTCATCAACTTCTACTGTGTCTTCTTGACAGATTCCTTCGAAGTCTGCACATTCGAGATCGACAAGCATCTTGTGCTCACCTTTCTCCTTCGTATTCGATACCAATTCTTCCTGCAAAGCGAGGTCTTCTGTTTCCGTCAAACCGCGTTTGCGCGTACCACCGATTGGACGAGTACTCAATTCAGTTCCACGTTTTTTTAACAATAACTCAGGTGAACCGGAGACTACTTCAAAATCCGGCGCCGCCATATAAGCCATATAAGGAGAGGGGTTGAACGAACGCAGCGCTTCATACATCAATATAGATGGCGCTTCGAGTGGTTTTGACTGACGTACAGACAAATTCACTTGTACAACATCTCCCTGCTCGATAAATTGCTGTACATCACGGACCATCTGTTCAAACTGCTCTCCTGTTACGGAAACTTGCAAATTATCCTCTGTAACGTCAACATCCGTCGCTTGTCCAGGTGTAAACTGACGATTGGTCAAGCCTATTTGTGATGCTTCCGTCCATTCATTCACTATATCATCCAAGCTATGCTGCTTCTCAGGCAATGCCATAAAATAGACTTTCTCATTTTCTATGTCAAGCACGGCCCATTGATCGAATAGATAAAAGAATACATCAGGTGTCACTAAATCATCTTTTGCAAGAACCGGCAGCGTCTCATAGCGTCTGACATAATCATAACTGATCATCCCGATAGGACCACCTTGGTAGGCAGGTAACTCATTCTGGTACTCCAGCTCATATTGCGTCATAAAATCATTCAGCAGGACTAGCGGATCTTCTCCTGTTACTATTTCTTCTTTGCCATCACGCCACTCCAAGCGTAGCCCTGTTTCGATTGCCTGAAATGTCACAAGCGGATCAAGTCCCGCCACGCACATCTCTCCACCACGACCACTTTCTAATAAAACATGTCGTTCCACTTCTGTCGCAAGTTGACGATAGGCGTAAAAGAATTCATCTTTTGTCATTGAAGCCGTCTGATAAGCTACTGTATTCATGCTAGTTCCCCCTGCATTTCTAATGTTCACTCTGCTTTACTTTCCTCTATTAACTGTTTGATCATCTTGTCATCAAGCGGCAACATTAATTTATCTGTGATGACGCCTTCTTCATTGATGATATACGAAGTCGGGTAGACTTTGATCTGATACATTTTCATGACTTCGCTATCCTTATCTAATAAAATCGGGAACGACAATTTATATTCATCCACGAATTCCTTCGCACTTTCGACTTTATTCTTTTCAGTCTTTGTCATGTTGACTGCGAGTATTTCCATATTGTCGGTTTCTTTATTGTCAGTATAGTAGCTATCCATATGCGGCATTTCTGAACGACATGGTGGACACCACGATGCCCAGAAGTTTAACATAACTGTTTTACCCTGGTAGTCGGATAACTTTACCGTATCCCCGTCAAGTGTGGTTAGTTCAAAGTCAGGTGCTACATCCCCTTTATCGAGGCCTGGCTTGTCAGGTTCGGTAGTGGTTTGCCAATCTTGCGGCAGACGTTCACGCTCGTCTTTCGGTAATTTATCTATTCCGGCATCTTCATAACCCGGAATACCAGAAGTTTCTTCTTTAATTTCTTTGTTCAACATGAATATAATGAATCCCATGATGACGACAACTAAAACTGAAATAATTATGCTCCACTTTTTTTTCACAGTGAGCCTCCTCTGTTCTATGTATAGCTTGCTTGGTTCGTCTTAATTATACAGATTTCAGTGCGCTGATAAAAGTTTGAAGTTTATCTACGGTCAAATGTATCGTGCAAAGCTGGTTGGGAATGAGTTTTGTTCGGAATGGGTAAGTAAGATGCGGCAGTAGTTTGTTGTTTTGCGTGACGTTTTCTCTTCCTTGTTTTTGCAAAGGTAGTGGTTTGACTAGCAAATTAAGTGGGGCGGGCATTGGACCCACTTCGGCGGTGGTGGATGGCTTCCGCAATGAGCCAGACAGGAAGTTCGCCTGACTGTCTCATTACTACGCCTACCACGTGCAGCCGCCTACGTTAGATTATGTGTAGGACAGTTCAGATACTTGTTTTGCGAGAATAGAAACTAGTACTACCCCGTCACTGGTTGTCTTCTTTTATAAACCACAACCTGACTTGTTAAGCACTTAGTAGCGCAGGCACAACTGCGGGGTAGGCCGTGGCCATGAGACAGCTAGCAGCCCTACCGCTAGTTGGCTCATGGCTGGAGGCAATCCCCCACGTGCCTGTGCGGGTCCAAAGCACGACCCTCACCATCTTCAACGCCCAAACCTAAGTCGAGCCACGACCCAACCCCAATCCCCTAACAACTACCTCTATATAAAAAAAGACGAATCCCCAAAACACAGGATCCGCCTTCAGTCTTTATCTCTTACTCTTCATCAAATTGATAAAGAGGTGTGCTCAAGTAACGTTCTCCGTTTGACGGAAGGATTGCTACAACTGTTTTGCCTTTGCCTAACTTCTTCGCTACTTGCAACGCAGCCGCAATTGCTGCACCTGAAGATACTCCACCGAGGATACCCTCTTCACGTGCCGCACGACGCGCAAACGTATATGCATCATCATTAGAAACTTTGATAACCTCATCATAGATTTCCGTATCCAACACTTTCGGCACAAATCCTGCCCCGATTCCTTGGATTTTATGCGGTCCAGGCTTACCTCCAGACAATACTGCTGAATCTTCCGGCTCTACCGCAACGATATTGATACCAGGGAAACGTTCTTTTAATACTTCGCCCACTCCTGTAATCGTACCACCCGTACCAATTCCCGCAATGAACGCGTCTACTTGATCCAGAGCATTCGCAATCTCAGGTCCTGTTGTCAGACGATGAACTTCGGGGTTTGCTTCATTATTGAATTGTTGTGGCAAGAACCAACCGTTTTCTTCTGCCAATTGCTCAGCTTTAGAAATTGCGCCTTTCATTCCTTCAGCTCCTGGAGTCAATACTAAATCCGCTCCGTATGCGCGAAGTAAGTTACGACGCTCTAAACTCATCGTGTCAGGCATAACAAGTACTGACTTATAACCTTTTGCAGCTGCAACCATAGCGAGACCGATACCCGTATTGCCGCTCGTCGGCTCGATAATTGTACTGCCTTCTTTTAAATTACCGCTCTTTTCCGCTGACTCAATCATAGCAAGCGCAATACGGTCCTTGACACTTGAGCCAGGATTGAAGAATTCTAGTTTCAAATACACATCTGCGTCGTTTGCACCTGTTAAACGATTTAATTTTACTAACGGTGTTTTACCTATCAAATCAATAACTGAATTTCCCACTCTACTCATTTGTCATCCGCTCCTAATACCTAGTATTTTTATATGTTTTATTAGCTTAATATTACTACCTTCTAATTAAGTTGTCAATCAAATAATTCAGAAGATTATAGTGTATCTGTTTTATTTGATAGCGTTTACTCTTGAGGTTCTTTAGATAAATTATAAAACTACCCGCTACGCGAAAATGTATTTGGCAGCGGGTAAGTAGTTTACGATCTCATTAAATTAAATCTTGAAGTTCTTGCTCAGAGAAATGATACTTCTCTAAACAGAAGTGGCATTGAGCTTCTGCACCATGATCTTCATCGATCATCGCTTGTATTTCTACAGCCCCAAGTCCTTTAATCGCCTCGCTAAAACGCTCTTTGGAACAATCACAATCAAACTTCACGTCTATTCTAGTGAGAAATTCTACGTTTTCTTGACCTAACACTTCTGAAAGTATTCCTTCAGGTGTTAGTCCGTTGTCAATCATAGTAGAAATCGCCGTCATGTTCGCAATTCTTTCTTCTAGCAATACAATCGTTTCTTCTGTAGCTCCGGGCATTACTTGCAGTATGAATCCACCTGAAGCTTTGACTGTGTTGTCCGGATTGACAAGTACACCTAGTGCAACAGCGGACGGTACTTGTTCAGATACTACCATGTACTGAGTGAAGTCTTCCGCAATTTCCCCGGAAATAATTGGCACTTGCCCTGTAAAGTAATCTTTCATACCGAGATCCTTTACAACGGAAAGCATACCTTCCGTACCGACTGCACCACTTACGTCTAATTTCCCTTGTTCATTTAGAGGTAAGTGAGTTTGTGGATTTGTAGCATATCCGCGGACTTCTCCTTTTGCGTTAGCATCCACAACAATCGGACCTAGTGGACCATTTCCTTGGATTTTCACTGTAATATTGTCTTCACCTTTTAACATAGCGCCCATCATGACGGATGCTGAAACGGTACGTCCAAGAGCAGCAGTCGCTGTCGGCCACATCTGGTGACGTTGTTGCATTTCTCCTACTGTTTCAGTTGAGCGGACTGCATATGCACGAATCTGTCCTTCGAAAGCTAGTGCTTTTACTAAATAATCTGTTGTCATTTCATTCTCTCCTTACAAATTTCTTTCATAAATTAAATGTAATCCTTTTAGTGTCAGGAAGTTATCTACTACATCAATTACTTTTGTTTCAGATGCAATCAATTCTGCCATTCCACCTGTCGCGATGACTGTAGGTTCTACTTTACAATCCTCTTTTATACGGTTCACAATACCTTCTACTTGTCCAACATAACCAAAGACAATACCAGACTGCATAGCAGCGACGGTATTTTTACCAACAACATGCTCGGGCCGCGCAAGTTGAACGCGTGGCAATTTTGAAGCGCGGTCAAATAACGCCTCCATAGAGATCTTTATGCCAGGCGCAATGGAACCACCCATGTATTCGCCGTTTTCGTTCACGTAGCAATACGTAGTAGCTGTTCCAAAGTCAACGATTATCAGCGGGCTACCATATTCACGGATCGCCGCTACCGCATTAACGATTCGATCTGCACCGACTTCGCGAGGATTTTCATACTTAATATTCAATCCTGTTTTCACACCTGGCCCAACGACCATCGGCTTCTGATTGAAGTATTTTTTACACATTTGCTCTAACGGGAACATAACAGGCGGCACCACAGAAGAAATAATAATGCCAGTAATGTCTTCGAATGAAAGCCCCACATGCTGAAACATTGCTTTAACTTGCATGGCGTATTCATCCTCTGTCTTATGACGATAGGTTTCCATACGCCAGTGGTACTTCAGTTGATCCCCTTCATATACGCCTAACACAATATTGGTATTACCTGTATCTAATACTAATAACATAGTCGTTGTCCCCTCATACTTTGACTTTTTCCCGTACATCATATCATAATTCCACGTGTAGATACTGTAGATGTGTACTGACCATTTCCCTATCATTAAGAAAACAGCCGACTGTAAACAGTCGGCTGTTAGGTTCGCTTAGTCTCTGCGTTCTTCATCAATTGGTGGTAGTGTCTTATCTGTTGCTCCACCTTCACTTGGCAAGTCACCGATTGACGGGTCTGATGGTGCACCCGTACTATCTGGAGTCACGCTTGTTGAATCCGGTGTTTCATTCATTGCAGTTTCCACAGGGGATTCCACAATCTTCTTGTCATCATCGCTGCCATCGTTGTTGTCGTATGGGCGATCAGGCAAAGTACCGTGATCTTTCAAGTGATTGATTTGTTCCGCATCCAACGTTTCGACTTCCAATAGAGTCGTTGCGATCAGATTAAGCAATTCTCGGTTTTCAGTCAAAATCTTTCTTGTGCGTTCATATTGCTCTTTAATAATAATTTGCATTTCAGAATCAATTTCGTATGCGATTGCTTCAGAATAGTTTTGCTCAGAATTGAAATCACGTCCAAGGAATACTTGGCCGCCTTGCGTCTGGCCGAACTGCATCGGACCGATTTTATCGCTCATTCCGTATTCTGTAACCATCGAACGTGCAATACCTGTAGCACGCTGGAAGTCATTATGTGCACCGGTTGATACTTCGCCAAGCACGATTTCTTCTGAAACACGTCCACCTAGAAGACCCGCAATTTTGTCGAGGAGTTCAGGTTTTGTCATGAAGTAACGATCTTCTTTTGGAAGCATGACTGCGTATCCGCCAGCCTGCCCACGAGGAACAATAGTTACTTTATGAACGATTTCTGCATCATCGAGTATTAAGCCCACAACTACGTGACCCGCTTCGTGGAACGCGACGATGTTTCGTTCTTTTTTCGAAATGACACGATTTGTTTTTGCAGGACCTGCAATAACACGATCCGTTGCTTCATCAATATCGGACATATCGATTTTTAGTTTATTTCTTCTCGCTGCCACAAGAGCTGCTTCATTCAATAAGTTCTCAAGATCCGCGCCAGAGAATCCTGGAGTACGCTGAGCTAGAGCTTTCATATCGACTGTATCGTCAAGTGGCTTGTTACGTGCGTGAACTTTCAACACAGCTTCTCTTCCTTTAACATCTGGACGACCAACCGTAATTTGACGGTCAAAACGTCCCGGACGAAGAAGTGCCGGGTCCAAAATATCCGGACGGTTTGTAGCGGCAACGATGATAATTCCTTCGTTTCCTTCAAATCCATCCATTTCTACTAGCAACTGGTTCAATGTTTGCTCACGCTCATCGTGACCGCCACCTAAGCCGGCTCCACGCTGACGTCCAACTGCATCAATTTCATCAATAAAGATAATACATGGTGAATTTTTCTTGGCATTCTCGAACAAGTCACGCACTCGAGAAGCACCCACACCTACAAACATCTCAACGAAATCAGAACCTGAAATCGAGAAGAATGGTACACCAGATTCGCCTGCAACTGCACGCGCAAGTAATGTTTTACCTGTACCTGGAGGTCCAACTAGCAAGATCCCTTTTGGAATCCGTGCGCCTAACTCCACAAACTTACTGGCGTCTTTCAAGAAGTCCACGACTTCTTCAAGCTCTGCCTTTTCTTCATCTGCACCTGCAACATCATTGAAACGTACTTTCTTTCGATCGTCCGTTTGCAGTTTCGCTTTACTTTTCCCGAAGTTCATCACCTTGCCGCCACCGCCGCCTTGTGATTGGTTCAGTAAGAAGAAGAAAAGGATAATAATAATTATGAATGGTACAAGTCCTGTAAAGAACGATACCCACGCGCTTGTTTCTTTCGGCGGTAGGATGTCAATTTCAGTATTTGTCTTTGCGACTATTTCGCGAATGCCGTCCATATCATTTTCTGGAATGTTCGTTACGAATGTTTCACCTTTTTCGTAGTCGGTCATTTCCCCTTTTACTTCATACACAAGCTGTAATGGTTGGTAAGTTGCATTTTCAACTTTTCCTTGTTCCAGCGCTGTGATGAATTCATCATACCGAATTGGTTTCATCTTCGGATTTGGATTGTTAAGCGAACTGAATATCCCCATTATTGCAAGGAAGATCAATCCATATAAAAGAAAGTATCGAAGTATTCGATTCATCCCAAGCCTCCTCATCTCATTCAACAAAAACTAAACAGAAAACTATTGTAAATTTTAGCATAGATTAACACTACTTAACAAAAGAAATGCTTTATGAAAAAAGGCTTTCCTTACTGTCCGTTAAACTACGGTCAGAAAGAATAGATTTCCTTTTTCAATACACCGATGTATGGCAAATTACGATATTTCTCTGCGTAATCCAATCCGTACCCAACTACGAACGCGTCTGGTACATCGAAACCAACATAATCTGCTTTTAAATCTACTTTACGGCCAGTAGGTTTATCCAACAATGTAACAATTTTAATAGAGTTGGCTTTTCTGTATTTAAACAGCTCAACTAAATAATTCAATGTCTTTCCACTGTCGATAATGTCTTCAATGATCAACACATCGCGACCTTCTATGCTAGTGTTCAAATCTTTGATGATTTTCACTTCACCTGAAGAAACTGTTGCATTTCCATAACTAGATACGTCCATGAAATCCAATTCGATATACGTATCAATACGTTTGATCAGATCACTCATAAATGGTAATGCACCTTTAAGTATGCCGACTGCCAATGGAAACTTTTCACGGTACTCTTCAGTTAATGTTGCTCCGAGTTCCCGGACTTTCTCTTCTAATTGCTCTTCTGAAATTAAAACATGCTCGATATCTTGTGCGATCATCGGCCCGTCCCCCTCTATTTTATCTTGTCTCGCCTTCTCGCGTAATCCATATGTATGAATCGCCTTCCAGTTGGCAGCGCGAAAACATCTCACCATACCGTACACCAGGCACCGCACACACAGTACCGCTCGCTGTCGTAATGACAGGCTGCTGTTGTCTTTGCACGATCCCTATCTTTTCATCAATCAATATCCGCTTTATACGTTTTGGCTCAGACATTCCTTTGAGCAACATTCTGTCTCCGGTAATTCGCAACCGTGCAGTTAACGGCAGTTCCGACTTAGGCAATTGAAAATACCTAATTTCGTCTGAAGGTAAAAAGTGTTGGATCCTATGCGCATTGACATGATGCCAGTAAAATCGAATATTTCCCCACGTATGCCAAGTACCTTTCTCAAGGACTTTTGGACGAAGAGACGCTGTATCTATATCCTTTTTTGTAACTAGCAGTTTATCATATTGCCTGATAAACCGATAGCCATTTGCCAAATCAATTGTGACATTCCCAGCTGTGTTCGTAATATGCTGTAACAGTTCATCCACTAATGTAAAATGCCACTCAGCGTTCTCTGTTGCTGGTTCAGTCAGACATTTTAATAGTAGTTGAATCACTCGCTTTTGTAAAGCGTGGGGAATAGCAAGAAATGCCTCCCGTTGAAAAGAAGGAAGCTGTTCATCCGTATACGTAACAATCGATTGCCAATGTTGACTTGCAAGCTCACTCAGCAATTTTTCATCCGCTTGACGTTGCTCCGTTTGGCGTACCGTATTGACCGCAACAGATGGATTTTCCTCTATCAAGAGGGGTAGCACTTGGTGTCGCATACGATTACGCAAATAATAATCTTGCTGATTACTGGGATCTTCCCGGAACTTTATTTTGCATTGTGTCGTATACGTGTACAGTTCGCTTTTTTTTAACGGAAGGAATGGCCGTACAATTTTACCCGAATGAAACGCGCGTTGTATCGGCATACCGTTTAATGATTGTCCTTTACTCAATTGAATCAATACCGTCTCCAGTTGATCATCTGCATGATGGGCTGTTGCGAGAACCGTGAACTGCTCACTTTTCATCGTTTGTTCGAAACGTGCATAACGCTGTTGCCGACAAACTTGCTGCATATTGCCACCCTGGCTTTCTAAGATAGCCCGAATAGGCACTTGTTCAGAATAAAAGGGTAGTCCGAATTCCTCGCATAGTTGCTTCACAACAAACGCATCTTCAGCAGATTCAGCTCCACGGAGCATATGGTCTACATGAATGGCCCCAACTTCAATGGCCAAAAATTGCTGATGCGTCGCAAGAAAGTGAAGCAGTGCGATGGAATCCACACCACCCGAACACGCGACCAGTACACGAGAGCCGGGAGGAATCAGTGTTTGCTTGTCGATAAACTTCAAAACCTTTTGCTGCAAACTTTTCATGATCCATCTCCCTCCTCTCTATATTCTACCATTGTTTAGCTAGAAATGATTCGAGGTTGCTTATTAGCTTTTGACCACTTCGGCACAATATGACCGACTTTCATAACTAGAATCGTCCGATCATCTTCCACAGACTCAAATACCCGTTCCATCTCCATCATCACTTGATCCGCAATCGTTCGGCAGTCCATCTCTTTAAAGCGTTCTATCGTTTGATTCATGACGTCCTCCTGAATATCAAGCGGTATATCTCCATTAAATATACCATCCGTCATCATGACAACAATATCACCAGATTTCAACTTTTCATTTTTTGCTTCTATTGAAAATGAGGGTAAGAAGCCAAATGGCACCGTTTTGCTGTCCAACCGGATACAATCATCACTTCTCTTAATATAGGTACTCATCGATCCCGCTTTCCACGACCACAGCCGCCCTTCCTGTAAATCAATTAATGCTAAGTCGAGTGTTGCGTACATATCATCTAGCCCATTTAACGCCATCATATAATGTAATGTGTGAATTGCTGTTTCAGGATCCATTTTTTGCCCCAAGCATTCCCTCATCAATCGGATAACCTTTCTACTCTCGTGGTATGCATTGATATCTTGTCCCATTCCATCAGAGAGCAGTACGGCCGACAATCCATCGTGAATCTTGAATAACTCATACGCATCACCGCCATTGAACGATCCTTTCCCTGCTGTCGTGACAATATCATAGTCGAGTGAAAAACGAACGGCAGAACTAAAGGTCAATTGGACATGGGGGAACGGGAATGGTTGGTACGTTGATTTTGAAATATGCATCGGTTCGTCATACATTTCCTCTAAAATAGGCAATAATAAATACTCCCCAACAGTTGTCTCTGCTTCAAAGTCCGCTTTTTTCTCTGGTACCGATATTACAATTCTACAAGCACCGCGTTCTTCGGATAAAATATCTATTTGGAAAAACTCGATCCCTTGTGATTGCAATCGATTCGCAAGTTCTTCTTCGGCCAACTTATACGTAGTCAGATCTTCCTTCACTTCTCGCATGACCTTTTCAATGTGGGTACTCATATCACGCAATTGTAATGCCAGCATCTTCCGTCCATGCTGTAACTGCCCCATTAATAATTTATTAGCTCCTCTTTCCTCCAATTCATTCAATAATCCTTTAAAGCGCAGACATTTATATTTCATCTGCTGTTCCACACGTACTCGTGCCGCTTTTTTTGTTGCGGAATAGGTGGTTTCCCATTCATTAATCAACGGTTCAATGCCATCCTCTTCATTTTCCCAACACTTACGGTAACGAAAACAGGATTGACAAATAGATGGTACTTGACTTGTTGCCGCCACTTCCTCTTCAGGAGACAGACGATCATTGACGAGTGTTGACATGAAATGAGCGAACTGCTGGAACTCCGCTAACTGTCCATCCAATTTATCCGCCAACCATTGTTGTCGTTTTTCCGATATCCCTTCTTGTTTCGGCAATAAAACTTGTCGTATTTGACTTAATTTACGTGAAGGAATCAATATAAACAGTAATGCCGCGGTACCGACTGTGGAAAAATGTACGGTATCAAGAGGCAATGTCGCATCATAAAGAAGGAAAAAGAGCGAAACAAAGACACTGCCGGTGATGATCCCAAGCTTCCCAAACCGTTTCAGTGAACCCGCGAGCAAACCAGTCATACCATATAACGCCATCATACCAGTGAAAGATAGTTCTGATACCCCTATAATCAATGCGATGATCATTCCGACAGTTGTAGCAAACGGCACTCCCCCAACGACAGCCGCTACAAAGATTGCGAGAAACAAGAACACACCCGCAACTGAAACCGTCCCAATCTGGAAACCGCCCATCCCTGTTGCTGCAAGCGCTCCCACTATACACATCGCACTGATCTGCTCAGGGTTCCATGGTCCGTATAGCATTCTTTCTATAGAAGGAAATGCAAGCAACATGAAAATAGTCATGAATAGCGCAAGCAATGCTTCTAATCCGATCGATAACTGAACTGCCAAAGGCAACATCCCGTCTCCGTACTTTACGAGTTGCCAGACCAGTTGCGGAATAATCATTGCCCCTGCTACAGCGATTGGAATTGACCTTTTCACAACAGGAATTTTAATAATTGAATGAAACAGCAATAATTGTGTTAGATGAATGACGGCTTGTCCGACCCCTAGAAATGCGCTGCCCGCCATCCCTCCTATAAATACATAAATCATATGTTGACGGTAGCGCATACTGGCCAACGCCCAGATTGGTAAAAAAAACGGAACTGCCATATCAAATACTACTGCTTGTGATAGAAAGAATGATCCTACTAAGAAAAGAAGGGCCGTCAGCAAGTAGACTTTTCGATTCATCAATTCTTGCCACGAAGCCCTGAACATCTGCACAAACGGTCGCTCCATATTGTCAATCATCTTCATTTCCCATACCCCCTATGTTCTCTTACATAAAACTATACATGGGAGTTGCGAGAAATTTTGTCTGTTCATGGCGGCATATTCGCAAAACATTTCGACGTATTCCGTATGTTTATTTTTTAGCAAAAGAGAGGTTGACAGTTGTTTAAATGCCTAGTATGATAAGAGACGTTGCGTTTGAAGTTGTATAATTTCAACGTGCAAATGTCTTGGCGGTGTAGCTCAGTTGGCTAGAGCATTCGGTTCATACCCGAAAGGTCGTGGGTTCGAATCCCTCCGCCGCTATAATAGAAACACGAAGACTCCTCTTGCTTAGGCAAGGGGAGTTTTTCTATGTGTTGGTGATTACATGGGCAAGGTATTCGTACAAGTCAGTAGGATACGATGTTAGGTAGTGGTTTGACTAGCAATGTATGTGGGGCGGGCATTGGCCCCACTTCGGCGGTGGTGGTTGGCTTCCGCCTACCTTAGATAGTGTGTAAAGCAGTTCTGATTCTTCTTTTGCAAGAATAGGAACTGGTACTACTCAGTCACTGGTTTTATCTACTATAAACCACAACCTAACTTGTCAACCACTCAGTAGCGCAGGCACAACTGCGGGGTAGGCCGTGGCCGTGAGACAACTAGCAGCCCCACCGCTAGTTGGCTCATGGCTGGAGGCAATCCCCCACGTGCCTGCGCGGGTCCAAAGAGTGACACTCACTATTTTCAATGACCAAGCCAAACTCGAGCAACGATCCAATCTATCTGTTATATACTTTTCCAACACCGAAGAAAGTTATCACGATTCACTGATCTTCATCTTTTCTAAACCACAATCTAACTTGTCAACCACTCAGCAGCGCAGGCACAACTGCGGGGTCGGCCGTGGCCAGGAGACAGATAGCAGTTCCACCGCTAGTTGGCTCATGGCTGGAGGCAATCCCCCACGTGCCTGCGCGAGTCCAAAGCATGACCCTCACTACATTCAATGACCAAGCCAAATTCGAGCAACGACCCAACCCCAGTCAATACATTCAAATACATTTTTAGACACAAAAAAACGCATGCTCCATAGTGCGGAACATACGTATAGGATGTCATCTGATTTTAGTTTACAGTTGAAACAGTCAGCAAGTTATCCCCTTCTAGCTCCACGACCGCCACGTTTGGACTCTGTCGCTCTCTTTAAGGTAGTTAGACGTTCTTCGCTGTCCTTCATGAACTTTGCCATCTTCTGCTCAAAGTTCTCTGGTCGTTCAAAGCTTGGCTTGCTTCCTTGACGAGGTCTCGTTGGACGTTGTGGACGCTGTGGACGTTGTTCTGACTCAGGCTTCGCCTTACGGATGGAAAGACCGATTTTACCATCAGATCCCACATTCATTACCTTCACTTCAACCATATCGCCGACTTTTAAATGATCGTTTATATCTTTGACATAATTGTCAGCTACTTCACTAATATGGACTAATCCTGTGGATCCGCTTGGCAATTCAACAAATGCCCCAAAATTTGTGATCCCGGTTACTTTACCCTCTAACTTGCTGCCTACTTCAATTGACATAAAAAAAATGCTCCTCCTTAAGTTTTAAGCGGCTCGTAAGCCTATCAACCATATTGGCAGTGCCTGTATTTTACAGGCTCCTACTTATATTATAGCCAACAAAAAAAGAGTGTCAACTTGACTACTCTTTTTCGGACTCTTTTTCAGAAACTTTTTTCTTATCTGGAATGGAAAAAATGATCTCATTGGACTCAGAAAGAAAGTATTCCTTGCGTGCAAGTTTAGCAATATACTCATCATCATCCAAACGAATTAATTGCGTATTCAGTTGGTCTTGCTGTTCCTTCAAATCCTCTAGTATAGCCGTTGCTTGTTCTTTTTCCTTATGTTTGGCAGCCAGAATTTCTTTCTGTCCAGCATTCATATTGAATAAACTTCCAGCAACTACACAGACGATAACAAAAAATACAGCTAGTCGATTACGCAGACGTTTTTGTTGTGCTTTTTTAAAATTTTCTTTTTTTTGCATGGAGCGCACATAGTCTGTATCGATCGATGTTACATTCTTAGTTGAGGGCTTCTGTGTTTTTTTCATGGCGCACACACCTTTCTGGCGTAATTCTACTATTGCACTCTATTATATAGTACTCTGCATTTTTTTTGAAGGTATTTCCCTATGTTCTTTATTAATCGTGTGAATGGAGACATGATTAGTGACAAAACAGAGACTATTACATAGACAATACGTTGAATCGTCAGGTAGACAAGACGAATGATGAGCCAAATCGGCCTAAGCACCACAAGTAACAGTAGTCTACCTACGAATCTGACAGGACGATGGAAGATGGCAGCGTACAATAACAAGCCACTGACCTGGGCAACGGGGTCATACATTCTCCATGCCCCGTCACGTACCATAAGTAATACCAAAAAGGCTCCAATCCCTAACATGATCCAGATGATGCACTCAAGCCAGAATGCCCATCTTCTAATGAACGAACGTTTATCGCACGCGGCGACAATCGTTCCGAATAAATCCATTACAATTCCACCAGCAATCCCTGTCCCGATCATCGCCAACAGACTGAAGAACTGGACGGATAGGCTCATCCGAATAGTTTATGGAGGAAATTGCGTGAGCCTGCTTCTTCGTCGTCGTATTGCAAAGTTTGGACTGTGCCTTCAAGTGTTAGCAAGCCCTTGTCCACATCTAGATGTACAATACGCAGTTCCTCCCCACGGATTTGCAGTACGCCAAGCGATGTTCTAACGAGAAATTCCTCCTGATCAAAGCGGTCGATCGTTTTCACGGATGTGAGGTCCATTCTTTTGCGATTGCGCATCGTCACTACGTGGTCTCCTGATGGAATAGTATACATCGAGCTGTCTGTTTGAATCTGCATATGCGTCCCCCTTCTCTAGTACGTTCCCCATATCATATGCAGGGGCTTGGCCAAACATGACAAGCTGTTTTTAATTGAAGTACAAATCCATTACCTAGTCTAGCTATTAAAAAAAGACAACCCGACTACAGGCTGTCTCTTCGTTAATTAGTTTTAATTTTCGTCGTCTACAAATTCAGGCTCCACTTTCTCCAAGCGTTCTTCACTTGTGATCGTGTACATACCTGCCGCGTCCTCTTTCTTAGTAGACGCCTTCAGCTCATTAACTGTAGCATTGACAATTTTCTGACCGAAACGGATGGATAGCTCGTCCCCCGGTTTGACGACTGATGAAGCTTTGGCTACTTTTCCGTTAATCGTAATTCTCCCTTGGTCCGCTACTTGCTTTGCGAGTGTACGGCGTTTGATAAAGCGAGATACTTTAAGAAATTTATCTAGTCTCATTTGGATTCTTCCTTTCGTTTGGCCTGTTGCCAGAACTCTTCAAGTTCCTCTAATGTATAGTCTTCAAAACTGCCGCTTCCTTGTTTAACGGACTGCTCCACAAATTGAAAACGGGATTTGAACTTTTTATTGGTATGCCACATCGCTTCTTCTGGTGAGATCTTGAGGAATCTTGCGATGTTGACGATAGTGAATAGGACATCTCCTAGCTCGTCCAGTTGTTGCTCCACTCCGCCGTTATGCACTTCTTCCTGAAACTCTTGCCACTCTTCTTGGAACTTGTCGAAAGCTCCTTCTATAGAAGGCCAGTCGAATCCTACTTTGGCTGCGGTCTTTTGATAATTATAAGATGTCAGCAAAGAGGATGCCAATCGTTCTTGTCCTTCTAACAACGTAGATGTTTGCGGTTTCTCTTGGTCCTTGATCGCTTGCCAGTTCTTTAACACTTCACCTGTAGTGTCAGCTTTAGCTTGCGCAAATACATGTGGATGGCGACGAATCATTTTAGCCGCGACTGTTTCAAGTACGTCTTCCATCGCAAAATAGCCATTATCTTCGCCGATTTGCGCATGAAGGAAGACTTGTAGTAATACATCTCCTAGCTCTTCGATGATCGCGTCATCATCTTCTTCATCAATCGCCTGAATCAACTCAAAGGATTCTTCGATTAAATAACGCTTCAATGATTCATGCGTTTGCTCGCGATCCCAAGGACAACCATCCGGTCCACGCAAAATGGCAATGATCTCTCTGAATGAACTCCACTCTTTTAGTCGCTGTTCATTATCCAGAATGGGTGGTACATAAACTGTCGTCAAGTTATTCAATGTCACTGTGCGATCAAGCTCGAACAACGGTACTTCAGTCAGTTTTTCATCTTGGGAACCCGCTGATGTAACAATGGTCACAACATGATGGTCAGGGTACTTCTCCATCAAAGACAATTTCACGTCCGATGCAATGAATGCATCGTAGACTTGTCCAATTAATACGTGCTGATCCATGCGTACATCATCACGTTTCAAGTCCGTGCCATCTAGTAGCTGAAACCCTTCGATTGGATCGATACGGAGTGCCGTGAAAATCGGGTCAAGAAAGCTGCTGCCCCCCGCGATATGAAGTTCAATTTCACCTGTACGTTCTTTTTCAATTAATAGTTGAACTGTACGTTCCGCCACAAGCGGGTGTCCTGGCACAGCGTATGTAATTGGCTGATGCGCACTCATTTCAAGAAGTTTGTCGACGATTTGCTGATAGACGGCTTCAAATGAATCATTCGCTTCATAAATTGAATCGAAGCTTTCCATTTCTACCCCTTCTAAACGCAACTCCGCAACGACGGGATGCTCTTCCGTCCGAATGTAAAGATGGTCCGCTTCTTTTAATAGGCGATACGTGCCAAGTGACAATTGTTCCAAATCACTTGCGCCCAGTCCGATCACAGTTATTTTATTCATATCATTCACCTTCTATTTTTAGTTAGCCATAGTTGAGCAGTCGCCAATCGTTTTCCGAAAGGTAGTAAATACCACTCTTTTTCTTTCATTATACGTGATTTCAAGACGACGAAAAGAAATATGATCGCTCCAATTGCGACAGCTGATACGGCTGTTAATGTTGAGCTAATACGTGGTGACAGGCCAGCAAATAGCCAATAGTCAGCGGTGAACATCCACGGAATCAGTACTCCTGTCATGGCCACACCTGCAATAAGCAACACGGCGTAAAAACGGCGCGGTGCTAACGGGAACTTCCAAAACCTTTTGAAATAGATGATCAATAACACGGCAACGATCGCAAACGCGATGGCACCTGATGCGGCTGCACCTTCAATTCCATATCGTCGTACCATCCATGGTGTAGTCGTTAGTTTGATTGCGATGCCAAGCAACATGAGTAATAACGGCGCTCGTACTTTTCCGCTTCCTTGAAGAATAGCGGTTAGTGGTAAAATAATCGACAACCAGAAGATCTGGATGCAGAAGATGATCAGCGCGACAGAGCCTGTTCGCGTCTGGAAAAGCATTTCATTGACGAAAGGCAGTACCAGAACCAATCCTATTGTCGCAGCCCACCCGAATAAAATAGATGTCCTGAATGTCAGACTTATAAACGGCAATGCACCTTTTCCGTCCCTTTTGGATGCGTGATGCGCAATTAAAGGAACAAGTGCTAACGCTAATGTAGAAGCAAGTAAAATACCCATTTGCGCAAGCGGCTGTCCTCGGTCATAGACGCCTTTCATTTCCATGGCAGTCTCACTCATCACACCAGCCTCGACTAATGCATTATAGATCGTGAAAGAATCCACTAACTGAAACACCAATAAAATTAATGAACTCGCACTGACACCAATGCTGATTTTGGTCAGATCTTTAATTACCCGCCACGGCTTTACAGTCGCTATCGCCATACGCTCCCGCTGTAGAAAGAACCTTGTTAGAATCAATACACCTACCGCTTCTCCTGCCACTGCGGCCCACATCGTAATTTCTCCTACTTTATAAAGCGAAGATCCTGCACGCAACGCAATCCACGTACCTGCCAACACGATCACAACCCTGAACAGCTGCTCTGAGACATTCGAGATGGCTACAGGTATCATTTGCCCCTCTGATTGAAAGACGCCCTTCAGCACAGCAAGGAATGGCAACATGAGCACGATGTACGCTCCAGTCTGCAAAACAGGCGCCAAAGCAGGGTCTCCCATTAAATCTGCGAAGAAAGATGATCCCGATCGTAACAATAGAAAAATCCCTACTGATAACGCGAGAAGATAAGCGAGCGATATTCGTAAAATTCCGCGTGACTCTCCAGGACCTTTACTCTCTGCGAGCATTTTAGAGACTGCGACAGCAAAACCTGAAGATGTCCATACAATAAATATTCCGATAAACGGATACACTTGCTGATAAATATAAAAACCTTTATCTCCAACTAAGTTTTGAAAAGGGACTCGATAGACCGCGCTCAGCACTTTGACAATGACGGCGGCAATCGTCAGAATCGACGCACCCTTCATAAACGACTTCATATTCCATTTAGTCAACGCCATATATGCGCCTCTTTCATTTGATGATGGTTCCTAGTATACCATTTCATTAGAATAGGCGTGTGACCGCAATCAATAAAATAATGACACCACTCATGAATGTCCCGAACTGGCCAACTGACATCTTGCCAATTCGCACACCTGCCAGTTTTGCGCCCAATCCTACACCAATCGATAATGTGATGTAACTACCCACAGCCGCCGACAGCGCGATAGCTAACGGTGATAATGCCAAAAGCCCCGCACCCACTCCGTTCGTCAAAGCGTTCGCGGAAAGCGCAATCCCAAGTAACAAAGCTTCACCCAGACTAATATGCGAAGAACCGTCAAAGTCCATTTTTTCGGGTTCACTGAACACATTCGCTTGATGTTTTCTCTGTTGACGAAATGCGATCACCATGATGCGTATTCCGATGGTGCTGAGCACAGCAAACGCTATGAGATCAGGCAATATTCCTGGTAACAATACAGCTAACCATGCGCCTGAGACGATGCCGATTAAACTGAAAATGAAACAAATTGCCGCAATGAGTGCATTTGAAGTGGGTGGAATTCGAACTCGCTGTACACCGTAAGAAAGTCCGACTCCAAAGTTGTCGATACTAGATGAAATTGCAAAGCCTATGATCAGTAGCCAAGTCATTCCGCTCCCTCCAGCCTATTTGGTTTTATCATACTATACGTGCGCAACGAGGCCGGCGTGTGTGCGCTAGGCGCATAGAGGAACAAACCTTAGAGCGGTTGCACAGTGTTTATGATCGCTTAGGGAGTACGATAGAGCACTCGCGCATGTAGATAGAGCGGAAGTCGGGCGCCATAGAGCGGCTAACTAGGAACTATGAGCAGTTGCAGGAATTAATGAGCGCCCGACTGTTATCAGTAATTCGGAAGCCTTCGATAAAGAGTTCAGCCCGAAAGTCGAACATCGCTCTATCCTTTTCATCCACTCACTCCATAAAAAAACGTCTTCCCTATACTTGTTAGGAAAGACGGGTCATTATTCATCTTCATCTGGGTGTGGGCAAAATCAGTTCCTTTGCAACGGATACACCTGAGCGCATGGCGGCTTTACCTACCGCATGTGCAACAATTGTTGGAATACGATCATCAAATGGATCCGGAATGATGTAATCATCACGTAGATCTTCATCCTTGATCAAATCCGCAATCGCGTACGTTGCTGCGAGCTTCATCTCTTCATTGATTTCCGTCGCTCTAACGTCTAGTGCTCCACGGAATATTCCTGGGAATGCCAAGACGTTGTTGACTTGGTTAGGATAATCGGAACGGCCTGTTGCAATAATGCGCACACCGTATTCTTCAGCCAACTCAGGCTTCAACTCAGGCATTGGATTCGCAAGACCAAATACGATTGGATCCGTATTCATTAGCGCAATCAATTCCTTCGTTAGCAAGTTTGCAACGGATACACCAACGAAAATGTCTGCACCTTTCATTGCGTCTGCTAATGAACCTTCAATCTTCTCTCGATTCGTGACGCGTGACATTTCATGCTTCACACTATTCATTGCGTTCTCTCGGCCTTCATAAATAATTCCTTTTGAATCACACATAATAATGTTTTCGAAGCCCATACTCAACAATAGTTTTGTAATCGCCACTCCAGCGGCACCGGCACCGTTCAAGACGATTTTAACTTCTTCTTTTAGTTTCCCCACTACTTTCAATGCGTTAAGCAATCCAGCTCCTACTACGATCGCTGTGCCATGTTGATCGTCATGGAAAATTGGAATACTACATTCTTCACGCAATCTACGTTCAATTTCGAAACAACGGGGAGCAGAGATATCTTCCAGATTTACCGCACCAAATGTTGGGCTAATTGCTTTTACAATATTAACGATTTCATCCACATCTTTTGTATCCAGACATATAGGGAATGCATCGATCCCTGCAAATTGCTTCAGCAATAGTGCTTTTCCTTCCATTACCGGTAAAGCAGCCTCAGGGCCGATATCTCCTAAACCAAGTACAGCCGTTCCATCTGTTACAACTGCAACTAAATTCCCCTTAATTGTATATTCATACGCTAGTGATGGGTCGTGAGCGATCTCTACACATGGTTCAGCCACTCCTGGCGAGTACGCCAAACTCAAATCCTCTTTATTCTCTAACGGTACTTTCGAAACGACTTCCATTTTTCCATTGTGAATTTGATGCATGTGTAAAGAAGATTTATACTTCCTGTTCATAATATCGCTCTCCCTGTCCGGTTTTTTTATTGTTCCTTCGTGTTGGTAGTGATTATAAGCGCAAACGCAAACCAATTACAAGCACCAATATTCTTTCAAATCAAAAAATTGAAAATTCGTAAGCGGTTACATTCCCTTTGTCAAAGGTTTTATACTGGTTTTAAAAAAAGTTAAAAAAGTTTTGACATTTGCCCTTTTTAGTAGTATGTGAAACTTTTCACTTTTGATTTTATGGCTTGTGAAGCCCTTCACTAAGCGGTTTTGTGAAATCCTTCACGTAAAAATTTTATACTTAAAAACGGAATTATACAGTCAGTATGTGAAGTATTTCACTTTTTAAATGAAGAAAAAAATTGAAGCTTTCGGAAGATATATTTGGGGTAATGTAGGTTTTTTATGCGATCGTTTTCAATATTTCATTAATAAATTATAGGTATTGTGACCACCCTATACGTACTCTCAATCTATAAATAATGTAAAACATTCAACCAACAATAAATTAGACGATAAAAAAACTCACGGTAGATACATCTACTGTGAGTTTCCATTAAAAATTTTACACATTTATCAAACTCGCTTAGTTTTCCATTTGTTTTGCCAAGAAGTTGGCTGCTGTCTCTGCAGCCTTTTGTTCAACCTCACCAACAAAGTGAACCTTTGACAGCAAATAGATCGCGCCTATTGCATCACCATTTGTAATAATTGGTGCTATACAATAGGATTTAACCTGCTCCACTTGACCAGGCACCCATTCGACCGTCTTTTCGTGTTTTTCCATGATAGTGGACCTACCATTAAGAATCTCATCACAAATGGGTGACAATTGGCGGTTCATATAATCTTTCTTGGCAAGACCCGCCACCGCGAGCATCTCGTCACGGTCACTGATCAACGCCGGCGTACCAATTGTTTCGTAAAGTGATTCCGCATATTCCACAGCAAATTCACCAAGCTCTGATATAGGTGAATACTTCTTTAATATGACTTCCCCTTCACGATCGGTGAATATTTCCAAAGGGTCACCTTCACGAATGCGAAGTGTCCTTCTAATTTCTTTTGGTATCACAACTCTACCCAAGTCATCAATTCTGCGGACAATACCCGTTGCTTTCATGTATAATGCCTCACTTTCTCGAAATGAAATGTATTTCTGAGAGTAGTATGCATCAACATTGGTCATTTTATGCAATCAAGGTGTTACAAGGCATCCGAAGATTCAACTTCCTTTGCCGTTTCCTGCATCGTGTGTACCATATCTTCAACCATATCGAACTCTGTGAACTGATTGGACTTCTTTTCATTCACGGTTACAGTAATTTGTCCGTTATCAATCGTTAGTCCAACCGCATGGCCAAACTTCAACGAGCGTTCCATCAGTTTTGCGCCGTCAGCACGAGCTGTTCCTTCTTCAGATAAACGAATTTCTACTATACCTTGCACATTTTTGATGGAGACCACGCCAGCATCACGTCCCCAAGCCTTCATGCGTCCAACGCGTAGCAATAGGTCAGCTTCAAATGGCATATCGCCAAAGCGGTCGATCATCTCGTCGACGAGCTCCAAGTAATCCTCATCGTCCGTAATCGCTTTTACGCGTTTATACATTTGGATTTTTTGATAACCATCTTGAATGTATGTTTCAGGCAAGTATGCATTAATAGGCAAGGAAATTTCGACATCCACTTTGTCTTCTTTGACAACACCGGTCTGTCTTTCTTCTATCGCTTCCTGTAGCAATTGCGAATACAAATCGAAACCGACTGAATCAATAAATCCATGTTGCTGTGAGCCAAGTAAATTTCCTGCCCCCCGAATGGATAGATCACGCATCGCAATTTTAAAGCCAGATCCAAGTTCAGTGAACTCTTTAATTGCCTGCAAGCGATTTTCCGCGACTTCAGTCAACACTTTATCACGCTGATAGAGCATATAGCTGTATGCTACACGGTTTGAACGGCCGACCCGTCCACGCAATTGATAGAGCTGTGATAGCCCCATCCGATCCGCGTCATGAACAATCAACGTATTGACGTTCGGGATGTCGATTCCTGTTTCAATGATGGTTGTCGTAACAAGCACATCGAATTCCCCTTCAAGGAAACTCAAAATCACCGCTTCCAGGGCAGCTTCCCCCATACGACCGTGTGCAGAGGCAATACGCGCTTCAGGTACCAAGTCACGGATTTCCTGCACTTTGCGATCCATATCTTCTACGCGATTATATAAATAGAAGACCTGTCCGCCGCGGCCCATCTCTCGCTCAATTGCTTCTCGTACCAAACCACCGTTATGTTCCATGACATATGTCTGGACAGGGAAGCGATTGGCTGGTGGTGTTTCAATGACAGACAAGTCACGTACGCCCATCATCGACATATGCAAAGTCCTTGGGATCGGTGTAGCAGTCAACGTCAAGACGTCTACGTTATTTTTCAACTGCTTCAACTTTTCTTTATGTGTTACACCAAAACGTTGCTCTTCATCGACAACGAGAAGCCCAAGATCTTGATACACTACGTCTTTTGACAATAATCGATGTGTTCCGATCACAATATCGACAGTTCCCGCTTTCAGTCCTTTGATCGTTTCATCTTGTTCTTTCTTCGTGCGAAAACGATTAAGTAATGAAACGGTTACAGGATAATCTGCGAAACGTTCTTTCATCGTTTCGAAATGTTGCTGTGCCAAAATAGTAGTGGGAACCAAAAAGGCCACTTGTTTACCGTTCGTTACCGCTTTAAATGCAGCACGGATCGCAACTTCCGTTTTTCCATACCCTACATCCCCACATAACAGTCGATCCATTGGTCGTATACGTTCCATATCTTTCTTGATTTCGTCAATGGATTGTAACTGGTCTTGCGTTTCTTCATATGGGAAAGCATTTTCAAATGAACGTTGCAAATCATCGTCTTCACCAAAAGCAAATCCTTTTTCTGCTTCTCGCCTTGCGTACAACTTGATCAAGTCATCTGCAATATCTTGTATGGCTGCTGTCACTTTGCGCTTTGTTTTAACCCAATCGGTACCGCCAAGTTTATGTAGCTTCGGCTCTTTTTCACCGGACGCGACATACTTTTGAATTAAATCAATCTGATCAGCAGGAACAAAGAGTTTATCTTCACCGCGGTAACGAATATCTAAATAGTCTTTCTGGATGCCTTTGACATCAAGTGTAACGACGCCATAATATTTCCCAATACCGTGATGAACGTGGACGATATAGTCGCCTGGCTTGATTTCCGAGTAACTTTTGATCCGCTCCGCGTTCGTTAGTTTAGGGGCTCGTGCTTTACGTTTCGGCTTGCCTGTAAACAGTTCTGCGTCTGTAATAACCGCAAGTTTCTGAAACGGCAATTCAAATCCCGCAGACAAATCCCCTTCTATAATCGACAACATACCTTCTTTACTAGGCTTACCATCTATTACTGCTTCTATATCATACTCTCGTAAAATCTCTTGGATCGTATGCATTCTTTCATTTGAAGAAGCTAATAGAAAGACGTTATATTTACCTTGCTTCCAACGTTCTATTTCACTTTTCAGCAGTGGCATCTGGCTATGGAATTGTTGCATTGGCTTACAAGAAATTGAAATAGATTTCTTAATAGTAAATCCAGGTACCGCACGGGTAAATAATGATAAATAGAATCGTTGCTGCTTAATACCCTCAAGAACTTGTTCGTATTTCCACGCTAGTTTCGTATCATGTAGCATTTTCCCGTCTTCAAGCATCGAAAGCTGATACTCCTGCTCTTCTGACTCCAACGTAGCCACCGATTCTTGTATGCGGCCCAATTCATCAAAAATGATAAGACCGTTTGTCGGCAAGTAATCAGTTAACATCGCACTTGCTTCAGAGGAAAATGACGCGTATTTCTTCATCGCTTCTGGCACAATACCATCTTTCATCATGCCTATATCTTGCATAATCGTCATCAATAATTGCTGTTGCAATTCTTCACTTTTAATTTTAGTTAAACTTTCGCCCAACGCTTGCTCCACTTTTTGTGAAACTTGTTGTAATTCATCAGGTGTCCAGATAAATTCGGTCGCTGGTAACAAAGTAATTGAATTCAATTTACCTGTAGAACGCTGATCTTCTGCCGAAAATGTTCGGATCGAATCAATCGTCGTATCGAATAACTCAATACGTACAGGTTCTGCCATCGTCAGCGGATAGACGTCTAATATTCCACCACGCAACGCAAATTCACCCGGTGCACTCACCAGGTCTTTTCGTATATAGCCCATGGATACCAGCTTCTCGAGCCAAATCCCTATATCAATCTCGTCATCTGTCGTAGCCGTTACATAGTGCGCCAACCAGCGCTCCTTTGACGGCAATAACTTGCGCAAGCCCGCGACTGGCGTGATATATATACCACTGCCTGTACGCGCCATGTGATCTAACGTGTCAATCCTGCCTGCACGCAGTTCATAACTAGCGAATGAAAAGTCTGCGGCAACTAATTCTTCCGCTGTATACAAGTGAATATGCTCATCACTAACCAATTTACTTAAATCTTCATATGTTCGTTGTGCCTGCAGCATATTGGGTGAGACGATCAAGACAGGACGTGTCAGTGACTGCTGAATTAATTTAAAGAAAATCGCTTTGGAACCACCTGAAAGACCTGTAATCAACTGCTGATCCTGTCCATCTTCTAAATCGTTCAGCAAGCCTTGAATCTCTTTCTCTTCCAGAAAAAGTTGTTCTATTACTCCCACTCGACTCCTCCTCCTTATCTATTAAATTAGTGCATTTATTTATGTCGTTCAGAATACTTTATGCACAAAAAGCTTTGGCAATCAGCGCCAAAGCATCTGTTACTTATTGTAACCATTTCTTTAAGGTGTAATAATCCGGGAACGTCTGCAATGATTGCTCGCAGTGTTCACAAATACATCGTATGTGCAAGCCACCATCCGGATCTACGGATAAATATGAACTTTTATCTGCGTCGTCTAACTGACTAATAGTTTCCTTGGCTGATTCAAATGGAATGGAACCCATTTCCGTCTGGCAGTGATTGCAAGAATAACGGATCATACTCTCTTCACCTTCCTTTTTCAAAGTATAGGCAAAGAGTGTCCGTATTATGCTTATCCGTTAAATTTATTCATCACTTCGAGGAATGGTGTCTTTTTTGTCGTCCATTCTTCACAAGCATCTGCACTTTTTTGTATCGCATCTTCAATCAATGGCTGCTCGTCTTTGCTAAACGGGGATAATACATAGTCAGCGACTTTCATACCGCCAGTCGGACGGTCAACACCGATACGGATACGATTGAATTCAGACGTGCCTAGGTGTGCAATGAGCGATTTCATGCCATTGTGGCCGCCAGCACTTCCTTTTTGTCGAAGTCGAATCTTTCCTGCAGGTAAATCTAAATCATCGTATAACACAACAATTTCTTCATCATTCACTTCAAAATAATCCGCTAAAGGGCGAACGCATTCTCCAGACAAGTTCATATACGTCATTGGCTTCAGTAAAATCACTTTTCCTTCAGACGTATGGACGGTTGTAAATAGCCCATTAAACTTTTGCTGGAACGCTGGTGCTTGAAAGCGTTTAGCTAATTCATCAATGACTTGAAATCCAATATTGTGACGCGTGTTTTCATAGTTCTTCCCGGGATTTCCGAGACCAATTAGTAATTTCATGTTTTTCTCTTCCTTTTCTAAACGATATATATACATAGAAAAGGAGCGCACGGTTTACACTCGTGCGCCCATTTTGTAACTTATTTTTCTTCTTTATCTTCACCGATTACTTCCGGCTCTGCTTCAGTGCTTTCAGTAGCTTCATCCAATGCTTCTAGTTCAGCTTCAGTACGTGGTGCAGAGATTGTTACTAATCCTACTTCATCTTCGGTTAGGATTTCAAACTTCACTTTGTCGCGAATATCGCTGACAAGAATCGTTTCTCCGATTTGAAGTTCAGAAACGTCAACGTCGATATGATCAGGAATATCAGAAGGTTTTACGCGGATTGTAACTTCCCATACTGGTTGTTGAACAGTTCCGCCTTCTTTTTCACCTGGAGAAGTTCCAACTAGGTTGATTGCTACGTCTACTTCAAGCTCTTCTGTCATGTTGATCGCTAAGAAGTCAGCGTGTGTAAGGAAACCAGTCAATACGTCAGACTGGTAATCGTTTAGTACAACGTTTACATCTTTATCTTCAACAGTCAATTTGATTACGCCATTTCTTCCTGTTTCACGAAGTGTGTCTAGAAGATCGCGTTCTTTTACTGCGATTGGTGTGCTTTCCGTTTTGTAACCATAAACTACGGAAGGAATCCATCCGTTTTTTCGTAATTCGCTTACTGATTTCTTGTCAGTTTCTCTTGATTTCGACTGAATTGTGCTCATTTGTCAAGTCACCTATCCTATCATATTTTTTTGGGATTTTTAATATCAGAAGACAAGTGTTAACTTGTCATCACTCAAATAATGTACTTACAGATTTGTTCTCAAACACACGAATAATTGCAGATGCCAATAATGGCGCAATGGATAGCTGTTTGATTTTTGGAGATTGTTTACTTTCCGGCAATTTAATAGAATTCGTAATCACTAATTGCTTGATTTGAGAATTATTAATGCGCTCAATCGCTGGTCCGGATAAAACAGGGTGTGAACAACAAGCATACACTTCTTTGGCTCCACTTTCAATTAAGGCGCTCGCAGCAATCGTGATAGTACCAGCTGTATCGATAATATCATCGATCAATATCGCGGTCTTTCCTTCTACATTGCCAACGATATTCATGACCTCCGCTACGTTAGGACGTGGACGACGCTTATCAATAATCGCAATTGGCGCTTTCATACGATCAGCCATTTTACGCGCTCGTGTTACACCGCCGTGGTCAGGTGAAACGATAACCAAGTCATCGCCCCCTAGTCCTTCGCTCTGGAAGTACTCAGTTAAGATCGGCTCTGCAATCAAGTGATCGATTGGAATGTCGAAGAAACCTTGAATTTGTGGTGCATGCAAGTCTACTGCAATTACGCGGTCAGCTCCTGCTTTTTCTAGTAAGTTCGCAACTAATTTAGCCGTGATAGGTTCACGTGAACTCGCTTTACGGTCTTGGCGTGCATAGCCGTAATATGGCATTACCACGTTAATCGTACGCGCGGAAGCACGCATTAAGGCATCTAGCATAATGAGAAGCTCCATTAGATTATCGTTGACCGGATTAGAAGTGGATTGAATAACAAATACTTCACAGCCACGGATGCTTTCATCGATATTGATTTGGATTTCTCCGTCACTAAAACGTTTGACTGAGAGTTTGCCGAGCGGAAGCCCGATTTGCTCTGCTACTTCTTGTGCAAGTGGTTCATTCGCAGTTAAAGAAAAGATTTTCAGTTTGTCGTTTGGATAATGATTTGCCATGATGGCCCTCCTGTTGGTTGGGTAAGATTAGTTTTTTACGTATCCTTCTTTATTCTCTTGCCGAACGCGTGCAATTGCAAGTGAATTTTCAGGGACATTTTTTGTGACTGTGGATCCCGCTGCCACAATCGCATTCTTTCCTATCGTCACTGGTGCGACTAAATTGGCATTGCATCCAATGAAGGCATAATCTTCTATCTCTGTCTTGTGTTTGTTTTTACCGTCGTAATTCACTGTAATCGTACCACAGCCAACGTTAACATTCTTGCCTATTTCCGTATCTCCTATATAGCTGAGGTGTGAAACTTTACTACTGTCACCAAGTCGTGATTTTTTCACCTCGACAAAGTTTCCAACTTTCACATGATCCCCGAGCTGTGTTTCAGGACGCAAGTGAGCAAATGGCCCAACTGCCGTCTGATTGCCTATAGCGCTATCACGGACAACTGAAGAATGAACTGTCGTGTGGTCGCCCACCGTACTGTTTTGAATGTGACTGTTCGGACCAATGATACATTGTGAACCGATCTTCGTAGCGCCTTCAATGATTACGCCAGGTTGTATAATCGTGTCACGTCCAATTTCAGCTTCTGCACTAATCACTGTTTGCTCAGGACTGATGATTGTGACGCCATTACGCATATGCTTCTCTGCTATCAGTTGACGCATGCCTTTTTCAGCCTTCGCTAATGCTACACGATCATTGACACCTAGCGTTTCATGGAAGTCTGGCGTCGTGTAAGCTGAAATTCTCTGCCCTTCAGATTTCAAGATTCCTAATACGTCTGGAAGATAGTATTCGCCTTGTGCGTTATCGTTGTTCACTTTTTTCAGCGTGTCGAATAGCACACGATTATCAAAGCAGTACGTACCTGTATTGATTTCCTTGACGAGGCGTTCTCCATCATTTGTATCCTTATGTTCAACGTTCCGTACTACGTCGCCGTTCTCTGCGCGGATGATTCGACCATATCCCGTCGGATCATCTGCAATTGCAGTAAGTATCGTTGCCTTCGCTTCTGTTTCGTGATGGTGTGCAAGGAGTGCTGCCATCGTTTCCGTGCTGATTAGAGGTGTATCACCGCAGACGACGAGTGTGGTGCCGTCAAGATCTGCAAGTACGGCCTCCGCTTGTTGCACAGCATGGGCAGTGCCTAATTGTTCTGCCTGCAGGGCGTATTCACTTTTGTCGCCCAATGTTTGCTCTACCATTTCAGCGCCGTGACCGACAATCGTGACAATCCGATCTGCTTGAAGATCACGAATATGATTGATCACATGCTCCACCATCGGCTTGCCACAGACTGGATGAAGTACTTTGTAAAGATCCGACTTCATTCGCGTGCCCTGTCCTGCTGCTAGGACGATCGCATATGTGTTTTCCATCTGTCAGCCTCCATCCTTATTTGATAAATTCATAATTGACTATATCGGAAATGACTGACTTTTTCAAGCATATCCCCTTGACAATTACATAGGTTTATTTTATGATTATTAATCTTTTTGTGAATATATTGGTATAGGAATAAAAGTTTTAACCAAAGTGTCATTGAAATGGAGAGTTACGTTTTGAGTACAAGGGGATTGAAGCTCCAGCTGGGGACGCTTTCCGGTGGGCGTGGCTTGAGCCGCTTGAGCCGCTTCCTCCGCTTTCAGCTCCGTCCAGGGTCTCAAGGCGCACGCTGATCCACTCGGAGTCGCCCCAGCTTCCGCTTCAATCCTACATAGATAGCGGAAAGGTATAGATCACTCACTAGCGGTAATGTGTAATTTATTGTTGTCTTTTAACTTGTTTAAGTTCAAGTACATAAAAATACAAACCTAACTTCTATGGACAATAATAAGTATTATCTACTTACAATGCAGGGATTTTCGTTGCGAGCGGCGACTCCCGATGGATCAGCTCGAAAGGAGAGACAACCAAAAGGGAGCTTGCGACCTGGTTGGCTCACCGAGAGCCCATGGGAAAGCGTCCGCTCGCAACGAAAATCCCATCCCCTATCCCATTTCTAGCTTTTCCATTACTATTTCAAAACAACAAAAAGGCCATCTACTCGAATAGATGGCTTTTTTGTGGATACGACATATGGAAACGCTGTCTTACTTTATAAAATTATAGAACAGCCTCTTGCAATTCCCCTTGCTGCTCGCCTACTTGATGATATGCTGCCAGGATGGACTCCTGTACCTTCGTTCGTGCATCCGAATTAATCGGATGCGCCACATCGCGGAACTCCCCATCCGGTGTGCGCTTGCTCGGCATTGCCACGAATAATCCGTCATTCCCCTCGATGACTCGGATATCATGGATGACAAATTGATCGTTAAGCGTAATGGAAGCAATTGCTCTCATTCTACCTTCCGTGTCTACCTTGCGTAATCTCACATCTGTGATCTCCATTTTCCCCACTCCCTTGTTGTCTACTGACACTGAACGTATTCTAGGTTAGTTGGTATGATTACATTTTAACCATAATACTTGTGCTGATTCTATAATACTAGTTTTCCCGTCAAATGAAAATAGAATTTTTTGTGAATTTTTAAATTTTTGTATAATACTTCAAATGTCAGGCTACTTTTAGCCTAATTATTATGCCATAACGAGAAAAATCCGCCATGATCTTATGCTGATCATGGCGGATTTCAATTTCTATTATGGACAAAGCGCGATTGCTTCTATTTCCACTCGTACGTCTTTTGGAAGGCGTGCCACCTCCACTGTCGAGCGAGCCGGTTTGTGCTCACCGAAGTGTTCTTCATAAATGGCGTTTAACGCTCCGAATTCATTCATATCCTGAATGAATACTGTCGTTTTAATGACTTGTTGTAAACTTGAACCTGCTTCTTCAAGTACTTTTTTTAGATTGTGAAGAACTTGATTCGTTTGTTCTTCGATTCCGCCGCTTACTACTTCCCCAGCAAGCGTCAGAGGAATTTGTCCAGACGTGTACACTACTCCGTTCACTTTTACTGCCTGTGAATACGGTCCAATTGCTTGTGGAGCTTGTTCTGTTTTTACGTATTCCATAACTCATTACCGCCTCTCGTGAAATAATTTCCTTCTTCCAGCTCAATCTTACGGTGTTTCTCGTCAACCGCATGCAGTTTCACCAATGAAAGATAATCATCTACCAGAACTTCTTCGAGATGTTCAGCTTCCACCAAAACCGCCACTCCGCCAAGTTCACAGTCGAATTCTTCAAGCAGGCTCTTCATACCTTGCATCGTGCCGCCCACTTTCATAAAATCATCTGTCAACAATACTTTCTGACCGCTCTGCATACTTCTCTTCGACAGCACCATCGTCTGGATCCTGCGCGCAGAACCCGAAACGTAATTAATGCTGACAGTAGAACCTTCCGTCACTTTGCTATCTCTTCGAACGACGATGACAGGTACGTTCAAATGCCGCGCAATCGCGTGGGCGATAGGAATGCCCTTTGTCGCAACTGTCATAATTGCATCAATTTCTTTATCATAGAAAGCTGTCGCAATTACTTTGCCGATTCGATCAAGAAACCTGGGATTTCCTAACAGATCAGTCATATACAAATAACCACCTGGAAGTAGTCGATCTGACTTTCTAAGTTCGTTCATTAATGAATGAATGACTTCTTTTATCTCCTCACGACTGACTAACGGAATATATTTAATACCGCCAGCAGCACCTGAAATCGTGATTAAACGACCCGTACCGCTTTCTTCAAATGTCTCTTTCAAAATACCAAGATCTTCACTAATTGAGGACTTGGCGGCTGAATACCGGTTCGAAAAAAACGTCAAAGAAATGAGTGTGTGTGGATTTTCCAGCAAATGACGCGTCATATCGACAAGCCTTTCACTTCTTTTCCATTTCATATAATACCGACTCCTAAATCCGAATGATTTATAAGTAGACTATCATAATCGTCCGGTATTAATCAACTACAATACGTTCACCAAGCATACGTACGGCATGTACATCCTGGCAGAACCCTTTCAAGGCATTGACGATTCTTGGTACACGCGATTCATGCTTCACTAATCCAAAGACTGTCGGACCGCTACCGCTCATTAAAACAGCATCTGCCCCAAAACGCTCCATTTGTTCTTTAAGTATGACAACTTCTTTATGGAGACCCATCGTTACGGGCTCCAGTACATTTCCTAGCGAAGCACACATCTTGTCATAATCACTTGCCTGCAAAGCTTCCATCATACGCTCCGTTTGGGGATGCGAAATGGAGGACAAGTCCAACTGACCATAGATATTGCCTGTCGATACGCCAATTGTCGGCTTCGCCAGCACGACCCAGCAATTAGGTGGAGCTGGTAGATGAGTGATATCTTCTCCACGTCCCCTTGCAATAGCCGTGCCACCGTATACACAGAACGACACGTCTGAGCCAATTTCGGAACCAAGCACCGCTAATTGATCAAGTGATAGCCCGAGATTCCACAGCCGATTCAATCCACGAAGAGCTGCAGCTGCATCTGAGCTACCACCTGCTAGTCCAGCGGCAATCGGTATATTCTTATCCAGAGTAATTTCAACTCCATAATCCAAGCTATAGCGCTTACGCAATAAATCCGCTGCCTGATACGCCAAGTTTTTGCGATCATTCGGCACAAATCGATGAGACGATTTAATTGTAATAGCATGATCCGTCGTTGGACGAAGCCATATACGGTCTGCCAAATCAACCGTTGTCATAATCATTTCGACATCATGATAGCCATCCGGTCTTTTGCTTAACACATCTAATGTTAAGTTGATTTTCGCAGGCGCCTTTTCGTAAATCATGATAAAAGCTCCCTCCCCACAGCATTGTTCTTGCTCATATATTACCACAGAATGAATAGAACATAGGAGGATTAATAAAAAAAAGAACCGCAAAGAAATACACGGTTCTTTACTCTAATTTTGATAAGGCAGTCATTAGACATTTGCTTTACTACAACTTGATTGTTCAACTGCAACTTCAGTTCTTATTGACGCAAAATCTTTTCCATCGATTTCCCTTTCGCCAACTCGTCAATTAACTTATCCAAATAACGAATTTCTCGCATCGTTGGCTCTTCAATTTCTTCTACTCTAATACCGCATATAATACCTTTAATCAACGTCCGAGAAGGGTTCAACTTAGGAGCCTCAGAAAAGAAGGTCTCAAAGTCTGTTTGTTTTTCAATTAGCGCTTCCAACTCCTGTTGGTTATATCCCGTTAACCAATGAATGATTTCATCGACCTCCGACTTTGTACGTCCTTTTCTCTCTACCTTTTTAATATACAATGGATACACACTCGCGAAACTCATTGTATAGATTTTATGTTTAACCATCATCCATCCTCCTATCATCTATTGCGTATGATCTTCTCTACTTGGGAAACGATTTCCGCTAGTAAGTCCGCAACATGTTGCTTCTTACTCAAACGGGGCGATTGTCCGCTCCAAAGATGTATCCATTCAGGACGATTTTGCTTAGCGGCCTCATTGCGTATTCCTGTTGTTAATGTATTCATTATAGGATAATCAGGCAGACTTTCTTCATAAGGTTTCATTTTCGTTATAAACTCATTCTGAATGCCTCTAGCTGGCTTGCCGCTAAATACCGATGTGATGACAGTTTGATCTTCCGTACTATGTAAAATGGCGTCGGCGTGCTGTGATTTTGCGCCACTTTCAATAGCCGTTACAAAAGCCGTCCCCATTTGAACAGCTTGCGCGCCAAGTGTAAGAGCTGCCAAAACGCCTCTTCCGTCCATTATTCCTCCGGCTGCAATAACCGGGATTTGCACTGCGTCCGCAGCTTGCGGTACAAGCGACATCGTTCCGATCATAGAATCATCGAAACTTCCCGAAAACGTACCTCGATGACCACCTGCTTCACTACCTTGCATGACGACCATATCCACACCCGACTCTTCATTGATCATTGCCTCTTTCACTGTCGTGGCAGTCCCCATGACGAGGATGTTATCTGCTTTTAGTCGTTGGACTATGTCCTTAGTCGGAACACCAAACGTGAAGCTACAAACTGCTATTTTTTCTTGTATAATAATTTCTATTTGCTGTTCAAAGTTTGCTGTAGATATCATTTTCACTTCTGGCTCTGAAACATGTAACTCTTCACGGTATGGTCGTAATAAATCATTAGCCTTCTTAATCTTTTCTTTGGATAGATCAGATGTCTCGGGAATAAATAAATTGACACCAAAAGGTCGATTCGTTAATTCCTTAATCTGTTTTATTGTTGCTTTCATGTCTTCTGCTTTCATATAGCCCGCGCCCAGTGTACCTAAACCACCCGCATTGGATACAGCCGCTATCAGTTCTGGCGTGGTCGTACCGCCAGCCATTCCTGCTTGTATAATGGGATAGGTAATACCCAATTCTTTTGTTAAGTCATTTTGATTCCACATCTTTACTAACCTCCCTTTAAAAGATTATGTAGTAGTTTTAGTGTTTCTCTCTTCTTCACGTCTGACCCATATTTTATTTCCCAACGAATAACCTATTAAAGCAGCGACTACCATAAGCGCAATAGATATAAAAGAATTCAGTTCTGGAAAAAACAACTCTTTGATGAAGCTGATCATACCGACAAAGATACCTGCAAATAGAGCTCGTCCTAAATTGCCTTTCTTCACCATTTCCCCTCCTACCATTTCGGGCGACTAAAACAGCCCAGAGAATTCTAAAACGTATAGTGACTGTTCACTCTAGCATAACGTAAATTGTAAAAATTTGAAGTTTCCACGTTCGTTTTGTGTAATAGAAAAAAGTTACAAAGATATTTCACTTTGTAACTCCAATAAACAACCTGTTACTTTAACATTGAATGCGGCAAATACACTAAATTAGCGGCAGTACTTACATTGTCATCATTCACTGTAAGAATTACTACGTATCCGGTCTTTTCCCATCCTGAATTGAATGTAGTTTCATTATCTGTGTCCGAGTAATAGTCTGCTCCGAATTCACGTTGTGCCTGTTCGTTTAATTCATTGTATATTGCAAACATCTCACCTGAAGTATGATAGTAGTCTTCGCCACCCATAAAGTCATAACTTATGAACTGCAACTTATTATTTTCAAAGTAGTAAATTAGATCTGTATAGTAATTATACTTTGTAGTCCGGTAGATCAATAATCGTTTATTTCCTTCACGTAAATTGGACAGCAATATAGCTGGTGACTTTGATTCGACATTCATTACTTGTGCAGGATCCATTCCAAAATGAATACCTCTTGTAACCATGACAGGCGGCACAGGTCGGAATGCGGGATCCATAGCTCTTGCTACGAATGCAGCAATATGCGAACGAGTCAGTGTTTCATTCGGTTTAAACGTGCCGTCCGGATAGCCCGAGGTAATATTTTCAAAAGCTAGCTTACGCACCGCATTATACGCAGTAGAACCCTTCGGTACGTCCTTAAATCGAATATCTTTTTCTTTCGTCAGTTTAAACGCATTCGCAATGAATGCAGCCATATGTCCACGTGTTACTTTTTGCGTCGGTTTAAATGTACCATCGGGATAGCCGTTTATAATTCCTGCTTTCACCGCAGAGTTGATATAGCCAGATGAGTATCTGCTGGCGGGAACATCTTTAAACTTCGTCTTCGTTTTCTTTCCATCAAGCCCTGTCGCTTTAGCCACCATAATTGCTACTTCTTCACGTGTCACTTTATCGTTTAACCCAAAATGCGCAGTAGGTTCAATCACTTTGTTTTCCAATAAATACATAATAGCCGTATAGTTCGGGTGAGTTTTCGGAACATCTGTAAATACTTTAGTAGAAGCATGTGTTGTAGGAGCTGACGATAGTGTCAAAACAAGTAGCAAAATTACTGTAAAAATCTTTTTCATACGTATTGGTCCCCTTTTCCCATAATATGTACTGACTATATCATGTTAATTTAGGTATAAGATGAAAACGTTAAAACATGTTGTTTTACTACACAAACGTACTAAATTCGCTACTTGTATACACCCCATTTGTACATATATATACATACAGTACTATTTTCCAAAGACATCAACGCTATATCACTACTGAATATGTAATGGTTAGTCAGAATAGACTATCAACTTTGTGCTGTGCAACACAACGTTATAAATATTGATAAGTATAAATTCTTATTTTGCCATCAATTAAACACCGAATTCCTGTATATATAGACTTTTCTTAACAGGTATATAGTTATACTTATTATCCATTATTACTGTCAAATATTTCTTTCGCGACACATTTTTGTTAATTACTAATTGAATTTACTATAATAGTGCTGTATTTCAAACATTGATTCTTACGGAAAATGGTTCTATGATGAAGCCATATAAAACATAGTTATTCCAAACTATAAGGAGGAAGAAACAAATGTGGTTACGAATGTCCCGCATAGCGGTCTTGCCTATCTTCTTTGGTGCGCTAATTGTCCTGCTTTCGACTTTTTCATTTACCAACCAAGCATCTGCGCACGGATATGTAAGCCAACCCGAAAGTCGAGCACTTTTATGCAAGCAAGGAGATAATAAGAACTGCGGTAAAATAATTTATGAACCACAAAGCTTGGAAGCACCCGGGAACTTCCCGATAGGCGGTCCAGCAGACGGGAAAATTGCCAGTGCTAATATTTTCTTCGAATTAGATACACAAACACGCCTTCGTTGGCAAAAGGTACCGATGAAAAAAGGTCCCAATCAATTCAAATGGAAATTTACAGCACCACATGTGACTGCTTCATGGGAATATTACATAACACGGACAGGATGGGATACGAATCAGCCATTAAAACGGGCTGATCTCCAAAAGTTCTGTACAGTAGACGGGAAGAAACAAAGACCGCTTTCCGAAGTAAAACATACTTGTAACATACCTGAACGGACCGGTTATCATGTAATTCTAGCCGTATGGAACATTGGTGATACAAAGAATGCTTTCTACAACGTGATTGATGCTGATTTCGGAGGCAAACAAGCACTACCAACTGAGCCCGACAAAACTGTGGACATGATACCTCTAACACCAAGCAAACCAAGCTTAGCACCTGAAACACAGCCAAGCCCCGATAAGGACAAACCAACTCAACCCGCAGTCAAATGGGATCAAGGTATTGTCTATGTAGAAGGAGACCAGGCACGATTTGAAGGCAGCTTATACGAAGCGAAATGGTGGACTCGCGGTGATCTCCCTGGTGATTCAGCCGTGTGGAAGCTACTTGAGTCTTCTACCTCGGAGATTCGCGACTGGAAGATGAAGAACGTTTATACGGTAGGGAATCAAGTGCTACATGAAGGAATCGTTTACGAAGCACAATGGTGGACGAGCGGTGATACTCCAGGGGAAAAGGATGTTTGGAAATTCATCAAGATCATCAATGCTGACGTGAAGAAGTGGGAAAAGAAACTAGTCTATCTAGTAGGGAATCAAGTTCTATATAATAACGATTTATATGAAGCGAAGTGGTGGACACGTGGAGATCTTCCTGGCGATTCAGCGGTTTGGACATTAGTAAAATCCGCTGCTACAGGCGTGCCACAATGGCGTACTACAAATGTATACGTTACTGGCGACCATGTGATGTACAACGGCAATCTATATGAAGCGAAATGGTGGACACGTGCGAATGTCCCTAGTGACAGTGTACAGTGGAAGCGTAAGTAATTTAATATGATCGAAAGGCTATATACCAGTCAATATGACCGGTATATAGCCTTCTCATTTATCAAAAAAAGAACCGCAAAGCAATTATGCCTTTGCAGTTCTATCTGTCAGCCTGTTTTGGATTCTACGGACATTGGTTGGATTATTTCTTTTCCTCCACTTGTCTACTTGCCATTTCAATTGCATGTTTTACCATGTTTCCTGCATCACGTGAGCGAATACCGCCCCAGCCTTCTTTCTGAACAACGTCATAGAAGCCAAGCTCTTTCGCGATTTCTACTTTCAATTGATCTGACATGACGCCTTTTCTCGCCATTTTAGTTTCCTCCTTTTCGGCTGACATATGTAATATGAGCCATTTAGAGAAAATCACACTTCGTTTATGCAAAATAATAAAAAATCCGCCAAGAAGTTCTGGCGGATTCACTAGGAAATAAATTAAAATAGCATGATGAATTACTTGATGATAAACGCTGTTTGGTCCGAACCATCAAGAACTGTTATTTCAACCGCTTCGGTTAAAATATCAGCATAGCTGTAAGAAACTCTTTCAAACGCATTGTCATCCTGATCCAACTCTACTACGAAAACGGCACGATACGTATCGCGCAACACTCCAGCATGTTCGATCGTCTTCTTACGACCACCATTTGCTTTCAAGTGAAGACGTTTCCCTAAATGAGCGTCCAGTGACTTTTTAATGTCTGCTAATGTTTTTGGCATGTTACTTACACCTCACTAAATATAAGCATAACATTTTTACATGCGTTTGTCAATAAAATTTTTATTTTAACAGTTTGTCTATGTCTTTGTCAATTACTTTATGATGAAATTCACTATTTTTTCATATGAAATTGTCATTAATTTTATTCCGGTTTTAGCTTGCCAAAGTGAGGGTATAGTGCATTGGCCAGTTTAATGAACTCTGCAATCGATAATGTTTCCCCTCGTCGGATCGGATCTATACCTGATTGTTCAAATGCTTGTTGAATCAGTTCCTTTTTTTCTTTCCCCTCAGGTAGCGATGCTTGAAGATTGTTCCACAGCGTCTTGCGGCGATGCAAGAACGATCCTTGCGTCACAGTGAATAAGAAGTCTTCATCCGCTACAGGAGCGTGTGCCTCTTCTCTGCGCGTCAAACTAAGTACGGCTGACTCCACGTTCGGTTGCGGAATGAACACTGTCTTCGGCACAATCATAGATACTTCTGCGTCCATATAGTACTGGACAGCGATTGATAATGAACCATATGCCTTCGTGCTAGGCACTGCCGTTATTCGATCAGCTACTTCTTTTTGCATCATAATAACAAGCTGACTAACGCGAGCTTTTTCCATCAAGAATTTCATTATGATCGGCGTTGTAATATAATACGGTAAATTGGCGACAACTACGATGTCTTCATAGTCTGCAAATTGTTCTTCAATCACTTGATGAATATCCGCTTTTAATACGTCTTGATGAATGACGGTGACATTCGAATAAGGTGACATCGTATCTTCGAGTACGGGTAACAGTCGACCGTCTATTTCAAACGCCACAACCTTACCTGCCTGCCGTGCAAGATGCTCTGTTAACGCACCGATTCCTGGTCCTACTTCAATTACCCCTGTATCTTTCGTGATCGCTGCATGCGAGACGATGTTATGCAGTACGTTTGAATCCACTAAGAAATTTTGACCTAAACTCTTCTTGAATGAAAAACCATGCTTTTGCAAGATTTCTTTCGTTCTCGCTGGCGTTGCTATGTCTTTATACATCAGTTGTCATTTCCTCCTCGTCAAGAACTTGTATCGCTTCATTGAATGTTGCGATAGAAATTCGGAACATCTCCAGTCGTTTCTTCAATCCTTTGCCGTTTACCTGTCCTATATGCAGTAATTCTGACAAACGTTCTCTGCGCTTTCTCGAATCACTGTGACCGATCAATCTTGCCTCTAATAATACAGCCATCGGTATCTCTTCTATTGTATGCTCGCTCACTGTATAAACAGAAGCCAACGCTTGACGAATCGCTTCATCATTCGCGTGTTCAATCCCTAAACCACGACCATTTTTCGCTATAGTTTCCTTCTTCGGTAAAAACGCATGTTTAACATCAGGGATTTGTTCTTCAATTATGGCCCGAATACGTCGTCCAGGAAAGTCTGGATCAGTGAAGACGATGACCCCACGTGTCTGTTGTGCATGACGTATCCGCTCGATGGTCTTGTCCGAGATTGCTGAACCATTCGTTTCAATCGTATCTGCTCCTGTTGCACGTTTCACAGCCACTGTGTCAGACTTTCCTTCAACTACGACTACTTCTTCTATATTCACAACATTCCTCTTTTCTCACGATATCATTCTTACTATTTTACTGCGTTTTTCTATTCTATACAACCTTACCGATAGGAAACAGAAAAAACCGATAAGAGGAAGAGTTTTTCTTCTCCTTATCGGCTAGCTTTTATTAGTTGATAACTTTGATTTTTACTTGACGGCGACCAAATGCATAAGCCGCTTCTTTTGTAGGCATGTGCAAGTCGATACGGTTTCCTTTAATAGCGCCCCCTGTATCTCCTGCAATTGCGTAACCATAGCCTTCCACCCATACTTTAGAGCCTAGTGGAATGACTCTTGGATCTACTGCAATCAATTTCATACCTGGATTTGCGCGCAAGTTAACGCCTGTAGCTGTGATTCCCGAACATCCGTTACAATAAGCTGTATACGCGCTTGCATTAGCGTAGAATTCTTTTCCGCCGCTAGGCTCCCCGCTGTTGCCACGTGATACTGCAACTTGTGCTTTTGCTGGCGTGCTTGAAGATTTTGCCGACGCGCTTGTAGCCGCTTTTGCCGGTGCAGCCGCTACTTCTACTTTAGGTGCTTTAGCTCCTACGTGAACTACTTTGGCCGTTGGTTCTTCTACCATTGTTTTGCCAACGAATTCACGTGAAACGATTTTTCCGTTCTTTTTCGTGATTTGGAACTTCTTTTGTAACTTACCCTTTTTACCATTCGTGACGACTTTCTCTTCACCTTTAAGCATTGTCATATCTGTTTTTCTCTTTGTTTTGAAATCTGCTGGTTCTACTACTACATCAGTAACTTTTTCAACACGCGCGATGTTTACCACTGCATTTGATGCTGTTAGTTTCGCACTTGTGTCACCTTCTACTTTATCCAAGTTTGAAAGACGGATGTTCTGATCCGTTAAAAACTTTCTCACTGTAGTTTGAGTAGACCATACAGTACTTTCTTTTCCACCGTCTTTAACCGTAACAGGAAATGCTTTTGCAATCGCAATTGGCTGATTGTCTGTAATCTTCGTTTCTAGAGCAGGTTCGATTTCATCATGTGTAGTGATTTCAATTCCCGCTGTCTTCAAGACATCATTTACTGTAGCATCTGTTGTCCATAGCTCTTGTGTCTTGCCATCTACATCAATCATAACTTGTTTAGCTTTTTGCCATTTGATTGCTGTATCGTTTTCAACTGGCGTGTTGACTGCCGGTTCTACTATGTCATGTTTTGCTACTTTTACGTCATTTGCCGCTAATACTTCTCCAACCGTAGCTTCTGCTGTACGTAATTCTATTTGCTTTCCATTAAGATCCATTGAGACGTTTTTCTTTTTCCCGTCAATCAATACGAGTGACGTTGTTGCTACGAATAATGCGATTGCCATGAATAAAACTGCAATACGCATACCCTTATTATTCTTCTGAGACATGTAAAAGTTTCCCCTTTCATTACTCGGCTGAGTATATAGCGTTTATTTTTCACTGTCAAACTATTAAACTACCTATCCTTGCCAACTAGAATCTTTTCAGACGTGTAAGACAAATAATCGCCATAAATCGTTCACTGAATCTTAAACAGTTGTAATGCATTTGCAGTCGTTTGTTTGGCTACTTCCTCAACCGATACTTCCTTTAAGCGGGCAATTTCTTCTGCCACCAGTGGTACATAAGAAGGTTCATTACGTTTCCCTCGATAAGGATGCGGCGCTAAGTATGGTGCATCCGTTTCGATCAGTAGCTTGTCAAGCGGAATCTGTGTCGCTACTTCTTTCGGCATTCTAGCATTTTTAAATGTTACAGGTCCACCTAGCGAGATGAAGAAGTTCATATCTATACATTGTTTAGCTGTTTCCACGCTGCCGCCGTAACAATGCATGATCCCTCCGACTTCCGCCGCATTTTCTTCTTGTAGAATGCGAACTACATCGCCTGTTGCGTCGCGGTTATGAATGATGATTGGCAAATCTACTTCTTTAGCCAACTGTATTTGTTTGCGAAATACTTCTTGCTGTATGTCTTTCGGCGATTTATCCCAGTGATAATCGAGACCGGTTTCTCCGATTCCGACCACCTTTGGATGCGCTGCTAATTCCTTGATCCATTGTAGATCGCTTTCTGTGCAATCTATTGCATCAACAGGATGCCAGCCAATAACGCCATAGATGAATGGATATTGTTCTACTAATTCCATGGCCTTGTTGATAGTTTTTGTATCAAACCCAACTACAACCATCTTTTCTACGTTTGCATCAATTGCACGTTGAATGACTTCTTCCACGTCTTCTTCGTATTGATCTGCATTTAAGTGAACATGTGTATCAATAAACATAGTATCTCTCCTAACACTGTTTCCTATTCTATAATTTTTGTTTGTGTCTTTCATCTCATTTGTATTACAGTTGTGTAACAAGTTGTTTGTTAATTCTGTCTAGTCAACCAGGAATGCTTTACTAGTAGACATGCTGAACCATTGGGGTGTATATGGCAAACTATTGGCTTTTATAGGTTTGTTGTAACATTTATGACATAAAACTTGGGTAGTGGGTGTGAGCCGTTGATCTGCATTCTAGTGCGACGCGTTCCACTCCGATCAACTCGTGCTGTATTCTCCCTTCAAGATTTTAAGAAACCGTAGTGCTGATAGCGTCCTTATTAGTTTTTCCTGACTAGTACTCAGCACTATTACCCTACGCATCTTACTCTCCACTCACTCAATTCATGTCAAAATGAAAAAAGCCGTCATCAGAAATCGTTAATTCCGACTTCTGATGACAGCTTTGTATTTTATTAACTTATTTTACTTGTGCGCCGTTCTCTAATGAAGGATCGACTGTTGCAAGTTTTAACACACCGTCTTTTTCGCCCGCCAAGATCATACCTTGTGATAATTCTCCACGCAGTTTAACCGGCTTCAAATTCGCAACAACTATTACTTTCATGCCTACTACGTCTTCAGCGCTGTAATGTTGCGCAATACCAGACACGACTTGACGTTGCTCGTAACCCAAGTCCACTTGCAACTTCAACAACTTGTCAGCTTTCGGCATTTTTTCGCATGCTGTGACAGTTGCTACACGCATATCTACATTCATGAATGCCTCAAACGTAATTTCATTTGTTTCTTCTTTCACTTCTTCTACCTTCTCTTCTACTTCAGCAGGTGCCGTAATCGCCATTTGCTGACGAATATATTCAACTTCTACTTCTGTTTCAAGACGCGGGAAGATGGGAACACCTTTTTTGATAACTTTTGTACCTGCAGGAATAGCATAGCCTTCATCTAATGAAGCCCAGTTCAATGAATCTTCAGTGAGACCCAGTTGTTCTATCATTTGTTTAGGTGCGTTTGTCATGAATGGCTGCAAGAGTATTGCTGTATGATGAAGAGATAACGCTAAATGATACATAACGGACGCTAGTTTCATGCGATCTTCTTCTGATTTTGCCAATACCCATGGAGATGTCTCATCAATATACTTATTTGTGCGGGAAATCAATGCCCACACGTCAGAAAGTACGACACTAAACTGCATTTTTTCCATAGAAGTCTCATATTTCTTCACTGTATGCTGAATCATATCACGTAACGGCGCATCAAACTCCGTCGGCACAAGATCCTTTGTTAAAATTTCTCCATCGAAGTATTTATTGATCATGGAGATCGTTCGGTTTAATAAGTTTCCTAAATCATTCGCTAAGTCATAGTTAATACGCTCGACAAATGCCTCCGGTGAGAATACACCATCTTGTCCGAACGGTAATTCACGAAGCAAGAAATAACGTGTAGCATCGAGGCCATAGCGTTCAACAAGCATTTCTGGATACACTACATTACCTTTAGATTTAGACATTTTGCCGTCTTTCATCATGATGAATCCATGTGCAAATACCTTTTTTGGCAAAGGAAGATCAAGTGCCATCAAGAATATCGGCCAATAGATTGTATGGAAACGAACAATATCTTTCCCTACTACATGAACATCCGCTGGCCAGTATTTATTGAATAAAGATTCGTCATCGGACATATAACCAAGAGCAGTAATATAATTTGTCAATGCATCGACCCATACGTAAATAACGTGCTTTGGATCTCCAGGCACTTTAATTCCCCAGTCAAATGACATACGAGAAACGGATAAATCCTCAAGTCCAGGTTTAATGAAGTTATTGATCATTTCATTTTTGCGTGATTCTGGTTCAATAAATGTAGGATTCTCTTCATAATACGCAAGTAAGCGGTCTGCGTATTTCTTCATGTTGAAGAAGTACGACTCTTCTTCTACGCGGTGAACGGGGCGGCCGCAGTCCGGACAATTCCCGTCAACAAGTTGCGACTCGGTAAAGTATGATTCACATGGCACGCATTTCCATCCTTCATACTTTCCTTTATAAATGTCTCCATTATCAAGGAATTTCTTGAATATCTTTTCAACGACTGTCTTGTGACGATCTTCTGTCGTACGGATTAAGTCATCGTACGTGATATCCATCAGTTTCCATAGGTCCTTCGCAACGTCTGCAATACCGTCAACATATTTAATGGGCGATAGACCTTCTTCTTCTGCCTTTTCTTGGATCTTCTGTCCATGCTCGTCCATTCCAGTTAGAAATCTGACGTCATATCCGCGCAAACGCTTATAACGCGCCATAGCGTCAGAAGCGATTGTCGTATATGCCGTTCCTATATGAAATTTCCCACTTGGATAATAAATGGGTGTTGTAATATAAAATGTTTTAGATTGATTCTCCACGTGTAATTCCTCCAAATATTTGATGTGTACTTTCATTTTATCGGATATTGCACAAAAGTGCCATGTTATCATCCGAACCCTATACTTCCTATAACTTCTTTCAGCTTGCTCACTGTCTGTAATCCTCATACATTCAACATCTCTCATTTTTTACCTGTCAAAAATTTAATAAAAAATAATAGTGTTTATTTAAGTTATGATGATTGACGGTTATTGGAAGAGTTGGTATGATGTTTAATAGACAAAAGAAATATGTCGAATTTTGACGAATGTTAAATCTATAGTGTAGGAGGAATTCTTCTCATGAAGTCTACTGGAATTGTAAGGAAAGTTGACGAGCTAGGCCGCGTTGTAATCCCGATTGAACTGCGTCGCACGCTTGGTATTGAGCAAAAAGACGCGTTAGAAATATACGTGGACGATGACAAAATTATCTTGAAAAAGTACTTGCCTAATATGACATGTTCTATTACTGGAGAAGTATCAGACGATAATCTTCGTTTGATCGACGGTAAGCTAATTTTGAGTCCTGAAGGCGCAAAACAATTGATGGATGAAATTCAAAACAAAATCAATTAATTTGCAAAAATCCTGAACGGTTATCCGCTCAGGATTTTTTTGTCTTATTCTACGTGATATGCTTGATAGACATCCCGTTTACTTACTTCACGTGCTTCCGCTACTTCCATGATAGCATCCTTCGAACGAATCGCTTTTTCTTCTATTACATGTTCTACGTGCTCCTTCATAGACAAGTCTGTCCACCAGGCAGTTGCAACAGTATGTTGTACATGTTGATTTCCTTCCACAACTAAGCAGAACTCACCTCTGACTTCATTCGTTTCAGCCCATTCTACTGCTTCTGCAAGCGTCCCTCTCAACAACTCTTCAAATCGTTTCGTCAATTCACGTGCCATAACAATCTTTCGTTCATTACCAAATTGTTCCGCTAAACCACGTAATGTTTGTTTTAGACGATGTGGAGCTTCGTAAAACAACAATGTCTCCTCATAGCCTTGCAATTTCTCAAGCTGTGTCTTCAATTCCTTCTTTTGCCGTGATAAAAACCCATAGAATAGAAATGGTTGCGGTGTAATGCCTGAGGCTACCAACGCTGTAACCGCTGCGTTCGGTCCTGGAACAGGAACAACAGCAACTCCGTGTTCAATCGCCAGTTCCACAAGATCTGCGCCTGGATCTGAAATACATGGCATTCCGGCATCACTGACAATAGCAATATCCTTCCCATCTTGAAGTAGTTCTATAATCTTATCCCCAGCCACCCGCGTATTATGTTCGTGATAGCTGATCATTTGTGTTTGAATCTCAAAATGATTACATAGTTTGATTGTATTACGTGTATCTTCTGCCGCGATATAATCTACTTCTTGTAAGATCCGGACGGCACGGAATGTCATGTCTTCCAGATTGCCGATTGGTGTGCCTACAATGAACAGCTTCCCTAGATCTGTAGTTTCGGCACTTTTTTGAGATGTAATCATGTGGATCGCTCCTTTTTTAGAAAGTGCTCTTTTTGTTTTCGAGTTAATTGCTTAAATTGATATTCCGCTTGCATTGCTTGTCGCTGTGTTTCAAACGATTCTTTATAAATATATTGTACCGGTAAGCGACCTCTTGTATACTTTGCACCTTTTCCTTCATTATGTACACGCAAGCGACGTTCTAAATCATTCGTGTACCCCGCATAATACGATCCATCATTACATGTTAGTACATAGAAAAAGTGTTCATTCTTCTCCATACAATAACTGCCTCACTTCTTCTGTATACTCTCCATTTTCGCGGTAGACGTATAAAGGTGGAAGGATTTTCAGATTAGGTTTCCCATCCTTAATGGCTTCGATTAAAAGTGTATTCGCTTCTTTTCCTTCTTTCGGGTAAACAAAACGAATGCGCTTTGGTTCTAAACGGTACTGTCTCATTGATGTAACGATATCGAGAAGCCTACCAGGACGATGAACAAATGCAGCTTTCCCGCCCTGCTTCAACAACTCACTTGCAGACTTGACGGCTTGATCGAGCGTTAGCTCCACTTCATGTCTAGCAATGGTATAGTGCTCACTTTTATTTCTAGCACTTGCTTCATTGGCCGGGAAATAAGGTGGATTGCATGTAACTGTATCGTACAACTCGTAGCCTATGTCTTTTGCAATACCGATGACATTTCCATTTTTAATCGTGATTTGCTCTTCTAAATGGTTAAGCACTACACTTCTTTGCGCCATATCTGCTAGACGCTCTTGCAATTCAATACCGATAATCTTGCCTTTAGTTCGGGCGCTCATGAATAGTGGGATTACACCATTACCCGTACACAAATCCACAATCTTTCCTCCACGAATCGGCATGTAGGCAAAACGCGCCAATAGCACCGCGTCTAAGGAAAAGGAAAAAACAGAAGGACTCTGAATGATGCGCAAGTCCTCTGCCAATAAATAATCTAGTCGTTCATCGCCTTGTAGGTTCACAATCTACACTCCTTCAATCAAAAGAAAAAGCCAATACCTAAAAATAGGAATTGACCTTTCAACCGTTCTGTTTATTTAAAAATGATAGGCAGAATAGACAATCTTCGCCTTTACGACTGCTGCCGTAATGTACATTGCACACATGAAAACCTTCATTGTACAAGCGTGCCAGATTGTCTACGCCTTCGCCCACATCTAGCTTCTTTGGACGTTCATCACGCGCGGCCTCTTCTATTTCTTGTGTAATCTTATCGATTTCATCGAGTCGCGTTCGCAGATGATGGTTTTCCAGACGAAGCGAGTGGTTTTCTTCAGTCATCTCTGCTACAAAACCAATGAGTTCTCTGAATTGTTTTTGCATAGAATCCAACTGTTGTTCAAAATCCATTACTCTGTCAAGAAAGTTCACTTCTTTCAACTGTTCCACCTCATCATTATTTCGTCAATTGAGCTATTTCCTTCTGTAAATCCTCAATCTCACTCCACGCATATTCCACTACTCGTTCAAATACTGGCATATTCACTTGAAGCACACGCTCCAATAGGTTTAGCCCAACCACTTTCCCTACTCCATCTGGCGTAACGACTTGTTTACCTAGATCTGGCATGAGTGCTTTCGCTTCTTCGTACGCATCATTTTCATACTTCAGACAGCACATTAAGCGACCGCAAAGACCTGAAATCTTCGATGGGTTCAATGATAGGTTTTGATCTTTTGCCATCTTGATGGATACTGGCTCGAAATCACCTAAAAACGTTGAACAACAAAGCATTCTACCGCATGGACCAATACCACCAAGCATCTTTGCTTCATCCCGTACACCAATCTGGCGCAATTCAATTCTCGTACGGAATATCGCAGCTAGATCTTTCACAAGATTACGGAAATCGACACGTCCTTCGGCAGTAAAGTAAAAGACGATTTTATTTCGATCAAATGTATATTCTACATCTACTAAACGCATATCCAATTGATGTTCTGTAATCTTTCCAACACAGACATCAAATGCTTGTTTTGCTTCTTGCTCATTCTCTTTGACACGTTCACGATCACCCTCATCTGCAAGGCGAATGATCTTCTTCAGTGGCAAGACAACATCTTCATCATCTATTTCATTACTTCGACTGGCTACTTTACCGTACTCTACGCCCCTCGCAGTTTCTACAATGACATAGTCGCCAATTTCAATTGGCATATCCAATGGGTCAAAATAATATAACTTACCCGCTTTTTTAAAGCGGACGCCTACGACTTTAAACAAACAATAACCCCTCCTGCATAGTAAGCACCAATTGTTCTAGTAAAAGCGTACGATTCATATTTTGATGCAATCGTTTTTTCGCCTGCAAGATGGCATCTATTTTAACAGTTAAACTGCTATAAGTATTTTTGACAGAATGTCCTGTGAAGAGTTCCAATTGATCGGGATAGGCTATAGTGGACTCCAATCCTGCTTTTACCGCCACAATATCACGGTATGCAAAGAGAAGCAAATCCAGCCCTTGTTCACAATCACTTTTTTCCTTCATGAAAGGCATCCAATCTGTCTGAATGAACAGTAACGACTCAACTTGCGATCGCTGTTCGATTGCCTCTACTAATTTTAACACTAATTTCCGTCTCTGTACAAAGGAATCTTCTTGAGCCATTTCATAAGCTACTTCGACATTGGCTGTCATCATCGTTACTGTCGCTGCCATTGAGGCAGTAACTCCTTTTTCAACAAGACTTTCTATGCTATCTTGACGATTCATTGGTTGTAGCGAAATACGTTGGCAACGTGATTGAATGGTTGGCAAAATGGCCGAATAGGAATCAGTTAATAAAATGGCCGTAACGCTACCTTCTGGTTCTTCGAGGAATTTCAGTAATGTATTAGCCGCCGAGGTATTCATTCGTTCTGCATTCGCAATCACATATACTTTTCGTCCTTCTTCATATCCTTTTTTCGTCATCTTCATAATTAATTCGGACATTTGATCCTTTTTAATGTCTTGTCCGTCCGGTCTAATCATTACTACGTTCGGATGATTACCCGACTCTATACGTTTACACGAGTGACATGTTTCACATGGAACATTTTCTATCGGCTCCATGCATAACAGTAGTTTCGTAAAATATTGCGCAATCGCTTCCTTGCCAGCACCGTTCGAACCGTCAAATATATAAGCATGTCCGATACGCTGTCTTTCGTGAATCCTCGTTAACTTATCAACGACTTGTTTCTGAGACTGCAATGCATGGTCGTGCGACTTCTCTGACATGCAAGCTCCTCCTTAGTTAGTAAACATGTTGCAAAAAACCCCGTGCTACATGTGAGTGCAGCACGGGATCACGTATATAAATTGATTAGAAGACCTTTGATTTCCCCTATTTTGGCGAGTAAATCAATGGATGATTCTTCTTCATCCAAAAGTGCCTCCGTCAACGCGATTAGTTTTTCATCTATTGTTTGAACAAGTTTCAATCGGCGACCTTCACCGAATTGGTTCCATGTATGGGATTGTGTTAACTCGATACCCGAATCTACCGCTTCTTTCAAAAAGCGTTTGATGAGCATCTTGTATTTTGCCATATCACGTAAGTTTCGCGACCTAGCGAGTCGATCTCCAGCATTTGAGATATCCCCAAACAACCTTGTGATCTGTTCTCCTTGCAGACGCGCCCCTTGCTTTTCTACCATTTGTCCAAATTTGTTATTACCTTGTGCATGCCGAAGAGGATCTGGCGGTAATTTATCCATACCTGTACGGAATTCACCATTGACTTTCATCAGCATTCACCTCTATATCAAAAATGATGGAACTGTTCAATTGGCAAGACAAATACAGTAGCTCCGCCCACTTCTACCTCAATGGGATACGGAATATATGAATCTGCATTACCACCCATCGGTGAAACGGGTGCCACCATCTGATCGCGAGAGCGACAATTATCGCGAATTAAATCCAATGCTTTAGAGACTAAATCATCTTCCACACCCATCAGGAACGTCGTATTCCCTGCGCGAAGAAATCCACCTGTACTGGCTAATTTTGTATTCCGAAAATCACTTTTAGTCAATGCAGAAGATAATCGGTTACTATCCTGGTCCTGTACCACTGCTACAATCAGTTTCAATGTACTCTCCCCTTTTCCGATTTCTTGTGAAAATTTGTTTCCTTTTTATTATATCATGAATCCTTGTGTATGTTGACTTCAGAACTTACAATTCGCCAAACATTTTCAACTACTTGTTCTGGTGTTTGTTGTGCATCCACCACCTGAATCCGTTCACTATCCAGTCGCATCACTTCTTGATAGCCTTTGTATACCTGCTTATGAAAATCCAGTTTTTCCAAATCTAGACGATTTCGTTCACGGTCTTTATCCTTCCATATTCGAGCTAGTCCTACTTCAGGTGGCACGTCGAAGAAGATTGTACAATCTGGCATATATTGCTCAATCGCAAATAAGTTAATCGCCAGTACATTTTCAATACCAAGTTCACGTGCGAAACCTTGATAAGCCAATGAACTGTCAATGAAACGATCGCAAAGAACAATTTTACCCTGCTCAAGTGCTGGTATGATTTTCTCCACCAAATGTTGTCTACGCGCGGCTGCGTACAACAAAGCTTCCGTTTTGCTGTCCATTGTATCGTGATTCGAATCTAGGATCACTTCACGGATCTTTTCTGCAATAGGAATTCCACCTGGTTCTCGAGTCATCACGACGTCTTGTCCTTGTGCTCTCAGACGGTCTGTAATCTCTTCTAACACAGTCGTCTTTCCAGCTCCTTCTGGTCCTTCAAAACTAATGAATAATCCCGCCATCTTTTTATCCCCCATCTATTCGACTACTACTATTATTTGTTTCCTCTCAATATTGAATGCTCCCTGAAATCTACAGCCAGCCGTCAAGAGTTTATGCATTTGTTCAGCGTGCTCGCGACTAATGCGCTCCCCTGCACATACTAGAGGAATGCCTGGTGGATAGGGAATAACGGCATCTGCCGCCACTTTTCCTGTTGCCTTCTCAATATCTACCCACTCTGTATCCATCGTATGAATTTGGTTTGCCGTATAGACTACCGATGTCGGAGTACTAATTGGCAAGAAGTTATGGATTTCTACTGACGTATCTTCTCGATCTGTTACACTATCCACTGCTCGCCTAAATTTGTCGATTATATGAGCACATGATTCTACATGTTTCGCTTTTACTAAAGGCAGTATTAGTAGCACTTGATATAAGTCCGCCAACTCCGTATACACACCCTGTTGTTCCAATGCTTCCTGCAAGATAAACCCGGTATGACCTATTACACGTATAAGCAACTTTAGTTCATCGTCAGTCTCCACTACTTCGACGTGATTTATAGTAGATAAACCTCGAATTAAACTACTTCTGTATAGTTGAAAACTTTCAAAGTCATCCTCATCATACATCTCTGCATAATATCTTGCATCATCTAAAGATGCCATTAATAAATAGGACGGGCTACTCGACTGCAACATTTGTAGGTAATGAGCCACTCGTTCCAACTCTATAAATTGCGAACGAACATGTAAAAAAGATGCCATCGTCATAGCAGGTAGTGTTTTATGAGCAGACTGAACGACAACATCCGCTCCGAGTTCTAGTGCGCTCTTTGGAAATTCTTTACTCGCTATAAAATGCGCACCGTGCGCTTCATCCACTAAAACCGGTATGTTATGGCTGTGACAAATTTCTATAATCGCTTTCAGATCTTTATTTACCATTCCGTAATACGTAGGCGTAGTTAAAATAGCTGCTTTACTATTCGGATACTGCGCGAGTGCCTCTTTTATACTTCTCAACGATACCGTTCCAGCCGTTTGTGTTTGCTCATGCCAATCTGGGGAAAGAAATACCGCATTGGCACCTGTTAGTTCCAGTGCATTAAATATCGATTTATGTGCATTGCGTTGCACAATAACTGAGTCACCCCGTTGAACCGTCGCATACAGCATAGCCAGATTCCCTACTGTCGAACCGTTCACCAAAAAGAAACTACGGTCACTTCCATAAAGATTGGACAGCTTATCTTCAGCTTGTTTAATCGCTTCTGTCGGCTCATGCAAATCATCGAGTCCTGTCAGCTCTGTTACGTCATATGCAAGTGCTTGACGCAGAGCCTCTGGCAAATCAGATAACATCCCATTTTTATGGCCAGGTACATGGAGTGAAATGGGGTTTTTGTCGTTAAAATCCTGCAACGCCTGTACAAGTGGGCGATCTCGATACTTCATGTGTTTTTACACTCCTTTACTTTCATTCAGTATAGCAAAAAGCGACACTTCTGATGTAAGAAGTATCGCCATTTGTATCGTCCTATATTATTTATACGCCTTTAACATGGCTTGCTTCCTAGAATTGACACATAGCTTTTCATATATAGAAGTTAAATAGATCCGCACGCTCCCTTCCGTCAAAGCTAGGTTTTTTGCTATTTTATAATTGGTTTCACCTAGCACAAGAAGTGAGAACACTTCCTGTTCACGTGGTGTTAGCAACTCTAGGACAGGGTTCCTTTCTTTTGTGGCCTGTATCAAGCGTTCTACGTAGAAGTGTGGAACCTGCGTCCATTCCCTATCAATTTGTTGCTTACGTAATTTCACATATTCTTTTAGCATATCCTCCATATTGTCTTCTTCCACGAATAACTGCGTATAGCCATATTCTTTACTATAAGCCATTGCATCTTGTAAGGACTGAGCCATTTCGGGCCAGTATGCCATACGCGCGTAACAAGAACTTTCTAAGATCGTAGCCTCAATATATGTTACTACTTGCCTTTCTTCTAAAGCTTCGAACTTCACACACAATGTTTTCTCCAATGCTTCTTCCCATTGCCCTTTTCTCAAAAGCAGTCTTGCTTCTACAAGCGCAACAAAAGGATGTTGCTGTATACCTTCTGCATAGTCACGTTGTATCATCGAGAGCGCCATTTCTGCATCTTCTAGATGGTCTTGTTTCAAGTGCAGGAACGCTTCGAATGCGTATAAAAACCCTTTCCAATAGCCGTCTTCGGTATATAGTAAAGCGCTTCGGATCGTCTCATGTGCTTTTTCCATCTCACCATTCGCTATATGCAATTTACAACTCAATACATACATAGGTATCAACAGACCTGGATCTTGGAAATGATGTGCTAGAAGTAGCGCTTCTACTTGTTGCTGTCTAGCTTCTTTTATTGAACCTGTCACGTACAATGTTTCAGCTTGAATCCCATGATAATAACCTATTATGGACAGTTTATTTGTCTGGCAAGATTGTATCTCTAGTAGAGTTTGCTGTATGCCTAATTTTTTGGCCGAACCTAGTGGCGTTCGTAATAATACAGGCTCTACTTTATTAAATTGAAGTGGTAGCACGTATAGTTTGGAGCTTTTTTCTACATGTAAATCAAAGCCCTTTTGCAGCCACTGTCCTACTTCTGTCACGCCACCCATTCGAATGATTGTGATGTAGGACTTGATTAAGAAATAGTCGTATGCAGCAGATCGACTTCTTTCGGTAAAAGCATTCCATTCTTTCCGATTCCCTTGCGCCGTCATTTGGTTCATGACGTGATCTGCTTCATCCACTTGATGCTCAGCTAGAAGGGCAAAAGCAAAGAGCAGTTGAAGATCAAAAGCCAATGGAATATGAACTTTTTCAAATTCTTTACACCAGGAGATAAAAGATGCAGTTTTTTTATCTTTTATAAAATCCTCACCGTAATGCATCATCCAAGTGCTTGCAAGTGGGTACGCTTGCCCCTTTAAGGCATGGGTAATGGCTTCCACAACATTACCTTGCCGAAAGTATATCCCTGCAGCTTTCCTATGCAAGGCAGATACAAATTCCTTGGAATGGTTTTTCTGCAAGTTTTGCCGTAGCGCTACAGCAAAAAGTGGATGATAGCGATATTGTGTATCTATTTCTGAATCACTTTCTATGAAAAACCCTTTTTCTTCTAGATTCTTTAAATGAATAAGACTCTCTTTACTTTCGAGTAAGGCATCACATATCTGTTGATTCATTGTGTCCAAGATGGATGTCACTAAGAGGAAATGCTGTGCGGAGCCTGAAAAATTGCTCCATAAATCATTTGTTAGGACATTCATTGTGAATTGTCGATGCCTGTCAGACCTCAATTGATGAGATATTCCTTGTGACTGTAAAACCTCTTGAAGTCCCGCAGGCCACCCTTCCGTTTGAAGAAACTCTTGCCATACTGATCCTTGCTGTTGAGGGTGTTGTTTCAAGTAGCTTTTCATATCATCATCCGTAATGCGCAATTGCTGCATTCTAACTTCAGTGACAGTTAATAAGGATTGCCATAGTGCGAGTGTAAAGGGGGGAAGATGGCGACTGGCGAAGCAAATTTTTAATGATTCCGGTAAATTTACTACAAAGTATTGAATCATTTCCAATAGTTCTGGATCATTAATATGATGAAAGTCATCGATGATCAATCGTACCGACTTTTCTTTACCTCTGTCTAGTTCTTTATAGTAGCTCCACATAGCATCCAGTTCATTCCGGTCTGCTTTGGCTAACTTCTTTTGTAATTTCTTTTTGGGTAGCAAATTACACGCTGAATAAACGGTATAGATAATATATCCAAAGAAATGAAGTGCTTGATTGTCGCTTTCATCGACTGATAGCCATGCAATATGTTCATCAAGTTCTTCTGACCAACGAGTTAAAAACGTCGTCTTACCATAACCCGTTGGAGCGCTGATAAATAGTACGTTTGACTGTACCGCCTCATGTCGGACGGTGAACATACTCTCCCTGCTAATCCACTTTTCAAAATGAACAGGCTTTTGTATTTTCGATTCTACTAATACAACCATTATAGCCATCCCCTTTGTCGATAGTAGTTCTACTGCCAATCCTTCACTTGCAATATAGCTTGAGTTCGTGAGCTGACATTGAGCTTTTTATACACCTTCGATAAATACACTCTAACGGTTCCCTCTGAAAGGAATAGTTGTTCAGCTATTTCCTTATTTGTTGAACCTGTCGCAAGTGCTTTGATCAGCTCTTCCTCTCGCGGAGTTAGCTTCGGTTTACTATGATGAGTGGTTGTGGGACGAGTGATATGGTCTGTGCGTAACGACTGTGCAAAAACAAGCGGGACCGTCTCCCATTCTGCCCGTTCAAAATTCATTCGACTTTTGATATAACTGATCAGCACTGAATTTAATGCTTTTTCATCCATGAATAGTCTTTTATAACCTGACTTCACTGCCAATTCGAGTGCTTCATGAAGTGTCTCCACCGCCAGTTTTCTCTTATTGGTTTGCCACATGCAGATTGATCGCAATACCTTTGCTTCTATTAAAGTTGTCAATTGAAAATTTTCTTTAGCTTCTTGCGCCACTTGATCAATATAATAAAGAGCTCTTCGGATATTGCCTTTTTCCATATGCCATCTTGCTCGTACGAGAATCCAGAATTCCAAGCGGGGCTCTGCCTGCTTGTAGGTTAGACTTGATGATCTGTTCAATTCAAATTCCGCCCGATCTAAAGACCCTTCCCGAATATAACCAAGTGCTTTCATTGTAATTAAAATACATTGCCAGTTGGGATTAACCGCTGACTCTATCGCGTGGTTGAGTATGGCTTGTGCTTTGATAAACTGTTTATCGTCTAGATAAATCTTCGCTTGTAAAATGTACATGGGGACAGACAAGCCTGCGTCGGCATGACGGTAAGTATATTCCATTGCCTTTTCTATATATTGCTCTGATTCGGGCAGTAGATTCATTTCATAAAGAACTTCGGCTTGCAGACCATAACTATACCCGGCTAAATTGTGGGCGAGGAATTTATCACTTCGCAACGTGTCATTATATATAGATAATTGTTTGATGGAGCACAGTTTACCTCTGTTGCCTAAACTAGTGCGTAACAACTGTGGTTCAAAGTGGTTATAAATGATGGACACATGTTTCCATCGAGAATCTGTTGAAAATGGGTGATTGTGAATCTTTTGCTGTAAATACAGGACTCTCTTATCTGTCGGTCCACACTGCGTACACAACATAAAGACTTTTACGACCTCTAAAATTAGTGATGCATCATCCAATGCGGTCTCATTTTTCCAACCATCTTTTTCATGTCTACGATCAAGCTCTCTAACAATCGATCCTGCCTTTTCCATCTCAAACTGCATGGCTAGATTGAATGCGTATATGGTAAGCGTTTCGACATGAATTTCAAAGGAGTTTTTACGAAGCGTCTTAACCCACCACATAAACATTTCTATTTGTTTAGATAAAACGATGTTTACTAGATTCTCTTCGATCCAATGATCCGCTACGGTGAAGAGTTTTCCTTTTATCGCTAGCTCTATTGCTAGAGCATAATTACCTTGTTCATATTCGACGTACGCTGCTTTGGTATAAATTTCAGTGATAGAGTCTTTGGAAAAACGTTGATGCATCTCGTTTTGTAAAGCAGTTGAAAATAGACTATGATATCTGTATGTCAAATGACTGTTATCTAACCGATGAATAAACAGCCCTCTTTTTTCTATATCTTTCAATATATCTTCACTATCACTACGACCCAATACCTGATTACATTTTTCAGGTGTTAATTCATTCAACATGGATGTACGTATAAGAAAGTCTTGCATCGAAGGCTTGAGGCTCGATAAAACTTCATAGAGTAAGTGATTTGCTACCACGGGTGATAATATGGAAGAGTCCTTTGACTCCCATTGACGATCATCCTCTATTCCCGCCAAGTGGATTAATTGGATCCCTAAAGCCCAACCTTCTGTAATACGTAATACTTGCTGATAAAAAAATATAGAATGACTCATTTCAGATGAATGCTTGCTATATAGCTCTCGAATTTCATGCAGTTGAAATTGTAGTTGTTGAATACCAATTTCATATACCCAACCTTTTGTCCGCCACTTTGAAACAGTTAGTGGTACTTCATTTTGACTCGCTATGAACAGCTTTACGTGATGTGGTAAGTAATCGATGAATCTGTTCATCATTTTATGGATGACTGGATTCGTGATCATATGATAATCATCTAGAATAAGTGCGGTTTTACCATGCATGTTAGTTAGTTCATTCAACAACATATCGACGATCATGAAATGAGGTGGGCTAGTTTTAACGAATGACAATAGTTTTTCTGTATCGAACGCTTTCCCAATTCCACCTAGTGCGGTAATCACGTACGTCCAAAACCGAACCGGATCATTATCCATTCCATCCAATGTGAGCCAAGCCGTTGAGTCTTTTGTCTCGAAGAGGGATTTACTTAGCAACATCGTCTTTCCGTATCCCTTTGGTGCACGAATAATAGTAAGTCGCACTACCCTCATATGAATAGGAACCTCTATGTCTTTTCTGAAGATTATTTCTTCATTTGCTAGTGGCGTTTTAATTTTTTCATCTGCTCCATGTACTTTCATGAATCTTCTCTCCCCTCGGTCGCTTTACGACTCACACTAGGATATGGACGGTACATACTGTTCACTTGTCATGAAGATATATCTGTATTGAAAAATATTTCCCCAATTGGCTTATTAAGTACATCCGAAATCTTTTTCATTGTTTTGGCACTTGGATAGTACGCACCGTTCTCTATTTTGGATAAGGCTGTACGTCCGATCCCCACTCGCTCGGCCAACTCTGCCTGCGTCAGATTCATTTGTTTCCTGAGTTCTTTTATATGATTGGCAAACATCTCGTTTTCTCCTCTCGCCTTCGCTTTATAATTGACGGCTTTATTCAGGAATTCCAATGTGGATGTTTCCATTCCCCCCATTCGCCATAAAGAAACCCTCGTCTGTCCCTCTTCAGCTGAAATCTTCATCCATTGATACAAGGTTTGCTGATCTCCATACCAAACAGTAAACGTATCACCATGTGCATCTTGGTAATCAAAGTACATGCTGCCACTCGATGGATCTCGCATAGGTACAACATCCGCTGTTTCAGCAAGACCCTCTGCATCCATCTCTGTGAGGGTTTTCGTTTCCCCATTTCCGTGCTGCCAACTAAAACCGCCAGCTGATAAGGCGATAACCGGTTGCCCAGGAAGAGTATTCATTTTATTCACTACTTTACGGATGAACTCGTCATCCGCTTTTGGGCCCGGCTCGGAATGCCCCCCATGTAAGTTATAAGCCATCATGACGTAAACCGGTCCTGTTGGAAAGTTGTATTGTTCCACGTGTAAGTTAGGCTCCAATATAATACGCAATGGTTTTCCTTGTGCTTCAAGAACGACATGCAGTTCTTGATAAAACTGGATCAAATTCGGCAAGTCCTCTTCGTTTATATTTTCGTAGTCTATTTCAAGACCTTCAAATTGATAGGTATCGATGTACTCCAAAATATTATCAATATGTTGTTTACGACTTTCAGGCGTTTCTATCAATCGTCCAATTAACTCTGAATCTTTGTGGACAACTGTTCCATCGGGTAGAAACAGATCATTCACAATCGTTAAATCCAGCGGGATATTACGTTCTTTTGATAGCTTCTTCATACCAGCAATGGCATCGTCCATTTTATCGCGGAAGTAAATGTGATCTTCCCCATCGAAATATGCTGCAAAAACCTGCGCTCTATCAAGACCTTCAACTTGTCGTAGATCCTCCACTCCGCTTTGCCATTGCCATTCTGTAACCCAAGCTGAAAACTTCAATTCATCTAGAACTGATAAATCCATAGTTTGCTGTTTCTTTTCCTGACATCCACTGAAAAAGAGGCAGGAAATCACAATGAATATGATGTTTTTAGTAGTTAGCATTGAAATCTCCGCCTTTTCAGCTCATGCCAGTCATTAGAAATTATCAACAACCCAGTTCATTGCAGACTTGATAGAACCGACAAACGTATACATGACTTGCTGTGGTTTTTGTATTTCATTTGTGAATAATGTAGTTTGCGCAACGTCTTTATTTGCTAATGAAGTGATTGTGATATCACTGAAGTGTGCATCATGGATTGGATCATTAAAGTCACCTGTTATCCATGTAGAACCAAGTGCTAGTTTGCCAGCTTGAATATCTGGATTGATAGCTAGCTTATTGATAACTTTTTTGTCATTTATCCAAATGGATAACTTATTATCTTGAAGCTTCATTTCTATATACTTTTCGTTGGGTAGTTTTTCTTGTTGCACTTCATTTTCATTTCTTGAAGTGGACTCATCACTATCAGTCGCTTGAGCGTGATTGATTATCTCTATTGACTGAGTATCAAGCAATTCATTCAAATGACCTTCTACTTTTTCTTCAATAATTATTTGATCATTTTCAAATGCTATTTTCACATATCCATCACCATTATCACTACGCCGTAAGAAAATGGATTGTTGACCTTCAACATCCCCGCCCACTTTGCCAGTAAATTGAATGTCTTTGTCATTACTCTCTGTCAATATCAATTTCCCTTGCTTTCTTGCTTTTGATGTAAGTGTAATGGTGTTCTCGTTGAACTCAGCCGCGCCTTCTATTTCCTTCCATTGCTTCGCTTGTTTTTCATTCCCTTTTACAAATTCTACTTTTTGGTTGGTATCTTTTTGAATTTTCATTAGCAAATGATTGGTTGACCAGGAAGGCACGGGCTGGACACGTGTAAGATTATATAATTCATTATCCTTTGTGTTGTACGCGTCTCCTTCTTGATTGAAGTGCATATCGAAAGTCTTTCTAATTTCCTTGTCGTTTACTTCGGTAACCAAATTGTTTGCCGTATTGTAGAGCCCATTGGCGTGCATGATCATGTAGACACCCGGTGTCGAACCCAACTGTTTTTGATATGTTTGACGCATCTCTTCGTAATCCTTTGTAATTCGTCGCTCCATCTCTACACGATTTTCACTAGGGATCAAGTACTGATCGCGGATAAAGTCCATCGAAAAGTGATTGTACGAATCGATTTCATCCTTACTCAGTACTTCTTCATCATTGCGTATGTTCAGGAATGTGCCTGCTTTATTGAAGATATTGATATATGTTAAGCGATTGCCATTACTGCCTAATTCCCAAAAACCGCTTTTTTGCATCTGCTTCAAATGTGAAGGCTGCAAAAACCGTTTATCCTTCTCATTCAATTTATTGGCAAAGGATAGTAACGTTGCTTTGTAGTTATATTTCTTCAACAATGGATTGACGAATACACTCGTATCCGTACGGCCATCTTCAAAAGCAAGAAACAATGCCTTTTCGGGTAATGGTTTCTTTTTCTTATAGAAGTCTAAGACATCTTGTTGAGAGATGGTCACGAATCCTTGGTCTGTTAACGCTTGCAGCTGCTGTTGCAATTGCTTCTTAGCAAACAGTGAATCTGAACCATCCCTCGATACACCAGGATAGGATAGTGCAATAAAGCCTTTCTTGTTTTTCCATTCCTTACTATCTGTTGCATCATAACGATTCATTTCGACAAACGTTTGGAATACAAGGAAGACTACGATCAGTAAGATAGCTAATTGAAAAATCGAACGTCTTACTTTCCTACGATTCTTCATTTCATAATCTAATACTTCATTATTTTTTTGTTTCATACGCCATTCTCCTTGTCTACAAATTCATATAGTTATGATTTGATAGTTAGAGGATCTTTTTTCAACTTCTTCCCCAATTTCTTCTCTCGTGCTTCGATGTCTTGTGGTGTATCACGTGTTCCCCAAGTAGATTTCCAGAAGGTTACCCAGGCAACCGGCATCTGCCACAAAAGAACTGCTTCATACATCAACACGAAGACAAATCCGAAGATCCACAAGCTGCTTCTTTTAAAGAACAAGTAAGCCGCGCTCATCATGAAGGCCATTAGGAATAGTCCCATTAAAAATGTCGCTGGGAATATACCGTGATACAGCGGTACATATACTAAGTTGTACAGTACAACTACTGGCGCGGCTATCGGTACAATCAGTCCTACATAAAAGAACAAAGCCATGAATACTTCCTTTTTCCAAATAAAAGTTCCTGCACGTAGTGATTCACGTAACCACGAACGTTTCCAACGCATTTGTTGTTTTAAAAACACACCAAATTTATCAGGTACAACTGTCGAACAAATTGCTTTATCTTGATATGCTGTGCGATGTGTTTGTAAAATAAAGTTGGTCATACTGCGATCATCACCAAATGTTGCTGGCTGGCCTAAGAAGGTTTGATTGAGCCAATCTTCCTGGTGTTCGAGAATCAAGGATTTTCTGTAACAAGAAAGCGGACCCGATAAACAAGTAACGCAATCAAAGTATGATTCAGCTGCCTTCATGACGCGGAAGGCAATGTAATAACGTACAACTTGTAATTTAGTAATACTGTTTGCATATTTATTTTCAACATCCGTTCGACCAGCAACGCCACCCATTTTAGGATCTTGAAACGGCTGGACTAAATTCAAAATGGCGTTTGGTTCTAGAAAACTATCAGAATCAACGAATACTACGAGGTCGTGCTTAGCCATTGCTACACCATCAACCAAAGCTTCGCGTTTCCCACCGTTTTTCGGCATAACGTATACTTGTAATCGCTCTTTTATTTTGTAAACTTCATCTTCTTGTCCCAACTTTTCTACCGCTTTCCAAACATTTTCTACCGTGAGATCTGTAGACTGATCATCTACAACGATTACTTCCAGCTTGTCGATAGGATAGTTCTGATTTAGACAGCTGTAAATCGTTTTATGAATCCATTCCTCTTCATTGAAGACAGGAATGATAATGGAAACACCCGGACGATAATTTGGGTTAATTGGGACATTTTTATATAAGGCTCCAAATATATAACGAGTCAGCAAGAAGGTAGCTGCAATGAGACTATAGAAGTAAATGAATTTATTGAATTTAAAGTAGACTAAACTTTCAACACGCATTAATACAATGAAGAATGATACGAGCAGTAGACTGGCAAGAGTGATAGTCGTAATAAATCTCCATTTCGTTCTTTGGAAGTACGTATCCAAAGATTCAACAAATCTGAATACCATTTTCCAGCTTACTTCACCATTTGGCATCTTCACTTCTTGCCAGCTAACTGTTCCTTGGATTCTCACTGTCGACTCGTACCCTTCGCCCAATGTTCCTTCGGGAATTTTAAAGCGTAAGTTTACAACATCACCGGCTTTCAGTGCATTCATAGATGAATCGAAGTCCACAATCAGCTCAGTTTTAGATATTTCGATAGCTTTTGTTTTCATTTTAGTGCCGAACATTTTTTCTTTCATTATGACGTTGAAGTCGCATGAGCAGGAATCTTTCAACAGGCGATTTGTTTCGACCATGTTGCCTTCTTCATCTCTTCGAACTATTGGAACGTTCGGAAGAAGTGTCGATTCACTAGTGTGTCTGACTACTGTTTTGGTCGTTAGTTTTTCTTTCACCATAATTCCACTCCTTTCTTATAGACTCCAATATCGAATATTTTGCTCTTCAAACTCCTTTTTATTGTAGATACCTTTTATATCTACTAATAGCTGCGTAGTCTCTGACTTGAACATTTGCTGGAAATCTTCCAGCCTAAGTCCCCTGTATGTTTCATGAGGTACTGCCACAATCACCGCATGCAAGTCTTTGAATTCATCAACTGACGTTAGTGTAATACCACATTCTTCTTTCACTGCTTGGGGATCTGCTAATGGGTCTGCTACAATAGGTTCGATTCCATACTCTTTTAATTCATTGATAATATCGAGTACTTTCGTGTTACGGAAGTCGGGACAATCTTCTTTAAAGGTTAGGCCCAGTACGCCTACTTTAATATCGTTCATATTCACTTTCTGCTGCGCCAGATTTTTAAGGATTTGCTGGGAAATGTATATTGCCATGGAATCATTGATATGACGCCCCGCAAGTAATATCCTAGATCGGTAACCGCAATCTTCTGCTTTATATGTTAAATAGTAGGGGTCAATTCCGATACAATGTCCTCCTACTAAGCCCGGTGAGAACGGTAAGAAGTTCCACTTGGTTTTCGCCGCCCGTAAGACTGCCTGTGTGTCAATCTTCATTTGATTGAACAGCATGGAAAGTTCATTCATGAACGCAATGTTGATATCCCGTTGTGCATTTTCAATAACTTTTGCCGCTTCTGCTACTTTGATACATTCCGCACGGTATACACCGACATCAATAATCATTTCATAGACGCTTGCCACAGTATCCAGTGTTTTTTTATCACTACCCGAGACGATTTTCACAATATTTTCAAGACGATGTACTTGATCACCCGGATTAATTCGCTCTGGCGAGTAGCCAACCGTAAAATCTGTTCCAAACTTCAGGTTGGATGCTGCTTCAAGTTCGAGTATGCATACTTCCTCTGTAACCCCTGGATAAACTGTTGATTCATAGACTACGATCGATCCTTTCTTCATATTTCGGCCCACAGCTTGGCTGGCCAATTGAAGAAATTTTAAATCTGGGAGATTTCCTGACTGAATAGGAGTGGGAACGGCGACAACGAAAAACTTTGCATCTTGTAAGTCTTTTTCATCTGAAGTGAATAGCATACTTGTATCGCGTACTCGTTCGTCTCCTACATCGCCCGTCACGTCAATTCCAGCGAATAATTGATCGATCTTTTTTTCACTAACATCGAAACCTATGACGTCAGCCACTTCCGAAAATGCGATAGCCACCGGTAGTCCTACGTAACCCAAACCAACTACCGCAATCTTTTCCTGTTTATCTGCGATTCGCTCGTATAATGTATTCGCCATTGATACCATCTCCATCTATTAGTTATTCTTCATTCGCATTAATTCGGACATATGTTTAAATGTGTAGCCTTCCTCGCGTAATGTATGAATCACCTTAGGTAGGGCTTCGATCGTATGTGTGCCATCTAAGATGTGAAGTACGATGACGCTTCCATCTCCGCGTTTATTGATGACGCGTTTTACAATTTCATCTGCATCATTTTCCAGGTCCCAGTCAAACGGTGTGACATCATATAATGCAATACTTTTATAACCTGTAGCCATAGCAATCTTTGCAGTTTCTTCATCTATTTCTCCTGTAGCAGGACGAAATAACATTGTGGGCCTTGCTTGAATAGCTTCGGTAATCGCTCTATGGGCTTTCACCAAATCCTCTTGTAACCTTTCAGGGGTCATCCCTGTTACAACTTCATGACCGTATGAGTGACTTGCTACTTCATGGCCCTGTTCATAAATTGCTCGTGCTAGGTTTGGATTCTTCTCTACACCTTTACCAATCAGGAAGAACGTGGACGGAACCTTCTCCTCTTTTAAAATGTCTAGAATCTTGGACACTGTATAGTCGCTTGCCCAGTCATCGAATGTCAGTGCAATAACTTTTTCTTCCGTTTGAGCGTCGTAGAAGATGTTGGGTTTGATGTCTTTATAGTTTGGATTGATTTTGATTCGATCATAGCCTGTAATTTGCTCCAGTGATTTGCGCTCAGTTCCCCTATCGACCAGTTCTTTTAGCGGGACCAATTTATAGCCTGTTTTTTCTACAGCTTTTGCGATATATGGAATGGATCCTACTACCTCGGGATTGATGTCCGTATGCATAGAAATGATGGACCCGCGTGTTATATATCTTTCAATATAGTCTCCAATTGATTTAGCCCCTTGCATATCCCCTTCACGTGGATTGATTGTGTAATTAATGACTGCATCCATTCCCAGTTGTGCAGTGACTGCTTGCAGTTCTTCATTGTAATCACCAGATCTAGTCCTTACATAACGAGGTGTAACGCCGGTTTCATTTCGAATTACTTCATTACTCAGTTTCACTTCTTTATATAGCTGTTCATAACTCATATTCCGAATTTCCATTTGATTCAATGTGTTGTTTTCTATTTCATGACCACGTTCCAAAATCAACTTAGCAATTTCAGGCTCTTCTGCTACCCGAATACCAGGTAAAAAGAATGTAGCAGGAATATTGTTTTCCTCTAATGCATCCAAAAGTTCCAACATCGTCTTTTTATCAGCCATTCCGTTAAATGTTAGGGATAACTCCTTTCTAGTAGTCCATACAAAAGAAAGAGCCTCACTTTTCTCACCGACATAGTGGTCTACCTTTTCACTGGCTAATGCGACTGCATTAGAGTCATTATTTGCTCTATTTCCAAATAGAGGTGAACACCCTCCTACTACCAATATAGAACTTAGAAATAAAAGAAGAGTGGTAGACTTCATTTTGCTCTTGTTGCGAGATTCCTTAGATTCATAACGCATTCTCAACACCTGCACTTTCTGTGTCACCACATTTTTAGTCAAATTTGTTAGTATAAAGTACAAAGATTACACTAAGTATTCCGAACGACCCGTGTTAATAAGAAGTTCAGACCTGTTCGCTGACTACATAAAAGTTCTACTGCTTTTCGTTACGTATGTTTTTACTATCGCCTATCACTACAATCATCCTTATAATTACTGTCCAGCAAACTAATACAAAAGCTAAAATGCTACACAAGATAAACGTAAGCAGATGCAAAGGTAAACTGTGGAATATATAATGTGGGTAGCCGTATACATCGGAACCCCTTCTACTCCCCTTTCTATATCAAGAATTATTTTGTGTTGTTTTTCTAAACAAAGAGAGCAAAAAAACGTTTTGTTTAGCCTTACAACACATATTATACCCATTTGTTCTTTTTGTCAACACATTTGTCAGATAATTCTATCGCGTAATAAAATGAATTTTTAATACATGAGTTTCTTTGTAGGCTCGTTAAAAATACATATAGAAAGTAAACTATTTAAAAACTAAGGGATATGGAGTATAGAAGTTCACCACTCAATAAAGTAAAATAACTATATAGGCAAAAATTCAAATACAGTGCTGTATCCGCTTTAACTATATTTATCTAAGCTATCATCAGACGAGATCTATCGAAGGTTTATTTGAATAGTGTAATTTTTTTAATAAAATAGTCTTTTTACCTATTAGACTTTTGACTTTGTTCTGTTTATCTTTATATAAATAGGCTATAATAGTAATGCATACTTTTTACTAAAAACTGTAGATAGATAAGGTGGGGATATTATTGAACGAGTTTGGAAATCGTCTACGGAAATTACGTGAACAACGTGAAATGACTTTACGTTATTTGGCAGATCGCGCTGACTTGAGCTACTCCTTCATTGCTTCACTGGAGAAAGGTAGATACAATCCTTCTCGTGAAACGATTTGTGCATTGGCAGCTGCGTTAGAGACGGATAAAAACGAGTTACTAATATTGGCAGGTTACTTACCTAACGAAACAGTAGATCAAGCCATCTCTTCTTCAAAAAACAAGAGACAACCTAAAGATCTTGCTCTTGAGAATATTTTACGCGGACAAGTATCTTTTAACGGAATAGACTTATCTGACGCAGATAAAAATGCACTGTTGGCCTTCATGCAAACTATGTTTAGTTTGAGAAAATAATCTAATTACCCTTTTTCAATAAATTAACAATACTCAATAGTAATTTCTATCATTCTACTTTATAATAACGGTAGAATGATTTTTATATTCACAAATATTCTATTTGAAGCATATAATATAATTCAGGCTCATTTTGAAGCCGGCTGCAAAGTACCTGCTAGCCTGAAAGTTATTCGCTTCGGCCCCTCCGTCGATCCGTTCTTTAGCTAATTACAAGGAGATGAGCAATATGCCGGCTTATATGGTTAATGAGTATTATATTTTTACTTCATTTGAAGATATGTCTTCTCTTATTCATGATATTATCCACTATTCTCTTCTACCTACACAGCATGATCATCATTCATTTTCTATTCTTACTGGCCAACTAGACATCGCTGCCTTGCAGTTCCAATCAGATAATGGACAGTCCATTGCTGTGCGCTACGAGAGTGAAGATGATATTTACTACTCTGTGTGAGTAGTAAAACCAAAGCAAACAAAAATTAATAGGTATTTATTATTTAATCCATGGGCTTTTCTAACATGGGTTTTTTTATTCTACTTTTTAAAAAGGTTTATGCGATGGGGGACTAATGAGCAGTTGTGGAGGGCTATAGAGCGGTGAGCGTGGTTGATAGAGCGGTCACGGCGACGCATAGAGCACTCAACGACGCCAATAGAGCGGTTAACGCAGCGGATAGAGCGCTTGTGGTGAAAGATTGATCGACACATAATTATTGGTGGAAATTAGCTACATATTGAAGGCTATGAGCGGTTGTGGGGGATGATAGAGCGGTGAGCACGGTGGATAGAGCGGTCACGGCGAGGAATAGAGCACTCAGCGATGCCAATAGAGCACTCAGCGATGCCAATAGAGCGGTCAACGCAGTAGATAGAGCGCTTA
>NZ_PDYP01000014.1:0-73722 GCF_002743115.1 Sporosarcina sp. P17b | reverse complement strand
GTTTATAGGAGATAAAACCAGTAACTGGGTGGTACTAGTTCCTATTCTTGCAAAAGAAGAATCAGAACTGACTTACACACTATTTAATGAAGGCGGCTGCACGTGGTAGGCGTAGTAATGAGACAGCCAGGCGCACTTTCCTGTCTGGCTCATTGCGGAAGCCATCCACCACCGCCGAAGTGGCGCCAATGATCGCCCTACTTACATTGCCAGTCAAACTACTACCCCTGCACAAAGCAAGGAAGAGTAAGGGGTTGCAAAAATAACTACCCAACATCGTATCCTACTTACCTGTACGAACAAATTATCCGTGTACTAGAAAAACAAGTAACTGAACCGCCCTACACCCAGTCTAACGAAGGCGGCTGCACGTGGTAGGCGTAGCAATGAGACAGCCAGGCGCACTTTCCTGTCTGGCTCATTGCGGAAGCCATCCACCACCGCCGAAGTGGGGCCAATGCCCGCCACACTTGCATAGCCAGTCAAACCACAACCCCTGCACAAAACAAGGAAGAGTAAGGGTTTGCAAAACAACTACCTACCATCGTATCCTACTTACTTCTACCAACAAATTACCCGTATACTCGCACGTCACCAGCACTACCCCTCACTACGCACATTCAACACAGTTAATTCCTCACTATTCTTCAACAACTCAATAAAAACCTGCAACGCCTTCGTTTGGAAAGGGGAATTCGTCACAATGGAAAAATGACGTTTAAATGGCGTTCCCTTTATAGACAACGCCTTCATATCACCGTAGTGCAACTCTTTTTGGATCGCCCACTGTGACAGCAAACTCACGCCAAGACCTGCTTCCACGGACTCTTTAATCGGTTGCGTACTACTAAACTGCATAATACGTTTCGGATAAAATCCTGACTGATAGAAGAATAGTTCTGCCGCTTCGCGTGTACCTGATCCTTCTTCGCGCAACAACCAAATATCATCTTCTAACTCAGTAATGGATTGACGTCCTTTTTTCTGTGCAAGTGGGTGATCGACGGAAGTGACGACGTACATTTCATCTTCTGCAAAATCTTCATTCTGCAAAGGTGCAGCTTCCTTGAAGTGTCCTTCGATCAAGCCTACATCTAGCTGATGAGTGATGACTAGTTCCGCAATGTCTGCTGTATTGCCAATCGTCACTTGCGGTTCGATCAATGGATAATCCGCGACAAGCTTGGACAGGATGTGTGGAAGAACATACTCTCCAAACGTGTAGCTGGCACCGATCGTAAGTGGACCACTTGCTTTGTTAGCTAAGTCATCAACTAAATTCTGCATTCTAGAATACAGTCCGATGATTTCTTTTGCGTGATGATAGACAATTTCTCCGGCTTGATTGAGCCGCACGTATTTATTGGTCCGCTCAAGTAGTCGAACGCCAATGGATTCTTCTAGTGAACGGATGTACTGACTGACAGCGGGTTGTGTCATATGCAGTTCTTCCGCTGCTCTTGAAAAGTTCTTTTTCTCGGCTACTTCGATAAATACTTGCAGTTGCTGGTCGATGACAAAGCAACTCCTTTCCATGTATATCGTTTTACTTATCATACCTATTATAAATTGTTATTTCTCTTATAGCGAATGCTTTTATATACTTGTGACAGGAGGTGATGTCATCGTGGTTACTTCAAAAATGATTCCGGAACAGCATGAACCGAAACATCCATCCAAATGGGTATCATGGATGGGTGGAATAGCATTTACATTCTTCATTGCATTTTTAGGTTATTTATTAGCAAAGGTACCAGGTTTCGATCATATCGGACAACTGGCATGCGCAATTATTATCGCGGTGGCATACCGTCAATTCTTCGGCTATCCTGAAATAATCCGAAGTGGAATCGCCTTTTCATCGAAGCGTTTACTACGTGCTGCTATCATTTTATATGGGTTGAAATTAAATATAGATACAGTCTTAAGTGACGGTCTTGGCTTACTCGCTCGAGATGTAGGGGTCATCATTTTTGCCATCTTCATGACGATCTGGCTTGCTAAAGTATTTAAAGCAGATAAAAATATCTCCTTGCTCTTAGGGGTCGGAACAGGGGTCTGTGGCGCGGCTGCCATTGCTGCAGTTGCACCAATCATTAAGGCAAAAGATGAAGATACCGCAATTGGTGTAGGAATTATCGCGTTAATGGGTACCGTATTTGCGATTGGCTACACCATTTTACGTCCGATCCTTCCGCTTGATTCAATCGAGTACGGAATGTGGGCAGGAATCAGTTTACATGAAGTGGCGCACGTTGCATTAGCTGGTGCACCCGCAGGAGAAGACGGGTTAGCTATAGCTTTACTAGCCAAACTCGGTCGTGTATTCCTATTAGTACCACTCTGCTTTATCTTGATCTTCATAATGAAACGCAAAAACAAAGATACTGACGAATCGGGTGCTAAAATTGAGTTTCCTTGGTTCTTAGTAGGATTTATTATCTTAAGTATCCTTGGAAGCTATGTATTCGGACATTCTATTCCTGTTTCTGATAACGTAATGGAAGGCGTCTTCACACTGACCACATGGTTACTGACAGCGGCTATGGTAGGACTTGGACTAAACGTCAGTCTACGAGACTTAAAAGATCGTGCGATGCGTCCGCTAGCTGCTATGACAGTAACATCCATCCTACTATCCGTCATCGCGTACTGTATTATTTAATAGATTATTCCAATGAAGGCCAGCAGGAGAGAACATCTCTTTTAAGCTGGCTTTTTTGTTGACTTTATTTAGTCCACCCCCTAAACTATTAATTATTGGTTTAGGGGGTGGACTACTTTGAAAGATCAACTTCAAGAAGCAGTAGAATTATTTGAAGAAGTTATAATTTATGGCACGGAACACGTTGTGAAAAATTTGGATGTACCGATTTGGAAAGACTACTCTCCAGAACAAATCCAAGTACTAAAAATTCTTTCTGCCTATGGCTATCTATCTAGTGGACAATTGGCAGAAATTCAAGGAGTACATAAGAGTGCAATTTCGACACGTCTTAAGAAACTTGTCGAGAAAGATCTTGTCCAGTCAGAAAAAGATCCAAACGATCAGCGGATCAATCGAATCTCACTGACCGCAAAAGGTCTTGAAGTATTGTCTGTTTCAAATGCAGCAATATATGATAGTATCGAAAAATTGTTCGAAGATCGTATAGACGAACAAGAACTAGAACAATTCATTGAAACATTCCGTAAATTAAAATCGATTTTAGTAACGAGGGGGAGATAACGGGTGAAAACTGTGTTGAAATTCAAATGGCCTATAGCGATAGGATTAGTTGTGCTGACTGCCGTATTGTTCATACTTGCACCTGATTTAGCGAAGCAAGCAGAGAAGGCAGGATCATTCCAATTGCTCGATTCGGCAGACTCGCAAAAGGCTGCGCAAATGTTAGAAGATGCAGGGCAAGCAGATGAAACGATTTCGTTAGTATATGATTTAGAAAAAGCAGCAGATCAAACAAAGAAAAAAGAAATTTCAGCTGCAGCTAAAGAAATTAAGAAAGTTAGTGAAATCGTAACAGATGTCTTAGATCCATTTGAAAGTGAAGAAATGGAAGGGCAACTTGTTTCAAAGGATAAGAAAACCGTCTTGCTTCCGATTACTGTAGACGGTACGCAAGAAGAAGTTATTCAGTTAGCAGAGAAAATCGAGAAAGATATCGTATCAAAAGATGACAAAGTCTATATGACAGGTGAAGCCATCATTAATAATGATGTGAATGAGAGCGCGCAAGAAGGATTGAAAAAGACGGAAGTGATTACCGTTGTATTGATATTTGCTCTCTTGCTCATTGTATTCCGCTCGATTATCACTCCATTCGTACCGTTAGTGGCGGTGGGAATTGCCTATTTATTAAGTCAATCATTCGTGGCATTTTTCATCGACTGGTTTGGATTCCCAGTCTCGAACTATACACAAATATTCTTAGTAGCAATTTTATTCGGTCTCGGAACAGATTATTGTATTTTGTTGCTAAGTCGTTATAAAGAAGAATTACTTGCAGGCCATGAAGTAGAAGAAGCGATTATTAACACCTATAAAACAGCAGGTCGTACATTATTTATAAGTGGACTTGCCGTGTTTATCGGTTTCGCGGCAATCGGTTTTGCGGATTTCCCGATATTTAAGTCAGCAGTTGCGGTAGCTGTGGGAATTGCCGTATTAATGCTCGTTCTATTCACTGTTGTCCCATTATTGATGTCTATATTGAAAGACAAGCTATTCTGGCCAGCTAAAGGGGCCGCTTCTCATAAAGACAGTAAATTATGGATTGCATTCAGTAAAGTATCCGTCATGCGTCCACTACTTTCCATGTTGATTGTAGCTATCATCACGGTTCCGCTACTGTTGACGTATGACAATGATCTCTCATTCAATACAGTAGATGAAATTGATGGTAGCAAAGAATCTGTCATTGGGTTGAACCTCATTTCTGATGCATTCGGTGAAGGGGATTCATTGCCTGTACAAGTATTACTGAAGAAAGATTCTCCAATCGTTAAAGAAGGAGACGTTACGTATTTGGAAGCTATTTCTCGTGATTTAGAGAAAGTAGATGGCGTGAAAAGTGTCCGTACTGTTACACGTCCGACTGGTGAACTATTAGAAGACTTATATGTAGATCACCAAATTGGCTTGATGGCGGACGGCATGCAGGAGGCGAATGATGGTATACAGGAAATTCGTCTAGGATTGGCAACTGTACAATATAATTTGCGAGATGCAGCTAACCAACTACCTTCCGGTGGAGCGGGTGGCGGTAGTGGATTAATCCAAGCGGCAAATGGTATTGAGCAAATCAACGGTCAGCTCGCTCAGATTTCGGGTGGCTTACAACAAGGTTTACCAGCAGCCCAAGCAGCTGGTGGATTGGATGCATTAGGAAATGAATTGGATAAGATCAGCAGCGGTATCGCAGGAGCAGGATCACAAATTAACCAAAGCGGTTCACAAATCGGCCAATTAAAAGGTGGTTTGAAACAGCTAGGTAGTGGCGTGAAAGCTTCGAAGGACGGGTTGGCTGAAGTGACAACAGGCCTTCAGGAGATTGCCGATATGCTCGCTGATATGGCGGATACGAAAAGTGTGCGCGATACGGGGTTATTCATTCCTAAAGGAACGCTTGATAATGAAGAGTTCACTCCAGTGATCGATCGTTACACATTCGACGATAAAAAAGGAATCTTGATGGAAGTCATACTAGAGGAAAATCCTTATTCACGTGAAGCGATTTCTACGGTTCATGATATTAAAGATTCTGTGAAGCGTTCCGTTATCGGCACACCATTTGAAGATGCGGATTTAGCGTTTAGTGGTATTTCAAGTATTAACTCGGATTTAAATGATATTTCGTCAGCTGACTTTACGCGTACCGTAGCGATCATGTTAATTGGATTGTTCGTTGTGTTATTCGTTTTATTCCGTTCGGCAATCATGCCGCTTTATATGATCGGTTCGTTACTGCTGACATATTATACGGCGATTTCGATTACAGAACTGATTTTTGTTAACGGTCTAGGTTATGACGGTATCAGTTGGGCTGTTCCATTCTTCGGATTCATCATGCTCATTGCGCTCGGTGTAGACTACTCGATCTTCTTACTCGATCGTTTCCGTGAAGAGAGTATCGGAGGTATGAAGATCAAGGAAGCATTGATGTATTCAATGGCGAAAATGGGTACGGTTATTATTACAGCAGCCGTAATCTTAGCAGGAACATTCGGTGCCATGATGCCTTCAGGTGTTTTGAGTCTCGTACAAATTGCAACTATCGTTATTTCGGGATTATTGCTATATGGCTTAATTATATTGCCATTGCTCATTCCAGCAATTACGGTTTCATTCGGACGAGGTGTCTGGTGGCCGTTTAGAGGATAAAGTATGGACACTCAGTTGTAATGGCTGAGTGTCTTTTTTGTCTATGTTTATATGACCTGTCTAAGTGGGTAAATAGAGTAAAAACGATTAGACAGGGGATAGCTCATGATGAAGTTACATACAGGATCATTATATTGGGAATCAACATTTGAAAAAGAAGGTTTTCCGAAAATAGAGCGTAAAGAGTTGTATGACGTGGCGATAGTAGGCGGTGGGATGTCAGGTGCACTCACTTCGTATGTTTTGTCGAATGAAGGCTACTCTATTGTGTTGATTGAACAAGAAGAAGTGGGTGGAGGAAGTACGTCTGCCAATACCGGATTATTGCAATTCTCCAATGATATTATGTTACACGAACTGATTGAGCAAATTGGTGAAGAGAAAGCGGTAGAGTTTTATAAAGGCTGCAAAGAAGCGATGAAGAATTTGAAAGACGTGGCGGAACATGCACCGTTTGATGTGAATTTCCATACGCGTGATAGCTTATATTATGCGAGTACGGAAGAAGATGTAGCAAGATTGCGTAAGGAGTTCGAAGCGCTACAAAAATATGATTTCCCTGTCGAGTATTGGGAGCCAGAAGATATTGAAGCGCACTTCCCATTCTCCCAACCAGCCGCTATTGTGACAGAAGGGGATGCGGAAGTAAACCCTCTACGTTTATGCATGGGTGCAATCCACTATGCGTATGAAAAGGGTATGGATATATTTGAACATACTGAAGTGCTGGGAATTCAGGATACCGAAGAACGCGTACTAATAAAAACGACAGATGGAGAATTTCAGGCGAAGTCAGTTATTGTCACGACGGGTTATGCACCGACTCCCGATATGTCGATCCCTCAGAAAGACTTAAAAGTGACGTATGCAATTGCTACTCAGCCGATCGATGATTTGTCATTCTGGCATGACCGTATGATGATTTGGGAAACGAAACGACCTTATTTGTATATGCGATTAACAGATGAAAATCGAATTGTGGCGGGTGGTTTGGATCAGAATATGGACACACTACCTGACTCACAAGAAGCGATAGATAAGAAGTTTTCACAATTAAAACAGGAATTACAAGACTTGTTCCCGAATCAGAAACTGGACTTTGAATACGAATGGACTGCGCTGTTTGGTGAATCGACAGATGAATTGCCAGTAATCGGCCGCCATCCATTTGAACCACATATCTATTATTTGATTGGGCTTGGTGGTAACGGAACCGTGTATAGCATGCTCGGTGCTTATTTACTGCGTGATGAATTGGCCGGTATATCAAATTCGAATGAACCGATATTGGAAATAGAACGCTAAAAAGGTAGCTGGAGACTATTCTCCGGCTACCTTTTTACTAACTATTAACTTGTATCATTTGTAAATGGCCGGGTAAGACAGTAATTCTCTGTGTAGTTTCTTCATAAATTTCCCCATCCATGTCTACTTTACTCCCAATAGGATCTACTATTTCTAATGACTCTACTTGTATATATTCAAGTTCAGCTAGTTGCTCATTTTCGACGAGAGGATCTTGTAATGCAAATAGTTCTTTAAAGGCAGCGAAGTTAGTGTCTTTTACGATCAGTAAGTCTAATTTGCCGTCAAATGGAGTCAATGGTGCGATAGGTAGCTCAGTTGTACCAATAAAGCGTCCATTAAGTACAAATAATAAAATGGCATCGCCTTCCAATTCTGTATTAGTAGATCGAATTTTATAATGAAAAGGTTCTGTTTGGTTGAGAGTGCGCAATGTACTGAGCACATAACTAATCGATCCAAAACGTTTCTTTTCTTCGGACTTAATGTTTTCTGACGTCTTTGTTACTAAGCCGATGCCCCAAAAGTTCATGAAATAGCTCTCACCCACTTTGCCGACGTCTGTTTCGATGACTGATCCGTTAAGCAATTCTGTTACTGCTTCATTCAGTGACTGGGGGATACCTAAAGATCGACTAAAATCATTTGACGTGCCACCAGGCAATATGGCTATGATCGGTCGGACAGAAAGTGGCGCAATGCTGTTAATGCATGTATGAACAGTGCCATCACCACCGAGTATAATGAACAAGTCGACTTGATCACTATATTTCACGCAGGTTAGTTGGAGTTCTGCTTCAGAAGCTGAGTTCAGTACAATGAGTTCGTCGACTGCTTGCGCAAATATGTGAAGCGTTTCAGAAAGTTTCTGTGCCATGTTATCTTCTCCGGCGGTACAGTTATATATAAACAATGCTCGTTTGAAATGAAGCATAGTCTTCACTTCCTTTTTACTTTATCATTCCCGAATTTCAGATGTAGAAACTAGGAGACGATGAACCCGTGTTTTTCATCATGCGTCAAAGTTTCCCGCTTGAATAGTAGTAGGTAACAAAAATGGAAAGGAGGTTATTCTATTCGAATCCGAGGGAATAGTAGAAATATAAGGAGTGAGTAGTTATGGAAATTTATACAGTTGGGCATTCCACACATACGGAAGAAGAGTTTTTAAAATTATTGGACGATGCCGGTATTCAGAAACTAGTAGATGTTCGGGCATTTCCCGGCAGTCGCAAATTCCCACATTTCCATGAGGATCGAATGAAAGAATGGTTACCCGCGCATGCTATTGCCTATCGACATTGCGGAAAATTAGGAGGCCGTAGGAAGAAATCCAAAACTATTGATAATGAAGTCAATGAAGGATGGAATAATCAATCCTTCCACAATTATGCGGATTACACGTTGACTCCCGAATTCGAAGAAGGAATCAACGAATTGATGAAAGAAGCTTCAGAAAAGCGAATCGCAATATGTTGTTCAGAGCGTCATCCGGCAAGATGCCATCGCTTATTAATTAGTAATTGGCTCGCTACACATGGTTGGGATGTAAAACATATTATTGATGGACCTAAGGGGAAGACGTTAATTGAAGATCACGAGGTAGGGAAGTGGGGGGCTGAACCGGTTGTGTTAGACGATGGGGAAGTGACGTATCCCCCAGAACCTGGCGAAGAAACATGAACGAAGTGCCCCTAAATAGAAGGGCACTTCGTTTTTACAGTTATTCATATAATGTGTGGTCATGTGAACCGTCCGCATGGAAGACATTTAAAATACCATTGTGTTCATTAACATATTTTTTAGCTTTTTCAAGTAGTAATGATTTAGTATCTTCTTTGAACATCACATGGTCACTTCCAGCCTTACGAAAAATCCACTCATTCTCTCGTGATTTCACTTCATAGTGAGGACGACCTTCGCTTTTGCCTTCTACATACTCATGTGCTTTAGCCGTTGCAATGGAAATCGCGCGCGCTTCGGAATAGTTTTCATCCAACAAAGCATTGGCAATTTCAATGGCTTTCTCTCGTACTTCAGAATTTAGGTTCTTTAGTGAAGTAGGATAATTACTTTTACTCCATGGCATCTGTAAACACCTCCTGTTTCACAAATTCCCTTTCCTCATTAAAAATAAACAGCGAAATAAAAACAAAGCTCCGCGGTCAACCCATGGCCGCGGAGCTTTGATTATGTACACGCTCTTCGACGAAGCGGTACAAACTATTCGACTTTACTTCTTCGCTATCACAAATCCAGCTGCACCAAACTTCAACCCAAATCCATTTGTGCAGTTGCTGTTACTAGTAGTATAACCTATCAAAAACGTAATAAACGTAAATCATCAAACTGTGAAAAATGTCATCTTTCTGTAGTCTTTGGCATGAAACTGAGATATATTACAAATACCTTACACGAACCTTTCATTACATTATATTATGCCATTTCACTTCTCTATATGCATAATAATCAGAATATTCAACTACATTAATTTTGAAATGAACATAGTCGCAATACCAAAATAAATCAACAAGGACAATATATCATTAATAGTTGTAATCAAAGGACCTGAAGCGACTGCAGGATCTACTTTGAGTTTATTAAGAATCAACGGAATCACAGTACCTGCAATCGTTCCGATAATAAGTGTGACGACTAAAGAAGAACCGACTACTAATCCAAGTGTAAAACTGCCTTGCCATATATAAGCAATCACTGAAATTAAGGCACCACATACTACACCTAATATGATTCCAACAATTAGCTCCCGGAATATTAAATGAAGGGATCTCTTCATGGTCATATCTTCAGACACAAGCCCACGCACTACGACTGCTAGTGACTGTGTACCTGTATTGCCTGTCATACCTGCAATCATCGGCATAAAGAACGCGAGAGCTACAACGGCGTTAAGTGTATCTTCGAATTTAGAAATGATACTTCCCGATACCAATCCGATAAATAGCAACAGGATGAGCCAGGGGAGTCTACGGTATGCAGCTATAAGTGGTTTTGTGTTGAAGTCAATGGATTTACCAGAAGCAAATAACATTTCTATGTCTTTGTTTGCTTCTCTAACAACTAAATCGAGTACTTCATCCGTACGAATAATTCCAACTAAAACGTCCTGTTCATTCACAACAGGTAGTGATACGAAGTCATATCGACCGATCATTTTGGCTACGTCACTCTGATCAGTTGTATCCAAAACTTTTGCTACACCTGTTTCCATAATTTCCGTAACACAAACATCTGCCTCCGCAAGTAATAAATCACGGTATGAAAGCACACCAATTAATTGTTTTTCGTCATTAATGATATAAACGTAGTTCAAGTAGTGAGCAAACGCTTCATAATGCTTGAGCTTTTCAATCGTCTTCTCAACGGAGTAGGACTGATGAATCCATACATAGCGTGTTATCATAATTCGTCCAGCAGAATCTTTTGGGTACTTTCGGCGCTTATGGATATTCTTTTTTTCTTCTTGACGCATTTTAGCTATCAGTTTTTCCACTTGTTTATCTGGAAGATCAGATAATAGATAGGATAAATCATCACTTTTCATTTCGTCTAAAAGTTCTGTAGAACGAATTGGACCTACTAATTCAAGTACTCTCAGTTGTTCACTTTTCGATAAAAAAGCCAGCATATGAATCAGTTTATCTTTATCCAATACTTCTAAATACACAGTATGTCGTTTTCGGGGCAATCGTTTATACTGATCAGCCACTTCTTCAGGCTTAAGTTCCTCAATTGCTTTCTTTAAAGACTCAAGATTGCCGTCTTTGATCAGTTGTATAATCGCTCGCGAAACGTCGTCTTGATCACGGGTCACTGGCATGTAACGCACCTCACTTATTTATAATTAGCTATAGTTGTTCATTCCCTTATAGGGGAGGGTAGAAACCAACTTACTTGATATGTACCTATCTTTACAATGAAAAAAGCCTCCTAAGAGACTTTTTCAGAAGAGTTATTATAAGTGATCTTTATTAGTAGGTTTTGGATCTGTTAATGGATCATAACTGTGATCCTTAGCGAATGGATTGGGATCGATCAATGGACTAGATTCTGTATTTACATGTGTTTGCGTATGTTCAACAGTTGGATCGGTTGAATGTGTATGTGTGACTGGATCGTATAGATCTGAATCAATTAATACTAATATCTTGCCATGTTCGAAATGTTCATTGTAACGGTGAGCTTCTTCTTCGGGGATTCCCATTCCGATTAAAGCACCCGCTAGACCCCCTATACCTGCTCCTGCTACAGCACCTGTAATACCTGCTACGATAGGTCCGGCTGCAATGATAGGACCAACGCCTGGAATAGCTAAAGCCCCAATCCCCGTCAAAATCCCTCCGACTCCACCAATCAAACCGCCAGTAGCGGCACCGGTTGCTGCTCCTTCAGTAGCGTGAGTCTCTGTTTGTTCAACTACATACTCTGACTGGTCAGGGTCTTTACTAATGATAGAGATTTCATCTGCAGTAAATCCAAGATGCTTAAGATTTTCAATAGCTGCAATCGCTTCTCTATCCGTATCGTACGTTCCAACTACGTGTCGTTTCTTCATACATTAGCTCCTCCTTAGATTAGGTAGAATATGATCTCCGCGTTATTGATAAACTTACCCATTCTGATTCCTATAAAACATGTAGAATAGTTTGTGTGTCAAAATGTAATAAAGTTCATGTGTGTATATACCTAAATTATCTTTTAATTCATACGAGAAACATGTTATTTGTAACATTAGACTTACCGTTGTCATTGTATTGTTTTAGTGTTGTAATCTAACTGTAATATAAACTTGGTAAGCTGAGGCTATCAAATCGTTAGGGGTGGCATATTGAAGAAGTTATTATTTGCATTGACAGTAGCCATGTTAATCACAGTATTCACAAGCGGAATGAACGAAACATCTGCTGCGGCATCAGTTCATACAGTAAAAAAAGGTGACACACTATATAAAATTTCTCAACAACATAAAGTGTCGGTCTCTAATATCAAGCAATGGAATAACTTGAAATCAACAGTTATCTATCCAAAACAAAAATTACGTTTGGTGAAGTCTTCTAAAGTGGCTGCTAGCACACCAAAGAAACAAAACACACCATCCCGTTCAAATGGAGCGAGTGTATCTAAAGAACTTATGGTAAGCGCAACTGCTTATACAGCTCATTGTAATGGATGTTCAGGTATTACACGTACAGGATTGAATTTACGAAAGAACCCTAATTTAAAAGTAATCGCAGTAGATCCACGAGTTATTAAATTAGGAACAAAAGTTCACGTTGAAGGTTACGGATATGCAATCGCTGGAGATACTGGCGGAGCTATCAAAGGTAAGAAAATCGACGTATTTATTCCAAATAAATCACGCGCTTACCAATGGGGACGTAAAAATGTAAAAGTAAAAGTATTGAACTAATAAATCGAAAGCTCACATTAGCAGTTATGCCAATGTGAGCTTTTTTGTTTGAAAAATTATATTAAGGAGTACGCCTATTATTTAAAACAATAAATATCAACCCTTTTGAAGGGCTCTTTGCTAATGTTATACATACGTCATGACTTGATTTTTCCCGTTCTTCTTCGCTTGATAAAGAGCGAGATCGGCTAAATGGAATAAATCCTTAAAACTTTGTATATTATGCATCGTATTATCACCTAGACCAATGCTTATAGTTAACGGAATAGGTAAAATATCCGAGTTAGCTGATAGTGTCATGACTTTTTCGGCCAGTAAATTAGCTTTTCTCTTTGCATCTTCTAAAGAAATATCCTGCATGACCAAAACGAACTCATCTCCGCCAAACCGTCCTAATAAATCCTCTTTTCTTACTTCATTAGAGCAAGTATGCGCGACAAATTTAATCGCTTCGTCTCCCATGAGATGGCCAAACGTATCATTAATAGATTTAAGATTGTCTATATCGAAAGCTATACAGACAACAGAACTTCTATTTTTCAATGCCTTTTTCAGCTTCAAATCAGTAGTTTCTTCCAGATACCTTCTGTTAAAAAGGCCTGTTAAGTAATCTATATTCTCTTTTGTTTTGCATGAAGCACTTTGTAAGCGGATTTGTAGTTCGAGTGCCGCTTTAACCCAGGTTATATGTTCCATTTCATGTAGTAATTCAATATATTCTTTCTGGATAATAGCTAGTTCATCAAAGTCACAAATTTTTTCAGCTAATTCAATTCTCTTTTGCTGTATGTCTTTTAATGAGGCATAATCATTCAATAAACTATCATGTTCTTTTGCGATTGTATAATAATGAAAAGCGATTTCGGGCTCGTCTAATAATTCATGGACCCTAGCTTTCAAAAATTTATAAAAACCTTTCTCGCGAGGACAGTTGGATAGATCGGATAAATCACTCACGTACTTAATACTATTTAGGGCTAAGTGAGCGTCCTGTAAATTTAAAGCTGATTCCATTAGAAATAAATGTGCTTGGATTAGATATAGTTCTCTTTCCACTTCTTTTGACTGAGCATAGCGTAATCCAAGACTTGCATATTCTAACGCTTGTTCATATTCACCTTTTTTGTTGTGTAAGTGGCTTAATCTACCATACGCCATGCTAATGTGCGAGTGATCTTTTAAATCAAGTGCGCTCGAGAGCATATCTTTTAACACTCGCTCGCCTCTATCGTAATCCGAAGCAAACTGACTAACAAGATATTGTAGATAATATGAACGCATCCAATCAGATTTGTTTCCATTCAATAGACAGTAGGCATGATGTTTTTCAATATGGTAAAGAACTTTTTCGAAATTTCCAATGTAGTAATACGTGGAAGCCAAAATGTAATGTGCGGTTAAAATCACTTCGTCTATAGAATGTAATTCAGCTTTGTTTAATAACTGAGTTGCAAGTTCGATTGCTTCATAATACTTACCCGTGTTCAACGCATGATCAATGCCCGTAGAAATGGCAGTTATCTCATGTTCCCTGTTCATAGTTGCCCTCCTCCATAATAGGAAGTAATAGTATCGATTATAGTTCAAAGGATTTAATGGGTGATATAAATTATTAATACTATTATATCATCTAGATGCTTTTAAAGTGTATTGAAATATTAAGTATTCGATGAATATTCTATCAATAGCGTCTTTTTTATATATAGTCGATAGTTGTTTATACCCGACGTCTTAAAAGTATAAACGTCCTAATTCAAAATATGAAATAGGACGTTGGTTTATACAATATAATTTCTTAGTTGGACTGAATCTGCTTGAATAATGAAATAAAGTATTCTGGTTCTTCTTCAATCTCAAATGTAAACACGCCTTCATTCGTATGAAGATAAAATAATCCCGTATGTCCGGAAAATGGTCTGTAGGATAGGTCGAATACGTGCTTCAAAAGAAATGTTCTAGTAGAAGTGGTGATACGATCTTGGAAAAGACAGATGGAATGATACGTTTTTTGTGTAGTTTGTTCAACGCGATCTACGACCCGTTGAACTGAAATATAGCTAAGCGATAGAATTAGCTGATCGCTCGAGTTATGCATTAGATAACCTCCTATTTCGCGATATCATAGCACAGATTAGTATGCTCATAAAAAGATAAGAAATACAATAAATCAAAACGATTCTATAGAACTACCTTTTGCGTAGGTGATTGATGAGACGAGCACAAGTCAACACTAGAAGGAAGACTATAGCACCAGTCATGTCTAAATATACATCTTGCATCGTTGCTGTACGGCCACCTGTAAAGTACTGATGAAGTTCATCAGCGCAAGCTAAAAGGAAAGTGAACAGGGCGGCTAGTACTAAGCGGCCTTTTCTATTGGGTAAAACCCAATATATTACCAGAGCTAAAAAACCAAAAGTGAAGAAATGTACAGACTTTCTAATTAAAAATTCAACAAAGTGATAATATCCACGTTCTTTAATAGAAATAGTTCGATCCCAATAAGTGAATTCCAACGTTGATAAAGTATGTTTACCAGGTTCATTTGGTAACAATTCTTGTAATGTAGAAACAAGCGATTGTTGTTCGTATGTCTGACTGGATGAGATCGCCAGTCCGATTAGTATTCCAATTAATATAAGAAGTGCGAGTAATTTTTTCATATTGGAATTGTATCACGAAAAGCGATTTATGATGTAGGTGAGCTATATTTCAATTTATATAAACTCAGTTACATAGTTGTAATCTACATGTAACATGAAAGTTGTATACTTCCTATGGTTGGTAATTCCACAATCTGTTCGATGCATCCTGTAATTCCCATTACCAACACAGGAAAGGTATGCTAATATTTAAGTAGGGTAGCTAGTAATCACACTTTCCAAGATACTGTTATTTATTCTGGTAGTCTTAATGATTACTTTAGTATAAAGAGGGTATAAGATAAGGAGAGTGGTATTTTGCTGCTCTGCAACCAACCAGCATTAGCGTTTCTACAAATTATGAGGAGGAAATTATTTAATGAAATCACAATCAAAAAAGAAGTACAGCAAGTATCTAACAGGCGTAGCGTCAGCAGCATTAGTAGCATCAGCGGTGGCACCAGTTGTCAGTGCGGCAGACTTTAATGACGTAGTCGACACGAACTCACACAAGGAAGCAATTGATGCACTAGCAGCAGAAGGTGTTATCAATGGTTACCCGGACGGTTCATTCAAGCCTAATAAAACTTTAACGCGTTCTGACGTAGTAAAGTTAATGGGAAAATGGCTTGTATCTAAAGGTTACTCAATTCCAACAGACTATAAAACGAATCCACGTTTCACGGATTTAACTTCCAAGTCCAATGATGATCTATTGCAATCTGCTGCAATCGTTAAAGATAACGATGTATTCAGAGGGTATGAAGATGGATCATTAGGAGCTGCAGGATCAATCACGCGTGAAAACATGGCGGTTGTATTGGTTCGTGCGTATGATTCAGTGAACAAGACAAACCTACTAACATATGTTCAAGAACAAGAATTTGATAGAGATGTAGTGGATTTGAACAAAGCAAAGGCTGAGGCACGTACGGCAATTGATGTACTCGACTTCTTCGACATCACAAATCCAGCTGCGCCAAACTTCAGACCAAAAGAAACAACTACACGTGGACAGTTCGCTTCATTCCTATATAAAACTATTCAAGTTGAAGTACCTGGAACTGAAGAACCAGAAGCACCAGAAGTATCTGAAATCACTTCTGTAACAGCAACTGGCGAAAAAGAACTTGAATTAGTAGGTAAGAACTTACACACGTTGAAAGCAGAACAATTAAAGATTGAAGGAAATGAACTGGCTTCATTCAAAGCGAATGCAGACGGTACTAAAGCGACAATCGAATTAAAAAACGAACTAACGTCGGGTAAAGAAATGATTCTTAACTTGACGACTAAATCAGAAGTTGAAGGAGAAGACGATGTAGTCACTCCGTTCAAGTTCACGTATGAGTTGAAAGTAGAGAAAGTTACAGCTACTACTACTCAAGTGAATGCTAATACAGCTGACCAAAAATTAGCGTTCAACGTTGATGGCAAGCCGGTTGATATGAAGAAATTGACGGATGCTGGTTATAAGGTTGCGTTCCAATCTACTAATACTGATGTGTTCTCTGAGCAGGCAACTGGTACGTTGAAGAAATTGGCTACTACCGATAAATTCTCGTATAAAGTTATCGTGACAGATAAAGATGGAAAAACTATTGAATCAGAATTAGTAGACGTTAAGGTAGTAGACTTTGCTAACACACCTTCTGAGATTAGTAAGATTTCAGTTGAGCAAGATGGAGTAACTGTAGAGAGTGGAAAGATTTCACTTGAAAATGGTGTAACAACATTGAAAGTTGAAGAAGCTATTGCGTTAAGCGGAGCGACACTTACAAATCCGACTGCGACATTTACTTCTTCTAATCCAAGCGTAGCAACGGTTACTTCAGATGGTAAAGTAACACCAATCAGTACTGGAGAAGTTACGATTGTAGCTAAAGTAGGCGATGTTACGAAGAATGTAAAACTTACAGTAGGTGTTGGTAAACGAGTTGCAAGCAGTGCTACATTATCATCAACTGAGTCTAAATTAATCAAAGGTGCAACGCAGGGCACTAATGTAGTAGTTAAAGACCAATATGGTGACTTGTATGCTGGGGATGTAACAGTTGAGTCAAAAGACGCTGAAATTGCTACTGTTCCAGCAGCTACTTTAACAGTGGCAGATGGTAAAGCTACTGTGAATGTTAAAGGGATAAAAGCAGGAACTACAACTGTTCAAGTTAAATCTGGAGATACAGTTCTAGGTAATATTGCAGTTGCTGTATCGGATGATGAAACAGTAGCTACTAAAAAGCTAGAAACAGTATCTGCTTCAGACGATTTGACAATTGATGCAATTAAAGGTTCAAAAGACGGCACGGTAAAATTAGCTTGGAAACAGTACAATAGCCAAGGATTTTATGTGAACGACGATAAAATTGGTGCTGGATACGAAGTCACTTCGTCTAATCCAAGTGCTGCAACAGTTACAAAAGATGCAGCAACAGGAGTACTTACTGTTGTAGCTAAAGAAGCAGGAACTACGAATATCTTGATTAAACAAGGAGATATTACAAGAGCGACTGCTACAATTACTGTAGTGAACTCAACGCCTTCAATTTCTTCAGTAGAGTTTAAAGAAACTAAACCTGTCATTACTGCAGGAGAGTTTGATATTTCAGTAGTGACTGGTGATGGAATTAAATTGACATCTTCCGAGGCAACAGCACTTATTGCCCCTGATAACTCCATTTACATGTCTAATGAAGGACAAGCAATAACATTAGGTACGATTGCAACAAGTTATTCCGGAAACCTTTCTGAAGTCACGAACTTAAAAGTAGTTGGCGGAAAGATTACCGGTAAAGCTAATGCAGGTGCACAAGGTACAATCGTAGTAAGCGTGAAGAAAGCTGGACAATCAAGCGCGATTGCAACTAAGCAAATCGAAGTTAATGTTCCAGCCGCTAAATAATCAAACTTAAATAGCTATAAACTAGCAATCATGCAACATCAAGCCCTAATCCTTGGAGTTATTCAAGGATTAGGGCTTTTCTACGTTTAGTCAGCCACTTATCAAGGGTACAAGTAAAGTACAGATAATTAGGGAGGAGTGAGGCCATGAGTTGGTTAGAAGGTATTAATTTTACAACTTCGCTAGTAGTGCTCATCATATTAGCGATACCGATTAGCATTGGCATATTTCTATACTTTTTTGACCGTAGTCAAAAGCAACATGCGATTTTACGTAACTATCCGATTTTAGGTAGAGTGCGCTACATGTTTGAGAAGGCGGGTCCTGAGGTTAGACAGTATTTATTCAATGACGATAACAGCGGCAAACCGTTCAGCCGTGAAGAGTATTTACATATGGTGATGCCTGGCAAATATTTAAACAGTGTCATCGGTTTCGGTTCTAAACGGGATTTTCAGGAACCGGGTCATTATATTCGCAATGCGATGTTTACGAAGCAAAATGAAGAAATGCGTGTGGATAATGATAATCTATTGAGTACGATGCGCTATGAAGTCGACACGGATAATTTATTCTCGCGTAAAGAACATCGCGAAGAAGTAACAACATTACCTTGGCTATTACCTGAAGAAGACGCGATTGTACTAGGACCGAATTGTGAGAATCCATTTGTTGTGCGTAGCTTGCTTGGGCAGTCTGCCATGAGTTATGGAGCACTTGGCGATCATGCTATTACTGCACTTTCAAAAGGGATCGGGATGGCTAAAGGTGCTTGGATGAATACAGGGGAGGGGGGCGTATCCGATCATCACTTAGTTGGTGGAGCGGATATCGTTGCACAAATTGGTTCAGGTTTATTCGGATTCCGAACAGAAGATGGCCAGTTCGATATTGAAAAGGTGAAAGAAAAAGCAAGAATACCACAAATTAAAGCATTCGAAATCAAGTTGGCGCAAGGAGCGAAAATGCGCGGAGGACATGTTGAAGGGGAGAAGGTGACGGAAGAGATTGCGGCTATTCGTGGTGTGAAACCGTTTACTTCTATTAATAGTCCGAACCGCTTTAAACAGTTTCACGACTATCCGACGTTATTTTCTTTCATTGAGGATATCCGTCATGCGGGTGGTAAGCCTGTTGGTATTAAAGTAGTCATTGGTGGTAAGCAGGATGCAGAAGAATTAGCATCATATATAGCTGAAACCGGTATGGGTCCTGATTTTATCTCACTTGATGGAGCGGAAGGTGGATCAGGAGCAACTTATCAAGATTTAGCAGACAGTGTGGGCTTACCACTTCGTTCGTCTCTCATTCTACTTGATGATGCATTGCGTAAGTTTGAAGTGCGTGATCATGTAAAAATTATTGCTTCAGGTAAAATCATCACACCTGATAAAGCGGCCATCGCATTGGCTTTAGGGGCAGACTTAATACAAGTAGCACGTGGTTTCATGATTTCAGTAGGCTGTATCATGGCGGAACGATGTCATACGAATACATGCCCAGCTGGTGTTGCGACGACAGACAAAAGTTTACAGCGCGCTCTTGTTGTCGAAGAGAAGAAGTTCCGTGTGACGAACTACATTTTAACAATGAGAGAAGGATTATTTCGTGTAGCCGCGGCTGCTGGTCTAGATTCACCTACTAAATTCGAACGTCATCATGTGATTTATAAAGATGAGCGTGGCAAAATCCACTCTATCGAATAAAAAAACGACCTGATGAATTCTCATCGGGTCGTTTTGCTTATTATATTCTTCTGAAACTATTGAATTTAGATTTCCAGTATGGATTGTTCAAGTTGACAACTTCGGATTTCTTCCCGCCAGCATGAACAAATTTATTGTTACCAACATAAATACCTACATGCGAAATGCCTTTGCGGTATGTGTTATGGAAGAATACTAGATCTCCAGGTCTTGGTGATTTGATTTTTGAAGATTGTTTGAATTGCCCAGTTGTCGTTCTAGAAATAGACTTACCATTTTTCTTAAATGAATACTGAATGAATCCACTGCAGTCGAATCCTCTAGTTGAAGTGCCGCCGAAACGGTATGGAATTCCACGTAAATTCATTGCAGTTTTTACCACACCAGAACCTCCGCCCTTAGTAGGGGAAGCTGCTGCTACTGCTTTACCTGTAGATCTTTTCAACAGTGAACTAGACACATATCCTTTTTTACCGTTAATTTTCACCTTGTACCATAATTGCTTACCGACATATTTTTGATGTGTAAGTTGAACGCGAGTACCTTTTCGTAAAGTGAATACTCTTCTATGTTTTGTTCCTGCATCTGCACGGACGTTTGAATTATGTAACGTTATGTATGTACCGCTCTTTGCTGTTGCTTTACTAGCGGCATCGGCTGTTCCGCCTGTAAACCCCATAATCATGACTGACGCCATCAAAATTGAACACAAAAGCTTTTTCATGAATGACTCTCCTCCAGAATAATGTTTGTCGCTTTCTAGCTGCAAGTAATATCTTACACGACAGTTGAAGAGTGAAACATTACGTTCATATTAAGAAGGCATTACAGAAATGAAGTTTTGTAAAGGATTTGTAACAAAGCAAATAGCCCCCTTATATTTAAAGGAGGCTTGTCTTGAATATAATTAGTCTCTAGGAAATTCAGAAGGATCTTTTTCTGTAATTTGTTCGACACGTACTGCATCGTCCACTTCTGAAGTAAGATCATTCGTCTGAATAATAGGGTCTTGATTGTTTACAGACTGGACCTCTGGATGAGCGGCATTTTGCAAAGGCTCATACCCTCCGTAAGAAGGTTCAGAATTAATGTTTTCAATAAATGGATCTGCTGTTCTATTATGATTGTTAACAGGTTTAGTCGCACTAGGGGGTATTCCGTCTGTATTAAAAAGCTCATTTTTTGAATATACGCTGAATGCCCAGCCTTCATCCACATACAGCATCATGCCGCCATGCTGAACTTCTTCGTAGTAGCGGTCTACTTGAATCGTATCCATACCTATACCGTACATCATTTGTTTAATATGATTTTCACCGGTTAGGAAGTCCATAAAGCGGTCAGTCCACGTGTCGTATGCGGAGTACACATCCGCGCCTGTTCTACTGCGCAGCATGGATACATCGTTTTCATTTTTAGCGATAACATAAATGTTATCATCTAGATAACCTGTTTCTTTAAGTTCCTTGATCTTGTCTAGAAGGTCAGCATCGTTATAATATACACCAACAAATGTTTTGCTAATTAGTTCATCCATTGTATAGCCTCCTTCTTTATAGTTGCTATACATTACATACCCGTTTGGCGTTCTTCAAAAACATAGCAGACTTCGAGAATGTATTGAAGTGCAGAATAGTAATATGCTTTACATTAAAAAAATCGATCAAGAGTTAGATTCTCTTGATCGATTTTTGTATTATTCTATACGTACTTTCTGCTGTCCAATCTCTTTCCCATAGCTATCATATGCTATAAACGTTGCATCTGAACTTAATTGGAAGTCCTCTATTTCATACTGTTTTTTATTCAGCATATAAATCCCTTGTCTTCTATGTGTAAGTTCATAATCTAAGTTTCCGTCTTTTGAAGAGAATCGAACGATTACTTTGTTGATTGGGCCGCATGCAGTCAATAGTTCCGTTGACATACGGATGTCACTGGCTGTCAGTTTGACTGATGGAGATTGGAAAATGGACGCGCTGAGTGAACATGTTTCGATTGGTGTCCCACAATTAATTTCTTGTAAGATGGACTGATAGACAAGAGGTAGTTCGATACTATCTTTTATGAAGAAGTATTGACCACCTGTGTCACGAGCTATTTGCTCCAATAGCTCGGTGTCTAAGTTTTTTCCTAGGCCAATTGTGTAAATTTTGATGCCGAGTTCTTTCGCTCTTTCCACTTCTTTCAATATCGGTATTTTAGATGATTTGCCATCAGTTAAAAGAATAAGCGTTTTTGGCTGGGACAGTGTGAATTTACTGAAAGCGACTTTTAAACCATTTGCAATACTTGTACCGCCACTTTGTTTTACTCCAGGTGCCAAAGAGTCAATAACAGGTTTTGGTGCACCTTTGGCTAAAAACATACCGCTAGTGGTGAAGTGTGTAGCGATATTCATGTCTGCTTGTAAAGCTGTAATGAATTCCTCTGTTTTGGAAACACGCAAACGATCAGGATCATTCAGTTTCATACTACCTGAGGAATCTATTAGAAAACCGATTTCAGGTTTTTCATTCGTACACGTCATATCTGTAGTTAACGGAGGTGCATAAGAAACAGGTTCACTAAAGCTCTTTCCTAATATCGACAGCATCGCACTATCGGTAACTGAAGTATTTGCTATCGCTGTCGCAAAAATTTCATTCCGCATTAGAGTGGTCGGTGTTATGAAGGATGTATTCGCAACTCCATTACTGAACCTTATGAAAGAATTCTCAAAAGGCAAGCTGTAGAGGGAATCCAACTTTAAATAACCATTAAAGTCTGTAATGCGTGCTCCGCCTGGTCGTGCAAGTGTGGCAGTAATATAGGTAATCCCATTATTGAAACTCTTTCCCTCTTCAACTTTCAACTGAATTTCTGCTCTAGGTACATACGTAATGTTTTCTGAAGCTGTAGAAAGTGGGCAAGTTCCTACTTTACTTACAGGCGTAACAGTAATCGTATCCACTTTTTCAGAAGTTGTACGGGGGGCGATTACTTTTATCGTTACTTCAGGACCGTCTGAAATTGCATGTGGATACCAAGAGTTCGCAGCAGCGACTACAGCAGAAGCCGATGCCACTACAGTTTGGGCTTCTGCAAATTCACGGTCGGGATCTTCTGGATCCTGTGGCTTAAGTTCCGGTTTAGGCACAGGGTCAGGTGTTGGCGGAATTATTGGCTTATCTGACTGTTGAATAGGTGCATGCACTTCAATCCTTGCACCTTCTTTGGAAGTTACTTCGAATTCAAGTTCTTGTTCATAAGGAATCAGTTCGCCGTTACAATCACGGAATGTAAACGTAATGAACGTTTCATCTATGCCATTCGCAGTCAAAGTTGGTTTATCTATATCAACTGTTACGGTTCCTTGTGGTTTCCCCGTAGGATTGCCTGGAAGGGAAGGTTGATTAGGACGCTCGAATTCTATTTCATCTTCCTCCACGAACTTTAGAGGTTTTGCATATTGTGCATTGTCTTTACCGTTTGCTTTAGATGTGAGACCTTGCATATGCCGCCCTTGATCTTTGAACATGTTGTGCATGATATCGACGGCCTCAGCACGTGTTAGATTTCTCTTTGGTGCAAAGTCTTGGTAACCATTCTTACCTGTTAATCCATTGGCTAGATCATGTGTGTAAAGATAATACACTGCTTCTTGTGCAAACAAGTCTTTACCTTGATACGCAGCGAATATCTTCGCCGCATACGCTCGTTGTAAAGCGGAGTTTCTAGCAGTACCACTGTTTAATCCACGTAAGGGCAAGTGGTGTTTAGCCAAGTAACGATAATTCCCCATCGATTTATGTTCACCTTTTCTTGAAAGGAACGAATTGGGGGAGTTGAGGTCAAAGCGTACGAGCATCGTTACGAGTTGTGCTTCTGTAATAGCTTGTTCCGGCTTGAACGTCCCATTTGGATAACCGGATGTTAAACCGATTTCTGATGCCCATTCAATAGCATCCTTAGCCCAGTAGCGATCATTTACATCTGTAAAAGAAGTCTTTGCAGATGCTTGTTGCGGTAAAAGGGCAAATAGAACGAGCAGTAGACCCCATATATACGGATTGCGTGCTTTCAATAGAGTGGTCCTCCTTTCTTATTGGAAAAAGATATCGTCTCGATAATTTTGTTTCAAATCATTCTCCAAAAAATCAAGGAAACGAGAAGTTAGCAATGCTGCTTGCGCTCTAGTTAGAGGTTGCTTTGGATTGAAATAGTTTTGTTCATTACCTTTTACCAATCCAAGTTCAGTTGCTACATAGACACTGTCTTTTGCCCACGCAGAAATCTTATAGTCGTCGACATAATGTGTTTTGAATCCTGGACTTGGAGCTCGACCTTCCATCCCAAGGGCACGGACGAGAATAGCAATAGCTTGTACACGTGTGATAGGACTGTCAGGTTGGAATAAATCCGGTGTAACGCCAGTGATGATTCCTTGCTCCACTGCACTTTCGATATACATATAGTCTTGATCTTTTGTGGACAAATCTTTAAATATAGGAACGCGCGGAACTTTACTTTTTTTCGGCTCTTCCAAAACACGAAGATCGACTGCTTTTAAAATACCAGTAGTGTATTGATAACGCTGCATAGGTGTGTTTGGAGAGAAGAATTGAGAGTTCTCATCAAAAATACCGAGTGAATACAGTTTTTCAATCGAATCTTTTGCCTGATGTCGATCGAGGTCACGAAACTTTGGTACAATCAGGCGTTCAACTAATGGCAAGTTTTTCTTCTGTAATTCCATCTTACCTTTACCAATGCCAAATGGAATATTGTACGTATACTCACTTACCATATCGGATGAACTGATGACGGAGTGTCCACCTGTGAAGCTCGATATGGAAGGATCGAACGGTTCATATACCATGACTCGTGATTTGCTGTCAGACGATTTACTTGTAACAAAAGCAGAACCATTAGGTGTGATGATTTCCGAGTCCATCAATTGTGTCTCAGTAGCACCCCAAAAGTTCTTATAGCCCATATTACGCCCATTTAAATGAACAGTAATGATGTCTTCATTTTTGGTTGTACCGTCAACATATTTATAGATTTTTCGACCAACCATATTACCTGAATAAAAAGTGGAAGCGGGTAGGTTATCAGCAACCATTCCTTCTGAATATTGATAATCAGCAAGAGTATAGGTGTTTTTGCCAAAAGTTACTTTTTCAGAATAGCCTTTTACTTCAAACTGTGAAGTGGTTTGCCCTTTACCTTCGTGTTCATTAACATTGGCTACATAGTTCACGCTTCTTGTAAGTTTTGCATCTCGATACGTAGCATTTTCTTTATCACCAGACAATGTAAAACGATACGTGCGAGTAAGTGTATTTTTATTCGCTTTTTCCGTCACAACAGCTTTCCCGGTAAACGTAACGGGTTCACCTGTCAGGAAAAACACTTCGCTATACTCATATTCGTTCATGACACCACCGTTTACGTCAATTGGACTTGCTGATGCAGCAGTAGCATTCAGTGAAACGACTAGTAGAACAGAGAGGAATAGAATACTAGTACTTATTTTTGTAAAGAATTTCATGTATACAACACCTTCTTTTAGGCAGTAAGAGAATTCCCTCACTGCCTGATTTTAATCTACTAGAATGATTTTTCCTTTGACAACACTTTCAGCAATAATAAATAGTCTGTCGTTAATTTCTAAATCACTAGGTTGAATTACGACACCGTCTTTAATGAAAGTAGCTTGTTGAATATTCATTTCTTTAACTTCTGCTTGATCAGCCCATGCACCTTTCATCCATCTGCTTACATTACGCACACTGATTTTTGTAGGAGTGACCTTACCATACGGCGCAGGATCTAATTTAGATAAACGTCCAGCTAGTGTAATGTTGGCTGGGATCTTACTGCCATCTGTTAATTGAATAGCAGTCACTTGATTATCGTCAGAAATATAGAAGTATGCGTATCGGTTCATGTAGAATCGTAGATCCATTTGTGGAATAAGGGTAGTAAATTCTCCCTTATGTTCTTCCACCGCATACGTTTCATTATTGAAATTAAGATCTTTTTCCTTCATAGAAGACCAAACGTTGTTCTTTAGTTCGGATGCATCTGATAAGCGCAACTTATAACCGAGAACTCCAGAAATCTTACCGAAATAGATAGAGTGATCGGATAGATTGGGGCTGTTTAATCCATCATTACTAATATGTATGATGTTTGCGTACTGCGTTTTTATCGGACCGGACGCAGCTACAAAAGCTGTCCCGTAAGCACCTAATGATTCGGGTGAGACAAGGCGACCGTTACGGATCAAAATAGAACCGTCATGATAGCGGAAGCGCTGTGAGTCCATCAGTCTGATTTCTTTTGTTTTCCCATTAAAGCTTTGTAACGGTTCGTAAAAAGTTCGTTCTGCGTTCTTTTGTATAATGATACGTTCTACTTGCTCTTTGCCATTTTTATTTACTGTAGCTAAATAGACTTTCAAGTTTGCATACTTCCGCAACTGATTATGGGGAACGGGTTTGTTTTCAAAATAAATAGGTGTTTTTGTTGAATAATAATAGCTGGTAGTACTTTTAGGATTGTTTTCATACCAGTGCCAATTCTGGAATTTTGTTTCGTCACGAACAATAATTTTTCGATTGATTGGATCAATTTGGTGAAGAGTTCCTTTATATAAGCCTGCCACTTGAACACCAGGCTCTAAAATATCCAAAAGCGTAATATAGTTCGAATTATAGACCGAGAACTTTATATTTACGCGATCTCCTTCATATAAAGAGCTGCTAGTAGTTAGTTTGCCTTTCTTAAAGAACTGCGTTTCTGAATTAATATAAACATTTTTCACGCGTCCATCATCCAGTGTAATCGTCAAGCCTTTTCGATCTCGGTCCATATAGGTGACCATACCGCTATAAGCTTTAGCGTTTGGTTCAATAACAGCTCCTGGAGTATCCGTTTTAGCATGTAGAGTTTTAAAGTAGAGGTTTTGTATATCGGCTTCTACTTTCATACCTAACTTAAAGGCGTCGATTTTAACTGCTATCGTATCGACAGATAAGCGCGTGTACTTATCGACGGTATACGTTGCTGTGCGTCCTGCATCGTTTTTGATCGTGACGCTGCGTAATTCTTTCTTTGTAGTATCTTTATCTACTAGTACTTCCTCATAGTTCGCCTTGACAAATGTGCCGGTAATTCGTTCACTTGCTTCTGTTGAGTTTGCTGAACCAAAGAGGCATCCGATGATTATCGCAATGCTCCATGTATAAATAGCAAACCATCTCTTATTCACTATTTGTCCCACCTCCAAGATTTATCGCATCAATTCTATATCGGTTAAAGGATATAGAAATGAAGAAAAAAGACTCATATTCCCATCTAGTCTTTTCGCAATACAAGTGACTATAAGATACAACCCTATTATCGAATTCTTTGTCAACGTTTTACAAATATGATAGGATACACATTATAGTTAATAGAAGAAAGGGTCGGTTTATCATGAAAAAAAGACAGATGTTAGCGCCGCTGAGTCTATCACTTCTACTATTAGGAGCTTGTAATGCGGATACTGAAAAAGAAACAAATGTGGATAAAGAACAAACCGAACCAGCTAAAGATGTTGTTAAAGAACCAGTAGATAAATCTGATACAACAGCTAGTAATGATGAGTTAAAAGAGGAATTCGCCAAAGAAGAGGGCGTATCTGAAGTAAGTTTGATTATTACAGAAGATGCAGGTGGCTTTGTCTTGTTGGACTTTGAAGTAGCTGACGACATGAAAAAAGAAGATGCAGAAAAGGTTGTCAAAAAATACAACGAACGCCTTGAAAAAGAGTATCCAGAACATAGCATTGATATCCAAGCTCGTAAAAGCGGAGAAACCTTTGTGCAGGAAACGAAAGAAGTTAAATAATGAATATATGAATACCGTCCTATCTGAAGGGCGGTATTTTACATTTCAAAAATCCACAAATGTCGATAGTCCTGTTAAATATTGATAGAAATAAACACATTGCAAAGAAAAATCTCTGCAATGTGTTAAACTAGCTAATGCGTTCTGATAGGGCGCATATTCATGAGTAATCATCTGGCGCTGTACAGATGGTTACTTTTTTATTCTGCTGGATTAATTATTTGAATATCCGAATTTTGTCTAACAGCAACGGAATCCGTGATTTTTGTTGCAGTCGTATAGAATATGAATGCAATGACAATTCCAACGATCCATGCGATGTCTAGACCACCCAGTGCCTTGGAAAGGGGACCTTGATATATTTCAGTATTAATGAAAGGGACTTGGCAAAGGATGGTGAATAAATAGATACCCATCGTTTTATAATTCAGTTTCCCAAACACTCCGTCTTTCTTCATATACTCTTCACGATGGAACCGTCTTTTCAATACGTAGAAGTCCGTTAAATTAATAACGCTCCACGGGATGATAAAGAATAGTACAAAGCCAAGATAGATTTGGAAGTAGGACATGAAATCCTCTGCACCTGCAGTTGCGGCAAAAATAACGATCGTTCCGATAACCGCAGATACTATGACGCGTAAACGTCCGGAAGTCCGAAATGTCCAAAAGTTACTGGCGATAGATAACACGATTATACCTGCTCCATAGATGTTCAAGGAATTGATGACCAATACTCCTAATGAAAGTAAGATAACAATTACATAACCCATCACGCCCATGTCCTTGATTTCTGCCATAACATTCCCATTGACGACCATAGTTGCAATGGCTGCACCGATCAACATCAACCATGCAGAACTAAGAAAGCTTCCTCCAGCTGTATAGAAGAACGTTTTACGAGCGTCTTGTGAACGCATGAAACGTGAGTGATCGGATACATAAGGACCGTATGTGATCTGCCATGTAACGCAAATGGAAATAGCTAAGATAAATAATGTCCAGTTAAATGTACCTTGACTCAACAAGTTCATAGACAATTGACTGATGACTAATCCGGAAAGGACTATGAAAACGAGGGTATAGCCAATAGTGTAAAGCTTCATCGATTTTTGAATGATGTTTTGTCCGTAAATCGCAAGCAACACCATGGGAATCAGACTGACAATTACCGTGATATTGATATTAAAACCAAGTGTTTCTTCAATGCCTTGTGCAACCAATATAGTATTCATTGCACCATAACCCAAATACATCGTTAAAATGATAAGCATGGGCAAAATGACTCCAAAATAGCCAAATTGTGCACGGCTCTGCAATACTTGAGGAATTCCGAGCTTTGGTCCTTGTGCCGAATGCAGCCCCATGATGATAGCACCAATTGCATGTCCAATAAGGATTGCGAGTGCTGCCCACCAGAAACTTAGGCCGATAATGACAGCGAGTGCACCCGTAACGAGTGTAGTAGATACAGTACTTGCAGCGAACCAGGTGAAGAACAGCTCTTTTGGATTCCCCTTCCTTTCACTTTCAGGAATAAACTCGAAACCTACTTGTTCAATCGTCTTCTGCTTTGTACCCATTCAACCGCCTCCTTTGATAGTTGGTGAAATAGAAAATATGCATTAATTTATAGAATAAATAGAGAGATTATTAACTCATTTAATTATTGACGGTTGGACGAAGTGTTTTCCAATACTCTTGTTGAACATTAATCACTTCATCAATAGCTTCTTTCTGATTGGAATATAATTTATCAGGGTAGCCCTGTGTACCTGCTGCAAAAGGATCGGTAACATCTGTTTCAATTTGACTTAGGCGCTCAATGATTTTCAGTGTACAGAAGGGGACATATGCATTACTGTAGCCGCCCTCATGACAGAATACGATTTTACCGCCGCAATGTGCATTGGCTACACGTAACATAATATCCGTTAATTTGCCGAATCCATCAGCTGTCATCATCATGCGGCCGAGTGGATCGAACATACCTGGATCTTGGCCGGCAGAAATAATAATTAATTCAGGTTGAAATTCTGCTGCAATCGGTTCAATGATAGATTCGAATGCATGAACATATCCCGCATCGCCTGTTCCAGGGGGAAGTGGGATGTTGACGTTGTATCCACGGCCTTCTTCTATTCCAACATCTTCTTTTTGACCCGTGTTATTCGGGAAGCTTAAGTCTTGATGAATAGATAAGAAGAGAACATTTGAATCTTCATAGAATGCTTGCTCCGTTCCATTTCCGTGATGTACATCCCAATCGAGTACCAATACTCTTTTGAGACCATACTTTTCACGTGCGTACTTTGCGGCGATCGCTACATTATTGAAAATACAAAAGCCGATTCCTTTATCGCGTTCTGCGTGATGGCCAGGTGGTCGAGTCATTGCATAGACGTTATCTACTTCGCCTTCCATAACAGCATCTACTGCCCGCAACGCACCACCAGTAGATAATAGGGCGATTTCATAAGAACCTCTGCCTACGATTGCGTGGTCTCCTGCATCTCCACCAGTTGTGTCGCTTAAATGCTTCACTTTGGTTACATATTCAGGTGAGTGGAAAAATTCTATTTCATCTCTAGTGGCAGGACGTGGCTCGATTTGTTCCAGCTTCTTCATGAGTCCACAGCGTGAAAGCAAATTATTCACTCGTCTTTTAGTCTCGGGATGTTCCACGAATACATCGGTTTGCATATAACCACCTGATGGTAAATACAGTGTACCGCTACCGTTATCATGCCAAAAGTAGCTTTCATCGAAGATATATCCTGTTTTCATATAAATTCCCTCCAGATAAAATGATGTAGTGATTGAATAGTCATTTATGAATGATTATCAGTCATAAATAAGAATAATTAGAATACGGTAAGCGTTTTCATTTGAAAATCCAAGTAATTCGTTTCATGCTAGAATAACAAGTGACGACGAATTTATGTGATGTATGAATTGTGACGTATTCGTGACGTTCAATCTCTTGTGTACTCACATTAAATGAATATGAGTCATTTGTCAATGGTGTAAATAAATGTTTTTGAATTTTCCCTAAACTGTTTTATTTTGCAATGACAAGTCCAGGCGTCATAGTTAGGAGCGGTGATTCCACAATCATTTGTCAGAAAAGAATGATTGCGATACAATAATAGAATCTATAGATAGAGAGTGGGAAATTCATTGGGGAAAAAAACAGCGATTATACATTCAGCTATAGAAGTATTTCAAGAACAAGGAATTGAGAAGACCAAGATCTCTGATATCGTCAAGCGTGCAGGTATTGCGCAAGGTACATTTTATTTATATTTTCCATCGAAACTATCTCTTATGCCGGCAATTGCCGAAGTAATGGTAGCTAAAACGATGGACATAGTCAAACGAACAGTAAATGATCAGGATGCCTACCCAAAACAATTTGAGCAGATGGTAGATGCGATTTATGAAGTGAATAAAGAGTATTATGAGATATTAGCAGTCATATATTCCGGGCTCGCTTCAACAGAACATATCCGGGAGTGGGAGTCGGTCTATGCTCCATTTTATGAATGGATAAGCGAAAAGCTTGAAGCGGCAAAAAAAGAAGGGGCTGTCCGTCAATCGATCAAACCTGATCGGACGGCTAAAATCATTATCGGTCTAATTGAATCGACAGCAGAGCAAGTATTTCTTTATGCCCAACACGATGAAAGCGAAGCAGATCGTCAGAAAGAAGAAGTTCTTGATTTCATGTCCCATGCACTGCAATTTCAAAGAGTGAGAAGTTAACATAGTCAAATGTTAGCTTTTATGATAAAATGAATGACAGTCAGTCAAATAGATGAAATGAAGAAACTTGTAGGAGTGGATGATATGAATAAAGCATGGCTATATGTTGCTTTAACGAGCTTTTTTGAATTAGTATGGATTTTTGGATTTAACACAGCAACTCACTGGTGGCACTGGATTATCATAGTAGGTTTTATCTTTGTGGACTTTCATTACTTAACGAAAGCATGCGAAGGTTTGCCAACTGGGACCGTCTATGCGGTATTCGCTGGAATCGGTACAGTCGGTACATCTTTAATGGATGTCATGTTCTTCGGTGAACATATTAGTATAGGAAAGATTTTTTTCATCTTCATTCTAGTATTGGGCGTTGCAGGATTGAAGATAGCGGATGGACAGGATGAAAAGAAAGCGCTGAAAGGAGTGAAAGGCGATGGGTTGGATTCTAGTATTATTGGCAGCACTAAGTGAGTTTGCCGGTGTGATAGGGCTGAAGAAATTCAGTGAAAATAAGACATTGGGGAATGGGTTGTTATACTACGGAGGATTCGGTATCGCGTTCTTCTTTTTATATAACTCCTTTAAGTTTTTACAAGTCAGTACAGCGTATGCCGTGTGGATTGGTATAGGTACAGCAGGTGCGGTGCTCATCAACATGCTGTTCTTCGGGGAATCGAAGAGTACAGGTAGAGTGGTCAGTCTACTCCTGATTGTGTTTGGTGTAGTCGGGCTTAAAGCTTTATCATAAAATATGCCTCTTATATAGAAGAAGAGTAATTTACAGAATAAAAAAGGACGTGCCCAATTATAATGGGCATGTCCATTTTATTGTATCCGAAAGATTAGCTACTGAGTTTCATCGATTCTAAGGCACGTTTCCGTATCTCACGTTCTAACATTTGGATGAACTCCTGATTCAGTTGATACTTTTGAGCCTGCTGATACGAATAGAGCAACAATTGATCCGATAAATGTAGCACAGTAGAACCGCCTCCCTTTGGATGAATAGAATCTAATCAGTGTGCATACTTCTCTCTAGATGTTATCTATTACTTTACCAAAGGTTCTTTGAAAGAACAAGCGTTCGAATTATCCACAATGGGAGTGGGTAAGCTGTGGGTAATGTGTGAATTGTTTACAGAAACTGCTAAGATACGCGGTGGATAATGTGCATAGAGTTATAAACAAAAAGTAATTGTCGAAAGATGTCGAGCGAAACTTGACGTGGAACTATATGTTTTCTTTCAAATCATTGATAAAACAGCTGTTTTGCGAATAGAATAAATAGATTGTAGGAGGAATTCTACTAACCCTACTGATTACAGAAATTTAAACCAACAAAGCTACAATAAGTATTTACAACTCTAATTAAAAGTACAAGCATGGTTTTATTTGCAAATAATAGAAATCAATTTGTATTTCTCTTATCTAATGAAAGAAGCAAAATAAAAACAAAAATATTTTACAGTATTTCAATATGCAATATATCGCGCTATACTGCATGTGTAAGCGTATTCAGACGTTTTAAATTAGTCACAATTAACGAAAAACTTTAAAAATACGGTTGACCTTTATACACATACAAGATATGATTACAACAATCTAGTTCGCAGCTGTGAAAGTATTCACTAGTTGTTCAGAATATTCGACTGAATGAAATTAATGTAATTAGCAATTGATTCGTTCAATTAGTATAGGAGAGATTGCAAATGAGAAGTGACATGATTAAAAAAGGAATCGATCGCGCACCACATCGTAGCTTACTTTACGCAGCGGGCGTTAAAACGAAAGATATGCACAAACCATTTATTGGAGTGTGTAACTCATATATAGATATTATTCCCGGACATATGCATTTGAATAAATTCGCGGAAGTAGTAAAAGAAGCAATCTGGGAGGCAGGCGGGGTACCGTTCGAGTTCAATACAATTGGTGTTGATGACGGAATCGCAATGGGGCACATTGGTATGCGCTACTCATTGCCAAGCCGTGAGCTGATTGCTGACTCAGCCGAAACAGTCATTAATGCACATTGGTTTGACGGAGTCTTCTATATACCTAACTGTGACAAAATCACACCCGGTATGCTGATGGCAGCTGTTAGAACAAACGTCCCTTCAGTATTCGTTTCTGGTGGACCTATGGAAGCAGGGGTTTCCGCAACGGGTGATGTTCTTTCATTAACTTCAGTGTTTGAAGGTGTAGGAGCTTACAAGAGCGGTAAGATGTCAGCAGAAACATTACTCGACATCGAACAGAATGCTTGTCCTTCCTGTGGGTCATGTTCAGGAATGTTCACGGCAAACTCTATGAACTCTCTGATGGAAATGCTTGGTATGGCTCTTCCAGGAAATGCGACAATTCTTGCTACATCTGATGCTCGCCATACATTGATCAAAGATGCGGCTAAACATTTAATGAATTGTATTGAAAATGATATTAAACCACGTGACATTATTACAAAAGAAACAATCGACGATGCATTTGCACTTGATATGGCAATGGGAGGTTCGACAAATACAGTTCTCCATACATTAGCTATCGCTCACGAAGCGGAAATTGATTACAATATTGAAGATGTTAACGATGTAGCTAAACGAGTACCGTACTTATCGAAAATCATGCCAGCATCCGATTATTCAATGGATGATGTTCAACAAGCTGGTGGTGTCAGCGCAATTATCAATGAATTATGTAAAATTGATGGAGCGATGCATAATAATCGTAAGACGATTACTGGCAAGACAATTGAAGAAGATGTCGCTGGATATGAAATCACAAATACAGATGTCATTCGAACGAAAGATAATCCACATAGTCCAGTAGGTGGCCTGTCCATTCTATTTGGTAACATCGCTCCTGAAGGTTCCGTTATTAAAGTGGGAGCAGTTGATCCTTCTATCAAGGAATTCAGAGGAGAAGCAATTGTCTTTAATTCACAAGAAGAAGCTCAAGAAAATATTGATAATGACACAGTAAAAGCAGGCCATGTAGTCGTCATTCGATATGAAGGCCCTAAAGGTGGACCGGGAATGCCAGAAATGTTGGCCCCAACTTCTGCAATCATGGGTAAAGGGCTTGGTAAGGAAGTTGCTTTAATTACCGATGGTCGTTTCTCAGGAGCATCCCGCGGTATCTCTATTGGACACATATCACCAGAAGCTGCATCTGGCGGACCGATTGCACTTGTAGAGAATGGAGATATTATCGAAATTGATCTAACCAACCGTACGATTGAATTGGTAGTATCTGATGAAGTTCTTGCAGAGCGACGAAATGCACTAAAACCATTTGAACTTAAAATCAAAAAAGGCTATCTTGCAAGATATGCCCATCTCGTCACTTCAGCTAGTACAGGTGGAGTCATGAAAATTTAATATATAAAACGTTGATGAGGTTAAAGTAGATAGAAACTGTATTCACAGAGAGCCGGCGGTGCTGCGAGCCGGCAATACAACTATTTGCGACATCCCCTCGGAGTGGATTGCTTAAAGGTATACCGACTAGGCAATCCCGGGCTCGATATTCGGGCTCGTTAACAATGAAAAGGTATAGCTTAGGCTTACTTTTTCATAAGGTGACAATTGTCACGAACTAGGGTGGTACCATGAAAGCTTTTTCATCCCTATGTAAAGAGATCAGATTCTTTGCGTGGGATGAAAAGGCTTTTTTTTAGAGAAAAAAGTCACTGGCCAATATATAGTTGAAAATTGTAAGGAGGAGTTCAGTATGAGTGCTGAAGTACAAGAAAAACAGACTGCATCTACTATGCCAAAGGAACAAGCCGTAAATAAACCTACAGATGGTTCTGCCATCTTGATTCAATCGCTTAAAGAACAGAACGTGGAAATAATCTTTGGATATCCTGGAGGAGCAGTTCTCCCAATTTATGATGCGCTATATAATGACCCGATCCCACACGTATTAGCACGTCACGAACAAGGTGCAATCCACGCAGCTGAAGGATATGCAAGGGTATCTGGAAAAACTGGGGTAGTCATTGCCACATCAGGCCCTGGCGCAACGAACTTAGTAACGGGTATTACAGATGCCATGATGGACTCTCTTCCATTAGTAGTTATTACAGGCCAAGTAGCAAGTACAGTTATTGGATCGGATGCATTCCAGGAAGCGGATATCATTGGAATCACTCAACCTATTACAAAACATAACTATCAAGTGCAAAGTGTTGCTGACATTCCACGTATTATGCGTGAAGCATTCCACATTGCCTCTACCGGAAGACCAGGACCAGTCGTAGTCGACGTACCGAAAAATATCGCAACAGATCTCTTTGTACCTGTAGAAAAAGAAGATAAAGAAGTGAATTTGCCTGGTTATCAGCCAACTACTACACCGAATTATCTGCAAATTCAAAAAGCTTCAAAGGCTATCTCGGAAGCGAAAAAGCCGATGATCCTTGCAGGCGCAGGTGTACTTCATGCAGGCGGAACGGCCGAGCTGAAGAAACTTGTCGAAACGCATCGTATTCCGGTCGTTAATACATTACTCGGCTTGGGTACAATTCATGGAGAACATGAGTTATTCTACGGAATGGCTGGAATGCACGGAACGGCAACTGCCAACTATGCACTTAGCGAATGTGATTTATTGCTCAATGTGGGTGCACGTTTTGATGACCGTCTAACAGGAAACTTGGATGCATTCTTGCCGAATGCACGAGTCATTCATGTAGACATCGATCCAGCTGAAATTGGTAAAAACGTAGTGACCGAAATTCCAATTGTATCTGATGCGAAAGAAGCGTTAACAGCATTGCTAAAAGCAGACTTCAAATCACCGGACACAGTAGAGTGGGTAAGTTATTTGAATGGTTTAGCAGATAAATATCCGCTTTGGTATCAAACGGATGAGGAAGCTTTATTACCACAACAAGCACTTGAGATCATACATCGGATTACAAATGGTGATGCGATCGTCACGACAGATGTTGGCCAGCACCAAATGTGGACTGCTCAATATTACCGTTTCAATAATCCAGATAACTGGGTTACGTCAGGTGGATTAGGAACAATGGGCTTTGGTTTCCCAGCAGCAATCGGCGCACAACTTGCAAGACCGAAAGATCGTGTAATTGCAGTGGTTGGGGACGCAGGTTTCCAAATGACAGCACAAGAGCTTTCACTTCTTCAGGAAATGCGTATTCCGGTGAAAGTCATCATCTTGAATAACGGTGCACTTGGTATGGTACGTCAGTGGCAAGAGACATTCTATGAAGAACGTTACTCACAGTCACTAGTTCCAGTACAACCAGACTTCATTAAATTGGCGGAAGCATATGACCTGAAAGGGTATCGCATTCACAATTTAGAAGAAGCGGAAAAAGTATTTACAGAAGCGCTATTATCTGATGAGCCGGTCTTGATTGATTGCCGAGTGAAACAACGTGAAAACGTCTATCCGATGGTTGCTCCAGGTAAAGGATTACAAGACATGATTGGAGTGAGTCCTCAGTGAAACGAATTATTACAGTAACAGTAATTAATCAGAGCGGGGTATTAAACCGTGTAACGGGACTGCTGATGAAGCGTCAATTCAATATTGAAAGTATTACAGTAGGTGCTACTGAACAACCAAATAGATCCAAGATGACATTCCAAGTTCACGTAGAAGATGAAAACAAAATCGAACAACTTGTAAAACAGCTGCAAAAGCAGATTGATGTTATTACAGTGAAAGATATAACAGACAAAGCAATCGTGTTACGTGAGTTGGCGCTTGTAAAGGTGATCTCACCACCACAGATTCGCTCTGAGATGAACAGCATCGTTGAACCTTTCCGTCCGACAATTGTCGACTCCGGAAAGAATGTAGTAACGTACCAAGTAACGGGTGACCCAGACAAAATCGAAGCATTTATCGATTTGCTGAGACCATATGGCATTAAAGAATTAACACGAACTGGCGCAACCGGCTTTGCCCGCGATATGCAAAAGGTTCAAGCACCACAGCTATCGATTTTAAAACAGTAAAACACACACACTTAGGGGGAAATTAAAATGACAAAAATGTATTATAACCAGGATATCAATGAAGGACTATTAGAAGGTAAAACAGTTGCAATTATCGGATACGGTTCACAAGGTCACGCACACGCTCGTAACTTAAAAGATTCAGGCTTCAACGTAGTAGTAGGTGTTCGTGCTGGTAAATCATTCGACCAAGCAAAATCAGACGGACTTGAAGCACTATCTGTTAAAGAAGCTTCTGAAAAAGCAGACTTGATCATGATCCTACTTCCAGATGAAAACCAAAAAGCAGTATACGAAGCAGAGATTGAGCCAGCTCTTGCAAAAGGGAAATCTTTAGTATTTGCTCACGGTTTCAACGTACACTTCGGTGAAATCAAACCACCTGCTGACGTAGATGTATTCCTAGTAGCTCCAAAAGGACCAGGACATCTTGTACGTAGAACATTCGAAGCTGGCGGCGGAGTACCTGCACTATTCGCAGTGTATCAAGACGTATCTGGCCAAGCTAAAGACGTTGCTCTTGCGTATGCAAAAGGTATCGGTTCTGCTCGTGGTGGCGTTTTGGAAACAACATTCGAAGAAGAGACAGTTACGGATCTATTCGGAGAGCAAGCAGTACTATGTGGTGGCTTAACTTCACTAGTTAAAGCTGGATTCGAAACTCTAGTAGAAGCTGGATACCAGCCTGAACTTGCTTATTTCGAAACATTGCACGAAACGAAACTAATCGTTGACTTGATGTATGAAGGCGGAATGGCTGGAATGCGTTACTCAATCTCTGATACTGCAGAGTGGGGCGACTTTGTTTCTGGACCACGTGTAATCGATGCAGACACAAAAGCTCGTATGAAAGATATTCTTACTGACATCCAATCAGGTAAATTCGCAAAAGAATGGATCGAAGAAAACGAAAACGGACGTCCTAAGTTCAATGCAATCGAAGAAGCAGAATCTAAGCACCAAATCGAAGAAGTTGGACAGAAGCTTCGTTCTATGATGCCATTCATCAACGAAGGAGCTAAATCAAAAGAGGAAGAAGTGGTAGCGAGTGAGAAAAATTGATATTTTCGATACAACTCTTCGCGACGGTGAGCAATCTGCGGGTATTAATCTAAATACAGTAGAAAAATTGGAGATCGCTCGTCAGCTTGAAAAGCTTGGGGTAGCCGTTATTGAAGCAGGATTTCCTGCTTCATCCCCAGGTGATTTCGAAGCCGTTCGACGCATTGCTGATACAGTGAAAAACTCAACTGTTACAGGACTTGCTAGGGCGATGAAGAAAGACATTGATATATCATGGGAAGCATTACGCGGTGGTGTAAATCCACATATTCACGTGTTCTTGGCGACATCACCAATTCATATGGAGTATAAGCTAAAGAAATCTCCAGACCAGGTAGTCGAAATTGCAGCGGATACGGTTAAATATGCTAAACAATTTTTCCCTCTCGTTCAATGGTCTGCGGAAGATGCATTCCGTTCTGATAAGGAATTCCTTGTACGCATTATTAATAAAGTAATTGAAGCAGGGGCGACAACGATTAATGTTCCGGACACTGTAGGCTATGCAACTCCTGCAGAATACGGTGCTCTATTCAAGTACTTGAAAGAGAATGTAACGGGAATAGAAAAAGTTAAGCTTTCAGCTCATTGTCATGATGATCTTGGAATGGCTGTTGCAAACTCTATAGCAGCAGTTGAGAACGGTGCCGATCAAGTAGAATGTACGATTAATGGTATTGGAGAGCGTGCAGGCAATGCAGCATTAGAAGAAATTGCCGTCGCTATGCATATCCGTAAAGACTTCTATAACATGGAAACCGGAATTAACTTAAAAGAGATTAAAAAAGCTAGTCAGCTTGTTAGCCGATTGACAGGGGTAGTCATCCAGCCAAACAAAGCAGTCGTCGGAAAGAATGCATTCGCCCATGAATCTGGAATTCACCAGGATGGCATGCTGAAAAACCGTGAGACATACGAAATCATCACACCTGAATTGATTGGTGAAACGGATATGCCGTTAGCGTTGGGTAAACACTCCGGACGTGCCGCGTTTAAAGATCGGGCTATTACAATGGGGTTTGAACTGACGGATCACCAATTGAATGAGGCATTTGATGACTTCAAAAAGTTAGCAGACCGTAAAAAGGAAATCACGGAAGATGATTTGTTTGTTTTATTCACAGGCCAGCAATTGTCCGACACCGATACACCGATTTACGAATTGCATAATGTTCAAGTGCAATATGGAACGAATAATATTCCGACAGCTACCGTGACAGCCACTGTGCCAAGCGGAGAAACAGTTACTGTGGCAACTACTGGTGCAGGTTCTGTTGAATCGATCTTCAATGCACTGGAATTAGCCATTAAAGGTGAAGTACTCATTCTGGATTATCGTGTAACATCGATCGGTAAAGGCCGCGATGCACTGGGAGAGGCAGTAGTCAACTTAAGACATAACGGACTCGAGCTTACGGGCCGAGACGTAGCGCAAGACGTATTAGAAGCGTCTGCAAAAGCTTATTTGAATGCTATCAATCGTCAACTAGTTCGCGAACAATTGCGGAAAGAAGAGTTATTGAAATAAGCAACATACATCAAAGGGATAAAGTATTCGATCGAGTGATACGAGATTGATCAAGGAGGAGAAGTTCTATGGAAAAGAAAGTAGCAGTATTACCCGGTGACGGCATAGGACCCGAGGTAGTAGCAGAGGCAGTCAGAGTATTGGAAGTGATCGGCAGACGTTTTAACCATACATTCCATACAGAATATGGACTAATCGGTGGAGCGGCGATTGATGAAAAGAATAACCCACTTCCTAAAGAGACAATTGAGTTATGTGAGTCAAGCGACGCCATTCTTCTAGGAGCAGTGGGTGGCCCTAAATGGGATCAGAATCCATCTGAATTACGACCGGAAAAAGGGTTGCTTGCTATACGTAAACATTTTGATCTATTTGCAAACCTTCGTCCTGTTGCAGCTGTACCTTCTTTGATCCAGGCTTCTCCTTTAAAAGAAGACATCATCAAAGAGGTCGATATGATGATTGTTCGGGAATTAACTGGGGGTCTTTACTTCGGTAAACCGAGCCATCATACAGATCAATCAGCTGTTGATACGCTTGTATATACGCGCAAGGAGATCGAACGTATTGTCGACAAAGGTTTTGAGTTGGCTCGCCTGCGTAAAGGCAAAGTAACTTCTGTGGACAAAGCGAATGTGCTTGAATCCAGTAAGCTTTGGAGAAAGATTGTAGAAGAGAAGAAAGCACAGTATCCAGATGTAGAAGTAGAGCATCAGTTAGTGGATTCTGCAGCAATGAAATTAATAACGAACCCAGCACATTTTGATGTAATCGTTACTGAAAATATGTTTGGAGATATCTTAAGTGATGAAGCATCTGTTATTACGGGGTCACTTGGATTACTGCCTTCAGCGAGTGTGCGTTCAGACGGTTTAGGTTTGTATGAGCCAGTTCATGGTTCAGCACCCGATGTAGCTGGTCAGGGAATTGCAAATCCAGCAGCAACTATTCTTTCAGTTGCTATGATGCTAAAGTATTCATTTGGATTGGAAACGGAAGCAACTGCAATTGAAAAGGCTGTTAATACAGTATTTGAAGAAGGTCACTTCACAGCAGATTTAGCTGGTAAAGATCAACGTTCGTTAACGACAAAAGAGTGGACAGATAAGATTGTAGACGAGTTGGATCTTCAGTTCGTTTCCAATAGTATCATGTACTCGTATATTTAATAAAATACCGCTGTCTTAGTCTCGACATGCACATAAAGGGCATACCGAAACTGGTGCGCCCTTTATGTATAGCTAGAGAAAAGATTGACGAGTTGAATCACACGCCGCATATTACTATTGGCAATTGCTTGGAAGGGGAAACAATTATGGCTAAAACAATTATTGAGAAGATATGGGATCAGCATATTGTGTATGAAGAAGAGGGAAAACCGGATCTATTATATATTGATCTTCACTTGATTCATGAAGTGACATCACCGCAAGCATTTGAAGGTTTACGTCTAGCGAACCGTAAAGTGCGTCGTCCAGATCTTTGCTTTGCAACTATGGATCATAATGTTCCGACAAAAAACTTGCCGATTATCAACGATCCTATTGCTAAAAAACAAATTACTACACTTGAAAAGAACTGTGAAGAGTTCGGTGTTCAATTGGCTGATATGCAGCATCCAGATCAAGGTATCGTGCATATAATCGGTCCTGAGCTTGGATTGACACAGCCAGGAAAAACAATTGTTTGCGGTGACAGCCATACTTCTACACACGGTGCATTCGGAGCTATAGCGTTCGGTATCGGGACAAGTGAAGTAGAGCACGTGTTATCTACCCAGACACTTTGGCAAGGTAAACCAAAGACTATGGAAATCCGTGTAACAGGGAAAATTGGTTTTGGTGTAACAGCTAAAGATATCATTCTTGCAATCATTGCAAAGTTTGGAATAGGTGTCGGAACTGGACATATCGTCGAGTATACAGGAGAAGCGATTCGCGCACTTACAATGGAAGAACGTATGACAATTTGCAATATGTCCATTGAAGCGGGAGCAAAAGCAGGTTTGATTGGACCTGATGAAACAACAATTAATTATTTACGCGGACGTCGTTATGCACCTCAAGGTGAAGAGTTCGAAGCAGCAGCAGAGCGTTGGCTTGCATTGAATACTGATGAAGGTGCGGAATATGATCAAGTACTTGAAATCCATGCAGATGATATTGAACCATTCGTAACGTGGGGTACTAATCCATCGATGGGATCGGGTATCTCAGCTACTATACCTACAACTGCAGATTATACATCTGAAACAGATAAATCAGCACTTCGTAATGCGATGGAGTATATGGGACTTGAGGAAGGTATGGCGTTGACTGATATTGAAATTCAGCACGCATTCATCGGTTCATGTACGAATGCACGTCTAAGCGATTTGGAAGCTGCAGCGAACGTGGTAAAAGGTAAACACGTTCATCCTACAGTGACTGCGATTGTCGTGCCAGGTTCACGTACGGTGAAGAAACAGGCGGAAGATATTGGTTTGGATAAGATTTTCATAGAAGCTGGTTTTGAGTGGAGAGAGTCTGGATGCAGTATGTGTCTAGCTATGAATGATGACGTAGTACCAGCTGGGGAACGCTGTGCATCTACATCTAACCGTAACTTTGAAGGACGCCAAGGTGCAGGCTCACGTACACATCTAGTCAGCCCGTCCATGGCTGCAGCAGCTGCTCTACACGGACATTTCGTAGATGTTCGTAAAGTTGAAGCAACTGTGCAAAATTGAGGAGGGTATTTACATGGAACCAATTAATAAAATAGAGAGTGTACTCACTCCATTAGATAAAAATAACGTAGATACAGATCAGATTATTTCCAAAGAATTCTTGAAGCGTATTGAACGTACTGGATTCGGAAAATATCTATTTTACCACTGGCGTTTTAATGCAGATGGTACGAAAAATGAAGAGTTCGTATTGAATGACCCTCGTTATGACGGTTCGACTATCTTGGTTGCACATGAAAACTTTGGTTGTGGATCATCACGTGAACACGCACCATGGGCAATTTTAGATTATGGATTCCGTGTAGTGATTGCACCAAGCTTCGCAGATATCTTCCATAGTAACTGTTTCAAGAATGGAATCTTGCCTATTAAGCTATCTGTAGCAGAAATTGAAGAGTTTTTGCGTAAAGGCCAAGAAGCTCCGTATAAACTGACAGTGAGCCTAGAAGATCAAACTGTAGCAGGTGAAGACGGCTCTGTGTACAGTTTTGACGTGGATCCATACTACAAAAAGATGTTGTTGAACGGTTGGGATGAAATTTCTCTGACATTCCAATATGAAGATAAAATTACAGAATACGAACAAAAACATGCATAACCTAAAACGGTTCATCGCTTATTTAGCGTGAACCGTTTTCTTTTTACGAAAACTTGTCGAAATAGTAATAAATTTATATTTAATAGTTTGAAACCTTTTCTGTTATTCTCCGTCTGTACGGTGCGGTTACGAGAAATTATACTGGCCTAAGGCATGTTACCGCTATAAAGCATGGAACCTTCTTCATTTACAATGGAAGACCAAATGAAATAGGGGTTATGCTATAATTGTCGAAGGTAACTACATACTAAAGTGATAAAACACAGAGTGGAGTTGATTTCAAAGATGTTATGCGCTTCAAAAAAGAATGTATTCGCCATTTTTAATTCTTTTCTTATCGCGACGTTAATTTGCCTCATTGTACTGCCAGTAAGCGCGAAAGCAGAAACGGTAAACCAGCGTTTCTCTGACGTAAGTAATGATTTCTGGGCAAAGGATGAAGTAACACAACTAGTGGAAGAAGGAATTATTAACGGATACCAAGATTTACAGTTTCGTCCAGGAATCAGTATTAAACGTGGACAGGCGGCAAACTTGCTGACCGTCGCTTTGGAATTACCCGAGGCTTCCTACCGTCCGATCTTTAAGGATGTCAGCGCAAAATCTTCCAACTTGCGTGGTGCAATGTCTACTTATGAAGCAGGCATATTTAAAGGAAAACCCGATGGCAACTTCGGTGTAAGCGATGAATTAACACGTGAACAAATGGCGAGTGTGTTAGTCAATGCTTTCAAATTAAAAGATACAGGTGAAACAGTACGCTTTACGGATGAGAATAAAATAAGTGAATCTCACAGATACGGCGTAAAAGTACTTATGCAACACGGTATTACAACAGGTAAAGAGGACGGGTCATTTGCTCCGAAACTCCCTGTTAACCGTGGTTCATTCGCTGTATTTCTACATAGAGCAATGATTCAAGCAGGATTGCTCGAAAAACAGCAACCAATTGTTTTCAATAAAACACAGACAATGGGCAAATTCGATCCTATTCGATTTAATCAATTTATTACGGAAGTTCCACTGACACAAGAGGGACAAACATACTTGCGTTCCAATCACTACTTGTCTTTAGCGGCCAAGCGAGTGAAAGCACACGGACATGCGACGGATCATATCTATGTCTATGGTGTCAGTGAGAGAAAAAGCACAAGAGTTACTGTAACAAAACGTGAGTTGCCAAATGGCGACTACTTTACATTTGTTGAGTTGAGAAATCCGGATCGACTGCCGATTCGCGTCGATTTGGTACGAATTGATGGGAATATTAAAACGAATAAAATAGAACGATTTGACAAATATCCTATGAAAAAAGATGTGGATGATACATTTGGCTTTGATATTGCAACTTCTCCTGTAGGTGTCCTTGAAACCATTTCACAGCAGGGAACAGGTCAGCAAATGATTTCGAAAACATATCGTTCACGTGAACTCGAGCTGAAGTATAATAATGGCGCAGTTAGCCATACACGTGAATTGCAGGATGAGAAGGAATCTTACAGTAATATTCTGATGGGCGATACCCGAGTATCGATATATGAGTTGAACTCTAGAGGGTATGATGTAGTGGATCAATGGATTCTTTCATCCGATAAGAAGCTTTTTTCTTCAAATGAAAGATTAGATGCATGGCTTCGGGAATCGATTACCAACTATAAAAAGCGTAATAAATGGTATACAGCTGAAGGTCCTTACAACAAGATGGCGACTACCATTGAACCGATGCCAGCTTCGGGTCGCGGATATGGACGCAATTTACTTTTGGTAAAAGAAGATCGTGTCATGTTGTTATACAACCAAACGAAAGAACGTTATTATGAAGATATTTTGCATAACTCCTTTACAAACTTAGCTGTTTTCAGAGGAAGCAAGCCTTATTGGGAAACGGAAGTTACGAGTACGTATTTGAAGAATTTATATAACTTCACAGCACCATTCGTTGACACGCGTTTCAATGAACAGATTGCATTATTCCTTTATAATGGCGGTAGCGCATTCAATCATAAAGATTACAACGACGGTTTACGTAACTATGCAAACTTGCTCGTACAGCAGCATAGAAAAGGCAATGTGAACTTCTTGTCTCCAACTGCCTATTATATTCCGGATTACTTCCCGGCAAAATCACAAGTGAAGACCCATACGTCTATGAACCATTTACTTGGCGGCATGAACATTCTCTTGTTGGCATTCCAAGAGTTCAATGATCCAGTGTATTTGGAAAATGCCAGTGCAATTGAAAAAGCCATTCGCTTTGAAGAGAAGAACTGGACTCGTTCTAACGGTGACATCTGGTATAAACGTGCACCGAATGGTCAGTTTTCAGGTACGGATTATGTCCATTTGACGTTGGAAGACTTGATTCATTCTTATGAAAAATGGTCACAAATTGATCAATCAAAAGCCAAAGTATTCGAGCGCATGATTAAGTCGAAGGCGGGCTATTTGAATAGTACGAAGCAAGGGTATACTACGAAGATTAAAGAAGGCTTGAAACGAATCAATATGTCTAACTTGCTACCAGCAGGTAAAGAGTACACCGACGCATTATAATGAACAAACACCATCTCCTTTAGTTCAGGGGATGGTGTTTTGTTTTTAGTGTAGTAATAGAGTAAAGGGGAAGGCACCGTTGATTAGCACCGCCATTCCCATTGCAATCACTCTCCAAATGAAAAACCACCATCTTCTAAACTGCGAGATGGTGGTTTCGTTGATTGGTTAATTTACAAGTGTAGCTAAATCGGAACGGATCCAGCCGTATGGTTCGTTGATTTGTGCACCTGGGTTGATGTCCATGCGTACTTTGTACCAAACAAAGCCGTCTGCACCGGTTGTACGATCTGTCACAACTAGTGGATAGCCGAATGCTGCTAGATTACCTGGATGCTTAGGCTTATAAGAGAATAGAATATTATTCTTATTCGCTGCATCTGGACTTGTGCGGATATTAACTGCTGTATTGCCTGTATACGAAATCACAGCCAATTGTGCTTGGTTCGCGTCTTTGCTGCCTAGGAACTGATCGATGCGCCACATGTGACCTGCGATCTTACTTCCCCAGAAAGGATCGGATGCATACTTCATATTAAAGCCGACTGCCTTGTTGCCGGGAGCTGCGCCATTGGCATAAGCACCAAGTGGATTCGCATAGTTTAAGTTAATGTAGCGAGTAATGAATGCATCGACACTTCTTGTTGGATTACCATAGACTTCGCCTTTATCAGGTGAAGAGTCGAATACGCGGATACCGAAAATATTATTTTTCTGCTGTGCATTGCCGCTCATCCCGTAATCACTTTCATGAATCGCTGTCGCTAATATGAACATTGCATTGACGTTATGCTTTTTCTCCATCTGTTTCACATACGTTCCAAGTCCAATTAGCTTCGACTTCGACATAGCGTTTTTATAGCGGGCAATACCTGTTTTTTGTCTAGCAAGTAATGCATTGGAGATGAAACGATCCAGTTCCTGTCCAGTGTAAGTGGAAGGCTGGCGTACCGATTGGAATTGGAAGTACGGATAATACGTAATGGTTGCTGCACCGTTTAATTCTGTAAAGTGGACACCATCGTTACTCGTATACGTTTGTCCTTTTTTCATTGTCGGAGAAGCAGGACCGACTGTATACTCTGCGTAACTCCCTTTATATTGTTTTGTTTTAGAATCGTATGTACGATAATAAGGTTGGTGAATGAGTAAGCCGTCATTCGTTACTTTATACTGACTTGCGCCTGTAGATAGTTGAGAAGGAATTAGGTCGATTTCTGCGTGTTTCGCATAATATGTATAGCCGCCTACTTCTACTACTACACGTTCCGGGCTACTGCCTACATAATCCAGTTCATAACCTTTCTGGACATATGTGACTTCGTTTTTTAATGAAGTATCGCTATATAATGACGTATACTGCTTAGGGTTTTCTGAAGCAAACGCCTGACCTGACTTCATTTTGATAATTTTATTATTAACAGAAATCGTCTGAACGATCGAAGAAGCGTTATACGCTGCTAGCGCATCTTCAAATGTAATGTACGACTCATCCGTGACATTCAGTTGACTATTGGAAATTGAACTAACTTTATGCACTTTAGGATTTTCTGTACCGCCAACGTTTGTAGGAGGGCGAGTACTACCTTTTCCATCAGCGACTGCGAACATCCGGAATAGAAATGCAGAAGCATGTGCAATCGTTGCATTACTTGTTGGTTTGAAATATCCTTGATCACCTCGTATGATATTCAATGAAGAAGCTGCGGATACAGCGGGTACGAAGTTTGATGAAATTTTCTTGCTGTCTTTAAATTGAACCGTAGTGGATTTGATTGGAATTTCTAGGAAACGAAATGCCTTAAAAATCATTCCTGCCATTTGTTGACGTGTAATCTGTTGATTCGCTTTGAATGAACCGTCAGGATACCCAGCTAAAATTCCAGCACCTGCAGCATTTTGAATCTCAATTGTACGGGAGTGGTTTACTTTCAAGTCATTAAATGTATAGCGTGTCGAAGTAGGTAATTCCAATGAACGTGCGAGATAAGAAGCGAATTCCCCTCGTGTAACCGCTCGATTGGGATAGACATTCCCTTTTGCGTCCTTTTGGATTACGCCTTTATCTACCCAAAATGTCAGCTCTTGCTGCATCTGATGACCTGAGAAGTCATTTGCACTCGCTACCGGTGTGAAGACAGGAGAAGCTACCAAGAGCAATAGTGTCAGTAATGTTATCAAACGTTTCAAATCAAAACCTCCTATATAAATCTCCTACTATTGTAGCAGAAAGTACTATCATTGGTAAGTATCATTTGGTATATTAATAGACTATTATTACACTAGACTTCTATAAAGTGACAGAAGTATATAGACAGATAGCTGCAGAAATATGGAATAAAGTATGTAATATACCATCTCGATATAAAATGCTAAATATGGCAATAAGCGACAATCTATAATTATTCGAAAAGATGCAACGAATGCTTTCACTATTCCGTCCTAGATAGTGATATAATGCAACAAGGAACTAGCAAGCGTAGAAAGGGTTTTATAGACTAATGAATATATGGAAACAGCGATTGGAAGAACAATCCACAAGTACAATATTGGTTGCAGTAGCTGTGATGCTCATTGCATTATTGCTGCCTTCAAAAATAGCATTGCTCGGCACGACCTTATTTTTTGTCTTATTTTCGATTATTAAACCACAGCAGAGTATTCTGTTCCTGGTCATCTATGTTAATATCCGACCTTTTTTGCTGGAAGTGAACAGTGGCCTAAAGTTAATAGGGGATTTAGTAATCTTTGTCGTATTCGCATGGACATTGTTCCACTACCGACATAATATTCGTTCTCTATTTACATTCAAATGGTTTGAGTGGTCTTATTTTGCTTTTATTTTATTCGGCTCAATTATAGGATTCTTACATGATGTCACACCAACATCTATCATTTTCCAAGTTCGTACGTTTTTGATTATGTATTTGCTTTACTATACGATTTCAAGAATGACACTGACGAACAAATGGTTACAGCAGCTTGCATGGGTGACGGTCTGGTTGAACATTGTGATGTCGCTTCATGGCTTAGTAGAAAAGTTGTCATTGCGTCAGTTGCTGCTACCGGAAGAGTGGAAGTATAAAGTTTTATCTGCAACAAACGCTGTGCGTATTTACGGACTGACAGGCAATCCGAACTCTTTGGCATTATCCTTATTCTTCGGACTCATTGCGGTTGTCTATTTACAACACGTTTATCAGCAGACTAAATACAAATGGACATTCCGTGTATTACTCGTATTGTTCTTTGGTATTCTAGTTCTTACCTATTCAAGGGGGACTTGGATTTCGGCAATTATGTTTGGCGTCGTATTCATTCTCATGACGAGAAAATGGTATCTATTGAAACGACTAGTAATTGCCGGAGTTGCATCTATTATTTTAATTTATTATCCAGTAAACTTGGCTGTTCAATATATTACAGAGCTCGGTGTGACAGTAGACGAGAAGCCAAGTGGTGCGGGAAGTATCGGTGGGCGCTTCGGAGAAACATTTGATGAAAAGAACTTGGCACTCATGACAGAGAGTGGACGTTTCTACTATATCCGTAAAGGATTTGAGATCTTCGGAGATCACCCTATAACAGGTACAGGATTTGGATCGTTCGGGGGTTCCGCCACGTTATCTTATGGTTCACCGATTTATGATCACTATGGTATTAGCTCGGATATCTACGGTGGGAAGTACTTCTATTCCGATAACCAGTATATTCAAGTGATTGCGGAGACTGGTGTGATTGGCGTATTGATTTTCGCGGTCTTCTTGCTTAGCATGCTGTGGTTCTTCTGGAAATCACGCCATACGAATTTCGGTGTGTTTATGATTGCACTGTGGTTCTCGACCGGTGTTTCTGGAATGTATTATAATATTTGGGAACTGAAGATGTATACGTTGTTTTACTTTATCTTGCTTGGCGCGTTTGTTGCGTTTAGTAAGCATCAGCAGGAAATATCAAAACCTACGAATGGGTAATCCATTTGTAGGTTTTTTCTTTTGGGTTGAGTAATTGGGGGGAGTTGTTGCTTTGCGTTTCATTTATGGAGGCTTTAATTAAAGACTAGAAGGGTGTGGTGATCATAGAATCACGTTGAGCGCTCTATGTTGTCCGGTGACCGCTCATAGAAATGGCGTAACCGTTCTATACTGGTGGATGGCCGCTCATAGACTTGTGTTAATCGCTCTATCGCGCCTTGCAACCGCTCATAGACACCAAACGAATTTACCAAAAGTCATCATTAATTTGCAAATTCCCCCTTTCTTTCTACCTTTTTCGTCCAAACGGTGCATGAAAACGTAGGCATTATTTGATAGACTAGAGATTGATAAAGAGTAGAAAAGGTGGAGTTGTGTTATCGGACAAAATACTTTGCTGTCTCGCACGAAGCGGAATGTAGTCATTACCGCTATGTCGGCAGCTATGCTAATCTCGTTGCCATTCTCAGCGGCAGCCAGCACAAAGGTCGTTTCTAGTTACCCCGTGTCTTCTGGTGTTACTTATTCTCACTATACATATTCAGCAAGCAGTCACGTCAATCACATTGGCGTTGATTTAAGTGATCCGTTCACGAAATTGAAGGTGGGACTTCCTTCGCCTATTTCGAGGACAGCCCCTACATTAACTTTGGCGAATCGCGATTCAAAAGAAAGGCATAGAGTAGTCGGTGCAGTAAATACTTCTTTCTTCGATATGAAAACTGGCGTGCCAATGTATTTGCTATCTGAAGGCAATGAAATTGTAAACGGTGGTGTCATCTCGAGTTCGAACTCTTACTATGTCAGCCAGCCGATTGCATTTGGCGTGACGAAAGACGGTCTTTCGGAAATTGATTACTTTAATTTAGGAGTCGAAGTCGGCGTTCATGGCAGTGTTTTTCAAATGACAGGTCTTAACCGTGAACGACAAGCCGATGAAACGATGATCTTCACACCGCAGCATGTGAAAAACACGACAGGTTCGAATGAATTCGGCATTGAATTGGTCGTTGAAACGAATGAACCGATTACGTCTACACATTATGGTCAGCAAGTGCAAGGTAACGTTGTGAAGGTACGTGGCTATGGAGATAAGAACCCTGTCACGATTCCAAAGAATGGCTTTGTTGTTTCGATTCACGGCAAAAAAGGTTTGGAGCGCTTTAAATCAGTGACTGTAGGAGATTCTCTTTCATTGAAACTATCAATTGACGATAAATGGAAAGACTCCGAATTCATGATGGCGAGTGGTCCGATGCTTGTTAAAGACGGAAAGCGTCATATTACAATGGATACAAATAATCCGCGTGCTACAGCGAAGACAGCAAGAACTGCTATTGCTATTAGTAAAGACAAGAAGCAAGTTCAAATGGTGACGGTTGATTCGAGAGCTGGATACAGTAACGGCATGTCTTTAACGCAATTCGCCGATTATTTAGTGTCACAAGGTTATGATCGTGCGTTGAACTTTGATGGTGGCGGGTCCACTACGATGGGAATTCGCAATTATGGTAGTAACCAAGTAGTATTGGCTAATCGTACATCCAATTCCGCTCAACGTAGCACTTCAGCTATTCTTGAAGCGGTAAGTACCGCACCAACAGGGCAACCGGCCTATGTAAGTGTATCTCGCCCTCAAATGGGAGAAATGTTAGTAGGCGCAACTGCTGATTTGAAAATTAATCATGTATTGGATGCATATTATAACCCGATAGTACCGAATCCTTCCCAGTTGAAAACAACCTCTGCAAAGGGAACTGTTGAAGGAACGGGTCTGAAGTATAAAGCAGTTCAACCAGGAGTAGACCGCATAAGCGTCAACTATGGAGTAGCTGAACAATCCTTCCCGATTACGGTTGTTGATCAGCCAGCGAGACTTGACGTGAAAGCTTCGGCGACAAGCGTCAAGCCGAACGAGAAAATCACATTTACAGCTACTCCGACAGATGCATCTGGTCAACCGATCATTTATCAGCCAGAGCAATTAACGTGGAGTGTTGCAGGGAATATTGGTTCGATCACTACATCTGGAACATTTGCGGCAATAAAAGCTGGAAAAGGACAAGTTCAAGCGACTCTCGGTAAGAAAGTGATTTCTGTACCCGTTGAAGTGAAGTCAACTGAAGCTCCGCCTGTCATTGACCCACCGACACCTGTACCACCGATTGTGGAAAATCCAAGTACTGAGTTATTTAAAGATGTGCCATTGTCTTATGCGTACGCAACTGAAATCTACTTCTTACGCGATCGCGGTATAATTAATGGAGACACGGACGGGACATTCAACCCTGGTAATACGTTATCAAGAGAGCATGCGGCAGTCATTTTAAGTCGAGCTTTCAATTTACCACCCGTTGAACAAGCGCGTAGAGAGTTCAGCGATGTCCCCAAAACACATCGTTATTACAATGAAATCAGTGCGATTGCGAATGCCAATATTGTAGGCGGTCATTCCGATGGGACGTTTAATCCTACTGGACAACTGACTCGTTCACAAATGGCTATGATTTTAGTGAAAGCTTATAATTTAGAAGGAGAGTCTGCGCAGAAATTCATTGACGTATCTCCGCAACACGGTGCATACAAGCAGATTCATATTCTAGCCAATCACGGAATTACAACAGGAAATGAAAAAGGCGAGTTTATGCCTGGCCAACCGGTCAACCGTGCACAATTCAGTGCGTTCCTCTATAGAAGTATAGCGAAGTAATTATAGAAGCCTTTCAATCGTTGCATGTCAGCGGATTGAAAGGCTTCCTTGTCTTTTAAATACAATAAAAAAGTCTACTCTGCTATACTTGAAACAAATGACCTGTAGAGGATGGTTGAAATTGAAAATAGGAATAGTAGGAAACTATGGAAACGACAACAATGGCGATGAAGCCATTTTATTAAGCATTATATCTCAAGTCACATCTACTTTTAACGTACAGAGTGATGTGATTACCGTATTCAGCAATAATCCTGAGCAAACAGCAAAGCGCTATCAAGTGATGAGCGCACCTTTGTATTATAGAAAAGGAAGCTCAGTGAAAACGTTTGGCGCAACGTATCTTAAAAATAAAAAGATCGTGAAAACATTTGACTTACTCATTATCGGTGGTGGCGGTATTCTGATGGATCTGTATAAAACAGAAGCCCCGTTATACGGTTCTTATGCGATGATGGCAAAAAACTCTGGCGTTCCTTATGTTGTGTACGGCTGTGGAGCAGGACCACTCAATAGCGAATTAGGTAAATGGTTTATTCGTTATATGAGCAAACACGCAAACAGTATTTCAGTAAGGGATCCTGAATCAGCAGAACTACTGAAATCGATTGGTGTGAAAAAGTTTGTTGAAGTAATAGGAGATCCAGCATTTTCCCTAAAACAACAACGCAAAGTAATATCAGACAAGCCATTGAAAATTGGCGTAACCGCTGTCCCATATTACCACGCGGGCTACTGGCCGGAGAGTAAAGAGGAAATTTACCAACAGTATATAGAAGGAATGGCGAGAAATTTAGACGAATTAGCAGCGCAGCAACCCGTCGAAATCACATTCTTTGCTACCAAATTCCCTCAGGATGCCGATGTAACAAAAGATATTCAGGCTCTAATGAAAAAAGCGGAACAAACAACCATTATCGATCACAATCTTTTACCGAAAGATTTATTAGAAATTACTGCTGAACAAGACATATTAATTGGTACAAGACTACACTCACTGATTTTGGCGACATGTACATCAACACCTATCATCGCTGTCTGCTACCACCACAAAGTAACAGACTTCATGAAACTAGCAGACCTAACGGAAGTATCCATTCCAATTGGCGAAATGCATAAAGCAAACAACCACTTCTCCAAAGCCTTCGAATCTCTGGCTACAGACTGGAAAGAAACATGCGCCAAAACAGAAAAACTTTCTACTTCTTTATATGAAGAAGCAATGAAAGGCACAAAACAATTTACTGCAGCTATAAAAAAGACCAAATAAAAAAGCATATGAATGAATCATATGCCCTGACTGAAGACCAATCCCACAATAATAGGATTGGTCTTTAGTTTCTTTTTGAAGAATTTTCTATCCATAGAAGAATACACTAGTTGATCGTAAGTGCAAGGCGGCGACTCCCGGAGGATTAGCGTGCGCCTTGAGACCCCGCAGGAAGCGAAGCGTACGAGGAGGCTCAAGCCACGCCCTCGGGAAAGCGTCCGCCTGGAACGTCGATCAACGGTGCCATCCCACTCACTCTTTATTATTTAAACTAACTAAAATTAAAACCCTAAAAGCGCACGAACCTCATTCAAATATGTCTGACTAACCGGCAACTCCGTCCCATCTATCAGCTTAATCACAAGATTTGAAGAAAAGTCCCGCGAAATCTTCTCTATACAATTCATATTAATAATATATGATCGATGAATCCTCAAAAAACACCTAGGCAAACGAAGATGCAAATCCTTCAACGTAAAACTGATATTATAACTTTCACCTGCAGTGTAAAACCACGTCTTCTTATGCAAACTCTCTATATAACTAACTTGATCTAAAGGAATAGGGAACCACTCATCATCTTTCTTGCCTGTTAAGAACTGTAACTGATCTTTCTTTAGTACATGGAAGTTAGGCGGTAGAATAATGATTAATGCTCCTTTATCGCCTTGTACATCAATAGGATAACCAATACCGAAGTACGATGTACCATAAAGAGTGTTGTCCATAACGACTTCAACTTTGCGTTGTTCTTTGATGGTGATTTCAGCAATACTGCCTGTTTGGATGTGCTGACCTTCTTTTAAATGAATATCATGCATGCCCGGAACGTAGTAGATATAGTGATCAGAAACCGCGATCGCTATAGAGGCGTCTTTTGGCACCCAGTCCTCTAATAAAGCAGCGTATTGATTAAGAATATTTTTTGGGATAGCGGTATTTGACATGTTTTTCATATAAACCCCTTTTTATATAGTTAATTTCCAATGTATGCCCTTTCATCCATTCTACCATTCTTTCATCCATGAAAAAAGCCTTTTTGTCGAAATGAACTGACAATTCCGACGCACTGTTATATAGTAATGACTAACGAAGGAAGCTGTTATGAAACAGACTATAACAGTTACCAGTCGAAAAACCTGGAAGGTGTGAAGTTATAATGTCAACTAGACAAGAACAAATTGCACAATTAGAGAAAAGCTGGGCCGAGGATAGCCGTTGGAAAGGAATCAAACGTAACTACTCTGCTGAGGATGTAGTTAAACTAAGAGGTTCACTTCTAATTCAAAATACACTAGCTGAAAAGGGTGCTGCTCGCCTTTGGGAATCTCTTCATGAAGAAGATTTCATTAATGCACTAGGTGCACTAACGGGTAACCAAGCAGTTCAACAAGTTAAAGCTGGTCTACAAGCAATCTACCTAAGCGGATGGCAAGTTGCTGCTGATGCAAACCTTGCAGGACAAATGTATCCTGACCAAAGTTTATATCCAGCAAACTCTGTACCTGCAGTTGTTAAGCGCATCAACCAAGCACTTCAACGTGCTGACCAGATCGACCATGCAGAAGGCCGTGAAGACGGATTTAACTGGTTCGCTCCAATCGTTGCTGACATGGAAGCTGGTTTCGGTGGTCCATTGAACGTGTTCGAACTAATGAAGGGCATGATCGAAGCTGGAGCTGCTGGTGTTCACTTGGAAGACCAATTAGCATCAGAAAAGAAATGTGGACACTTGGGTGGTAAAGTACTTCTACCAACTCAAAACGCAGTTCGTAACCTAACAGCTGCACGTCTAGCTGCTGACGTACTTGGTGTTGATACAGTAATCATCGCTCGTACTGACGCTGACGCTGCTGACATGGTAACTAGCGACATCGATCCAATCGACGCTCCATTCATCACTGGAGAGCGCACGAACGAAGGATTCTTCAAAACTACTCCAGGTATCAAACAAGCAATCGCACGCGGACTTGCTTATGCTGAATACGCTGACCTAGTTTGGTGTGAAACTTCTCACCCATCACTTGAAGAAGCTCAAGAATTCGCTGATGCAATTCACGCGAAATTCCCTGAAAAAATGCTTGCGTATAACTGTTCACCATCATTCAACTGGAAAGCGAATCTTGATCAAGAAACAATCGCGAAGTACCAGGTTGAACTTGGTAAGATGGGTTACAAGTTCCAGTTCGTAACACTTGCTGGTTTCCACTCACTAAACCACAGCATGTTCGAATTGGCTCACGGTTACAAAACTCGCGGAATGGCTGCTTACTCAGAGCTTCAGCAAGCTGAGTTTGAAAACGAAGTAAAAGGATATACTGCTACTCGTCACCAACGTGAAGTTGGAACAGGTTACTTTGACGAAGTTACACAGGTTATCTCTGAAGGACAATCTTCAACAACTGCTATGTCTGGTTCAACTGAAACAGCACAGTTCTAATTGTACGAATGGTTTACCGAATGTGACTTTTGGGAGAAAGTCTCATTCGTTGAAGCAAAGGGGTATTAATATGATAACGGGGTCACAACATCTTCCAGTAGATGAAGTGAAAAGTGGGAGGGAATTGGGTGTATATCCAATTCCCTCTTTTTCTTTTATTTGAAAAATTTTGATAGTTTGTATAGTATTAAGGCGACGAACTTCATTTAGAGGAGGAATAATATGATGAGAAATAAAGAAATGTTGTTAATTCCTGGACCGACTCCAGTAGTAGATTCTATTTATGATGCGATGGCAAATGAAACGTGGTCACATACTGATCCGCGTTTCGTGAAAATCTATAAACATACTATTGATCAGACAAGAGAAATATTCAACACAGATGGAGAAGTATTTGTAGTTGCCGGTTCCGGAACGATCGGAATGGAAATGGCAATTGTCAATACGGTGGCGGAAGGTGAAAAAATTCTCGTCGTCAGCCAAGGATACTTTGGAGATCGTTTCATCAAACTGGGACAAGCGTTTGGAATTCAAGTTGATGTATTGCAATCTGAATGGGGGCAGCAAGTATCTCCTGAAGAGATCGATAAAAAGTTATCTGAAGGCAAATATAAAGCTGTTACTGTGACACATGCGGACACTTCGACAGGTGTGAAAATTGATTTGGAAGCTGTTGTACCTGTCATCAAGAAGCACGACGCTCTTGTTATTGTAGACGGTGTTTGTGCAACGACTGCGATGGACGAAGATATGAGTAAAGAATATGGCGGAGCAGGTAACACGATTGATATCGTACTGACTGGATCGCAGAAAGCTATTGGTGTGCCACCGGGCATTGCATTGGTCGCATTCAATCAAAAAGCTTTGGATGCACGCGCCGCTATGGAACGTGTACAAGCATACTACTGCGATATTTATAATTGGCTACCTGTCATGCATGATCCATCGAAATACTTCGCAACGCCTGCAGTCAATTTAATCTATGGGTTAGAAGAAGGATTGCGTATCGTATTGGAAGAGGGAATTGATGCACGCATTGCACGACATAAAGCGTTCGGTCGCGCTGTACGACAAAGTCTAGCAGTCTACGGAATGAAGGCCATCGCTTCAGAAGAAGTAGCAGCACCGACGTTGAGCTGCATTTTGTATCCTGAAGGTATCGATGACGCAAAGTTCCGTGCGGCAATGGCGGAGAAGGGGACGGTTCTATCCGGCTCACTCGCTCATTTAGCAGGGAAGGCATTCCGTATCGGACATATGGGGAATACTACGGCGGATATGTTGGAGAAAGCTGTTATGCAAATTGGAGAGACGTTGAGCGAAATGGGACGTGAAGTGGATATTTCTAAAGCGCAAGATGTTTTCGCTAAAGAGATTAGTCAGTTGGCTATATAATAAAAGGATCCGTCATGGGAAGCTAACTTCTCGTGGCGGATTTTTCTTTGTTTTGATTAAATAAGTAAAACACAGAGTGATGTCGAGGGCAAAGGGGTAGGGGGGGATTGGCGCTACGAAGGGGACGCTTTCCTGAGGGCGGGCGGTGAACCACACCCCTAGTGCAAAGATGTGCTCCTAACGCTACGCTTTTACTCGCAAAAGCCGTCCTTCGCTACGGCTCTCGCTTCGCTCGCAGGGTGTTTCACCTGTCCCGCTGATCCTCCAGGAGTCGCCCCTCCTACGCGCCAATCCCTTGCAATGCGAGTGGTTGATACTTTTTGTTGTGCATTGAAATAAGTGTTGTAATAGGTTTTGATCTTCAGTACTTGAATGTAAATAAGTTAAGACAAAAAAATAATTCACATACTACTTACAGTGAAGGATATAAGTACCTCCACTATAAAAGTAGGATGGAAGCGGAAGTTGGCGGCGACTCCCTCTTGAAAAGGTGATGATGACAAGGCTTGTCGCATTATTCTATTGACCCAAAAAGAATTTATATGACTAGTAAAGAGAATCGTCTACCTGAAAGTACATACTTTTGTAGATACTGTAAGTAAAGGATAACGCTGCGCTACCAGTTACAGAAACTGTTAATTTAATATGGCATGCACTATGGATCTCCAAGTACCTTATGATGACGAACCCTCCCACATCTCTTAGCGTCATGCGCTGACATTCCTTCGTTCGGTCTATCATAAGTTGGAGGCCGGCGAGATGCTCCCGATGAGGCTCGAGGCCTAATGTACGCCGCTGGTGCCAGCTTCTCCGTGTCATGAATAGAAGTTTCAGAATGCCAACCTCATGCTACTAATTGTAAACAGTGAAGGTCCGCAAGCATTTGCTCACCATCAAATTTCCGCTTTTTTGTACACATGGCATGAAGAACCTTTAGTAATTTGCTACATAACACGACCATCGACTCCTTCTTACGAAGGGGATTTTGAGGTCGTTGCGTATAATACTGATGAAGCTTCATAAAGGCAGGGTTGTTTCTAAGGATTGGATGCATTGCTCTGAATAAAATAGCCCGTAATCGTCTTCGTCCTCGTTTTGATATCTTCTTCATTCCCTTATGTTTACCAGAGGAATTCTCATGTAACGTAAGTCCCGCTAATTTAATTAATTGGCGTGGACTTTCAAAGTCAGTAAAACTTCCAATCTCCGCTAAGAGACCGGAAATAGTTCTACGGGAAATTCCCGGAAATGAAGCGAGATATTCATAATCAGCCGTTTGGACAATTAAGGATTGTATTTCCTCTTCAATCATCGCAAGTTCTTCCTCGAGTAGACGGTATTGGCGAATGAGACATTGTATCTCTCGTTTAGCTCCCCAAGGAGCCACGGTGATGCCAATGGATGTCTGAGCTACCTCAATGACTTTAGCTGCTATTTTGGGTCGCCTTTGCTTCATCTGACTCGCTTTCGCGCATTGATCCGCTAAATCAGCTGTTGTCATATTGACCAGCTCTGCAGGCAACGGGGTTGTCTCCAACACACCTAGAACCATGGCTCCAAAATCTGAGAATACCTCGAATAGCTCAGGGAAGTATTTATCTACCCATCGATGAATTCTGTTTTTCAGAATGGTGCGGTCGTCTATTAAAGTTTGCTCAAGCGTGAAACAGGAACGAATATTTGCTGCTTGATCCCGAAGAAGCTTCGGATATGAGAAACGACCATCTTTCATTAGCCGTGCGATCGTCAGAGCGTCTTTCTTATCGTTTTTGGTTTGCAGATTATCATCTAATTCCTTAACTTTCTTCACATGCATCGGATTGATAACGACCAGTGGTATACCGTAGTCCTCTAGGAAATATGCTAAATTCAACCAGTAATGTCCTGTAGGCTCCACGCCCACTATCACATGCGATTTATCGAATTCTTTCATACCCTCTAGTATTTCTTGATAGAACTGTTCAAACCCTTTACGCGTCTGTTTAACGAGAAATGCTTTTTTCAAAACACGTCCACGTTCATCGACAAAGGTTGCGTAATGATTATGTTTAGCAATGTCGATACCTATCACTAATGTTTGTCTGTGACTTGATTAATTTTAGTATTTTCTTTAGAATTCATGTGAGTCCTCCTTGGTTATAATTAGGGGTCAAGCCGTCGACGCCTTGACACCCCGAATCATACCAAGGGGACTTTTCTATTTCAATAGGGTTCCACTAACCAAACAGGAATGCTCCCGATGGATCAGCCTGATCAGGTGAGACAACCAAAAGAGAGCGTAGCGAACTGGTTGGCTCACCGCAGGCCCATGGGAAAGCGTCCGCCAACTGGAGCTTCCATCCCATCGTACACACTAACTCCCACACTATTCCTAAGTACTTGCTTTTGAACTTAAACAAGTCCAGTTCAAACAAAAAACCTCCCAAGTCATATGCTTGGGAGGGGGGATTATTGTTTGCTGTAATACTGGTGTAAACCTGTGTAGATGGCATCAGCATAAATATTCAAATACTGCTCGCTAGTCAACTTCGCGTAGTCCTGAGAGTTTGTAATAAAGCCTAATTCTACAAGCACAGCAGCTACGTTATTATTCTTGATTACATAAAAACCTCTATTCTTCACGCCACGATCAGACATATTGGCTTTTTGCACAATATTACGCTGAATGAATGAAGCTAAATCACGGCTTTCTGTTGCGTTTACGTTGGAAGAAGAATCATAGAAAACTTCTGTTCCTTTTGCTGCAAAACCTGCTGCGTTCACGTGAATGGAAACGAATGTTTCAGCAAAATTCTTCTTAGCGAAATCTGTGCGTGCTTGAAGTGAATGATAAGTATCATTAGAACGTGTCATGATCACTTTAGCGCCCGCATTCTTTAACTTCGCTTCCACTTTTTTTGCTACATTCAATGTGATATTTTTTTCAGATTGACCATTCTTACCTGCACCTGGATCATGTCCGCCGTGCCCTGCATCAACCACGATGATTCGGTCTTTCAGTGGATTACCTGTTTGATTCAATAACTTCAAATACGTCTTGTGAACATAACCTGTTGTACTGCCTGTGCGAATTTTTGCCCAGTAACCAGACGTAGACAAGACTTCTACTTTTTGACCGGCTTGTAGCTTACCAACAGTTGGTGCACTGGAATTACCTGCAGAACGCATATTTAAATTATTTACCGTCACTTTACCCATTGTTTTCGCAACAGGAGTCGGTGTTGGCGTCGGTTTTGGTGTTGTGACAGGTGGTGTTGGAGTCGGTTTATTCGGTGTTGCATCATTTAGATTCGTAGTCGTGAAATATTCATGAATATATCCTTCTACTCCGTTTATATTTACTTTCAGCCATATACCTGTACTGCCAGTTACTTCTACTAATGTACCGTTAGGCAACACGTGGATAATAGCAGAAGACTCGGAAGGTGCGCTGCGCACGTTCAGTGGATCTGTATCGTCACCAGTTGCTACGCGTACATACTTTACGCTAGATTGCTGGTCAGGAGTTTTAACAGTTAATGCAAATTGCTTGTCCATTGCACGTGCAACGAATAATGCGAATTGCTTACGTGTTAACTTATTATTAGGCAAGAACTTCTTATTGTCGCCTTGTGTAATACCTGCATAATACAAACCGTTGATACGGTCAGCGTATTTGTGGTTTTTCACATCATCCATGCCCAAAGGTTTTTGGCTCGTAACTTTTTCGGATAAATTGAACGCTACAGACATAGCATAGGCCATCTCATCACGTTTAATTTCTTCGTTCGGTTTAAAGTTATTTGCGTCAGTATTAGGGAAAAATCCTTTTTGAAGCGCAATATTAGCAAACTTGTATTGTTCACTAGATGGCTTCAAACCATTGATCTCCATATTTTTCAACTGTGTATCTTGTGTTCCTGTTGCGATGACAAGCATCTTGGCAACATGTGAACGACGTAAATTGTCTTGAGGATTAAATTTCGGAGTTTGATTAATAATGCCTTTTTCCGCTATGTAATGGACTTCTTTGAAATATTCACTGTTCGCTGGGACGTCGGAAAACTTGAAGCTTGCTAATGACTGGAGAGGTGAGAGAGCTAAGATGGTTAGCAGCAACAGACCAACTGTTGCCCATTTAAATTGTTTCATGAGATCCTCCTCGAGTATATTATTTGTTACTAGACTCATAGGTTCATTTTACCAGTAAAGAAAAATGATTACTAGATGTTTTTGTCATGGTTCGTAAAATAGTAATAACTCTTAGATGATTCTTCATTACTACTCATGGATAGTTAATACGTAGGGGGCATATATGTGAATTCAGAGAAAACCGAATGCTCTAGTTAGAACATTCGGTAGGGGAGTTAATTATTGATACGGTCGATGAATTTATGTAGTTGTCCAACTGATACTTTATCTGTCAAACCAAACGTTCCATCGCCATAGCCAGTTGTAATTTCATTGTAGAATAAGATGTTAATGTACTCAGTTGCCCAGTGACCGTTCGGAACATCAGAGAAGTTCGCGATAGCAGAGTGTCTAAGTTCAAATGCTTCGACTAAAACTTTTGCTAGTTGAGCACGAGTCAATTCTTTATTCGGATTAAATTTCCCTGCGTCGCCTGTGAAAATCTTCGCCTCAGCTACTGCAGCAATTGCTTTATAATGTTTATTGGATTCATCAACGTCATCGAATGTAACGTTAGCTGTTGTCATGTCGAGATCTAATTTCTCAGCCAATACTTGTGCTACTTCTGCACGTGATGCATAAACGATTTCTTTAACAGGTGCATCAGCAGCAACTTGTGATTCTTCTTTACTTACGTTATCACTAAAGTCTGCTACACGACGAGCACCGATGTAACGGCTTTTCCAGTAGTATGGATCGTCTAGTGATGATACCATTACGCCTTTACTGACTGAAGCGTGGATAAAGTTATTAGAACCTGAGTAGATTCCTACGTGTGATACACCGCGACCTGATGTATTGAAGAATACCAAATCTCCAACTTCTAGATTACTTTTGGAAACGGAAGTTCCAATAGCTATTTGTTGACCAGTCGTTCTTGGAATAGAAAGACCTTCTTTATTGAAAACGTATTGTGTGAATCCTGAACAATCAAAAGCGGTTGGGGTTGTCCCACCTAATCGATAAGGTGTTCCCATATATTTTTTCGAGGTATTAATTAATGACGTTGGTGAGTTTGCGGAAGCAAATTCTGGCACGAATGAAAAGAATAATAGACTTGCCATAACCAGAGTTAATAGACGTTTCATGCTGATCTCAAATTCCCCTTTCGCACAATCACTGTTGCGCTTTGTAATCTAGGAATATATTAGCACTTATAAACGTCTTAATTATTACAGTTACATTACAAGAGAATTACACGTCGACATATGAATGAAATGTTAGTACAAACGCCTAGTAAGGTAACTTGTTGATCAGAATAAATAAAATAGTCAGTTTATGGACGTTGCGACAATATACTCGTGTGGTATGTGGTATAATCATCAACGTATAAAAAACTAACTTGTATATGACAGTAAGTAATAAAGGATGAGTTATGAGTGACTAAAGTAGCAGTATTCAGCAATATGTATCCTTCCGCAGAGCATCCTACCTATGGAATCTTTGTTAAAAACCAAGTGGAACAATTAAAAAGTAATGGAGTAGATGTTAAAGTCATCGCCATTCATGATCCGGGTAAAGGAAAGATCGGGAAAGTAATCAACTATCTATCATGGGGAATGCGATCCCTTCTATATGTAATGCAACATAAACGCACGATTAATATCACGCATGCACATTACGCGTTTCCGACTGGAATGGTTTCATTAATCGCAAAGAAATTATGTAAAATACCTTATGTTGTCACAGTTCACGGTGGAGATCTAGATAAAATGGCTAAGAAGAGTACGAGAATCGCGAGTTTTACTAAACGTATTTTACAAGAATCCTCAGCCGTTATTACAGTAGGGGAGAAGTTGCGAAGTGACGTTATCAATGACTATGGCATTTCACCGGATAAAGTGGAAGTCATGAGCATGGGTGTCGATACGAGTATTTTTAAACCGATGGGTCAGGAAGAAGTTCGTCTTCTATTAGATGTACCATTGAATGAACGTGTAATACTGTTTGTTGGGAACGTCATCGAAGCGAAGGGTGTCGTGGAATTAATAGATGCATTTGAGAAATTACAAGAAACAAAGAATGATCTCCTTCTATATATAGTAGGTTCACAAAAGGATCAGCGCTTCGCGACGGAAGTGAAGAATAAAGTTATTAATAATGCGGATATCCGTTTTAAAGAACCAGTGAGTCAAACCGAGCTGGCGAAATGGATGTCAGCTGCAGATATACTTGTTCTACCGTCCTATCATGAAGGTTTTGGATTGGTAGCACTCGAAGCTCTTGCGTCAGGAGCCAAAGTCGTCGCAACAAATGTTGGCGGTCTTCCTTATTTATTGAAAGATGATGTGGGAACTCTCGTTGAACCGCATAATGCACAAGCTTTAGCTGCTGGACTCGAAGAAGCACTTGCGAATGAAGTGACAAGAGAGCAGCATGAAGTTACGCAACAAGTGATTCAGCAACATTCTTCAAAAGTAATCGTCAAAAGGTTGAACGATATCTATGAACAGAATGGAAAGGGACCTTCCAAATGAGTAAATTATTCAAGATCATCGGTGGGGTTGCCATTATCAATATTGTGGCAAGACTATTCGGTTTCGGTCGAGAAGTCGTCATCGGCAGACAGTATGGTACGTCTACAGTGGCGGACGCCATTGCGACAGCCTATACTATTCCGAACTTTATTTATCTAGTACTAGGTGGAGCATTGACGACTGCATTTATATCAGTCTATCATTCCTCCAAGATGGACAAGCCGTTATTTGTCCGCAAGGCGTTTACGACGGTTGTGTTAAGCGCTACGCTCGTCACGGTAGTTATTATCGCATTGACGAATCCAATTTTGCACCTATTCTTCAAGGAGTTAAGTGAAGAAGATTATACATTGGTACGAAATCTTTTCCTCTGGATGATGCCATCTTCCATCGTACTGGTCATGTCTACTTGGATGAGCGGATTATTGAACATCAATGATCGCTTTCAGTTGTCGAGTTTAGCGATCTTATTGTATAACGCGACGTTCGTCAGTATAGGTTTTGCCTTGACGAAATGGCTTGGGCCTGAATCATACGGTGTGGGAGCGATGGTGAGTGCCGTTTTGATGGGTTTATTCCTTTACTGGGGAATCAAACGTGCAGACCTGTCTTCACTGAAGCCTTCATTCGGCATGCCAACGGATATTAAGAGAATGTGGTGGCTGGCATTACCGATTTTATTTGGTGGCGCGTCACTGCAGTTCTATTTCGTCATTCATCGGATCGCGGCAGGTGGTCTGGGCGAAGGTGCGATTTCGTCCATTAACTATGCATCCAAATTAACAGGCTTCCCACAAGCAATCCTCATGACGGCTGTTACGACAGTTATCTATCCTATGCTCGCAAAGAAAGAAGGCGAAGGGGATACGGGTATGATTAAGAAGCTCTACAAAAAAGGTATGCTGTACATGGTCGTGCTGCTAGTACCTACTACCGTGTTCTGCTACATCTTTGCTGAGCCGTTGATCAAGTTGGTATTTGGTTTCGATGAAAAATCCATCATGCTAACGGTGCCGGTGTTTAAAGTATTTGCTTTGTCGATGTTCTTCTTGGCGGCCAATACGTACATCACTCGTTTCTACTATGCAAAGGGCAACTCAATTATGCCGATTATTTTTAGTTTGATTAGTGTGTTTGGTATTAATATCGGGATCATCTATGCATTCGTCGATCAGATCGGCGCACAGGCCATTGCCTATGGTACGGTAATTAGTGCCGCAGTCAACTTCCTGTTGCTTGCAAGCTATGCTCGATTTAAATGGAAATTGTAATGACAGAAAAAAGCTTCCGCTCAGTAAGTTGAGTGGAAGCTTTTTGTGGTTTATTGGATTGTGTTTCCGTGAAGTTTCCGTAAGAATCGGCATAGGAGTGTGGTTCTTGCACGTACTCTTACTGTTTCGTGTTTGATCACAGGATTGTTGTTTAGCTGGCAATGATCTTCTTCTTATTAGAACCACAAATTAGATAAATATTACTCAGTAGCACAGGCAATCCCCCACGTGCCTGTGCGGGTCCAGAAAGCAGATACGCACTATTTTCGATGCCAAAACTGACTCGAGCGACGAACCCAATGAAATGATTTACAGCATAAAGAAGTTATCTTCACCGATCTTTTCATACAAGCCACTTCGTTTGAACAGGCTGACTTTCTCTGGAGGCACTCTTTTGAAGATTAGGCGCTTTTTCTGTCGTTTCGCTTCGTCGAGCATGGCAGAAAGGGCTGCTTCGCCTGTTGCGTCAATGGCTGTTAGATTTTTCATGTCTAAAATGATCGTCTTCTGCTTAAGATTCAATAGTTCAGGATATCGATCCTCGAAATGTTTCGCTGTACCGAAGAACAGGGGACCCGAGATTTTGAATTTGATCAGCTCGGATTCATTTTCTGTAGACAACTTGAACTTTTCGACGTCGGTCAGTTTACTCTTTTTAATATCCAACGAACCACTCATCTTGCGTAAGAACGACAAGGCGGCGAGTAAGATTCCGACTTCGACTGCGATTGTTAGATTCACGAATATCGTCAACAAGAAAGTTGTCAGTAACACAATTGAATCTCCTGAGCGTAACGAAGCGATCTGGACGAATGCTTTACGTGAACTCATATTCCATGCGACAAACATCAAAATCGGTGCCATGGCGGCTAGCGGTATATAAGATGCGTAAGGTGCAAATAGTAATAAGAACGCTAATACAAATAAACTTTGTACGACGCCTGATATCGGACTGACTGCTCCTGAACCGATATTTGTGGCGGTACGAGCGATAGCACCTGTAGCTGGGATTCCACCGAATAACGGCGTAATAATATTCGCGATCCCTTGGCCGAATAATTCTTTCTTGGAATCATGCTTAGGAACTTTGCTTTTCATTCCATCTGCAACGACTGCGGAGAGCAAGGACTCAATCGCACCGAGTGCAGCAATGATTAAAGCGGGTTGCCATAGATTGACCAGTTTAGTAAATGTAATCTCGGGAAAATGAAAACTAGGCAAATGTTGCGGAATGCCGCCGTATGCTGTACCGATTGTTTCCACCTTACCTGGGAAGAACCATATCGAGCAGATCGTAGGAACTAGCAACGCAATGAGTAACAATGGAACCTTAGGAGCAATCTTCGGTAAAATGAAGATGACGACCAAACCAATTACGGCAGTCAAGATGCTAAATGTGTTGATGGTATGAAAATTATGAGCGATTTCCATCATGCTTTCATGGAAGAACTCTTTTTTCTCAACACCTGTTAATCCAAAGAAGTTTTGGAATTGGCCAGTGAATATAATGACTGCTATCCCAGCGGTGAATCCTATCGTCACTGATCGCGGAACGAAATGAATGAGATTACTGACACCGAGAAAGCTCATGATGACGAGGAGAATACCAGCGAGAAATCCAGCAATCAAAAGATCTTCATAACCATATTGCAGTACGATAGCTAGTAATATAGGAATGAATGCACCTGTAGGACCTGCAATTTGGTAACGTGAACCACCTAACAAGGCGACTAGAAGACCTGCGATGATCGTAGTATACAGTCCGTATTCAGGTTTTACACCGGAAGCAATAGCAAAAGCCATCCCAAGCGGAATGGCTACAATTCCAACAGTAATCCCTGCAATTAGATCCTGCCGGAAGCCCGCTGCATTATAATTAAGATAACGTTGATCTTTGAACATAATTGTTCACTTCTTCCATTTGTAGAGTATATATACATCTTCTATTATACCGTATGCATAGGGCCTATACAAGGTGTGCATAAAGTGAAAGCGTTAGAAACAACCAACGTCAGATGAAGATATTGGCAATCCGAATAATTGAACAGAATATAGTTTAATGTTAAACTATATAATAGTAACAACAATAAAGGAGAGATATAGTATGGGCAGATTACAAGACAAAGTAGCATTCATTACAGGTGGAGCATCCGGTATGGGTGAAATGATGGTAAAGCAATTCACGACAGAAGGTGCCAAAGTAATTGCAGCTGACATCAATACAGCAGCGCTCGAAGAAAAGTGGGGCGGTCAGGACAATATTTTCACTATCAAATTGAATGTAACTGAAGATGCAGAGTGGGAAGACGCAATGAAAAAAGCAGTCGATCACTTCGGCAAAATTGATATTCTTGTGAATAATGCTGGTATCTCAACTGAAAAAACTGTGGATCAGATCACGATTGAAGATTGGCGCAGACTTTCAGATATCAACAGCTTCGGTACATTCTTAGGTATGAAGCATGCGTCGAAATATATGACAGAAGCGAAAAAAGGTTCAATCGTTAATATTTCTTCATATACAGCTTTAATCGGTATGGGCTTGAATCCATACTCTGCTTCTAAAGGTGCAGTACGTGCGATCTCTAAAGCGGCGGCAGCGGAATATGGACATGCAGGTATCCGTGTGAACACAGTATTCCCAGGAGTTATCCAAACACCAATGGTTGCGAATCTTGAAGATTCTAAAGCACAGTTGGACATGTTGATTAAAATGACTCCATTGCAACGTTTGGGTCAACCGGAAGATGTGGGGAATGCAGTAATATTCTTGGCATCGGATGAAGCGTCTTATATTACGGGCGCAGAACTAGTAATTGATGGCGGATATTCTGCACGATAATTAAACAACAAAAACGGGTTGTCCTACAAGTCATTATGACTTACAGGACAACCCGTTTTTCATTGATTATTTCACATCTATAAAGCGTTTAAAGCCCATGAAGTGTGAGCTCCAATAAGAAGAATCTAGTGAAGCGATTTCAATTTCTTTCGTACCCGCATGAATGAACTTATTGTCTCCAAGATAAATACCGATATGTGAGATACCTGGTCGATATGTATTTTCAAAGAATAATAAATCGCCAACAACCGGATCTTTGATGAATACTGAACGGTTAAAGAAACCGATTGTATCTTGTCTTGGTACTTTCACGCCTGCTTGGTTGAATGCATAATAGATGAACCCGCTGCAATCGAATCCTGCTGGAGTAACGCCTGCCCATACATAAGGAGTTCCTAGTAACGGTTGCGTAAGATCTACTAATTTTTTGCCGAGTGCCTGGTTAGTAGCTGGTAAGCTAGGCTTAACTACAGGTAAGTTTGGCTTAACCACAGGGGCGCTTGGTTGAATTACAGGTTTGATTGATGATAGGGAACCATGTAATGAATTAGTAGAAGAAACAGCTTTTGATGAATTTACTTTATTTTCTACTATTAGTTTCTGTTTAACTTTGATATCATTAGAAGTGAGAGAATTCAGACGTTTTAGTTCAGTTACCGTAATCTTGTACTGATTGGAAATCTTGTAAAGAGTTTCTCCTGGTTGCACGATATGCGTTTTTGATGCAGCAGCAACGCTACCGACCGATATGCTTGTTGCAAGCATAAGAGAGGCGATCGCGGCTAGGGCAATTTTCTTCATTTCGGCGTATCTCCTTTTAGTATAATAGATTTGGTACTTTGTACTGCTGAGTATCATTTTGTTATTAATCCTATAAACCTATCATACAATACTCTTCTGGATATTAAACGTATCTTTAGACTTATTTTTGCGGTAAATGTTCAATAGATTGATAGATTTATTATATATGTAAGTACTACAAAAAATGGTTTCATTATACATTTATAGTATAATAGAACTGTTACTGTCTAATTGAAGTTCTAAGCAGTTTATAAAAAAAGCCCGTGAAAAATCCGCGACTATCCGGATTTTTCAGGGCTTTTCTGTTGTTTAAGAACGTCCGATTGGCCAGTCAAATGGAATGGATCCAGGAGGAGAGTGCTTAATGATATCGATCATCGGTATCGTATACGCGAATAGAATCAATGCGATCGTAATACCAATCCACAAATACCAGTTTTCCAAAATCTTTGGTGTCTTTTCTGCATCTATTTCTTCTTCAGCAATAGGGTATTCTTCATAACCACGTGGCGCGAAGAATGCTAACTGAATGAAGATGTAGAACATTAACAGGATACCGATGAATAGAATCGTTCCACCGACAGCTTGCCACATTTGATAACTAATCCATGTTGCAACTTGATCTCCACCTGCGTACTCAGAGAACGCTGAACGACGTGGTCCGCCGATTAAGCCTTGAATATGCATAGATCCTGACATGATCGTCATACCGATTACCCAAATGAATGTCTGGATAATTCCTAGTTTATTCAAGCTAGGAGTCAAGCGGCGACCTGTCAAGTGAGGAATCAACCAATAAGCAATACCAAAGAACGTCAGGATAACTGTTGTTGCCACTGTTAAATGGAAGTGACCTGTAATCCAAATCGTGTTGTGTACAAGAGAGTTTACTTGGTGAGAAGCGTTAATGATACCGCCTGCTCCACCTGGGATGAATGCTACCATACCAACGAATGGTGCTAAGAAACGAACATCTTTCCAAGGAAGCTTTTTGAACCAGCCGAATAAGGATTTATGACCTTTTCTTCTGCCTGTGATTTCAAAAGTAGCGAATAAAGAGAATGCAGTCATCAATGAAGGGATGACAACCATGAATGTTAAGACTACTTGAATGAACTTCCAAGTTGGATCAATACCTGGTTCAGTCAATTGGTGGTGGAATCCGACCGGAATCGAAAACATCAACAATAGAATGAAGGCAAGTCTTGCAAGTGAATCACTAAATAGCTTTCCGCCGATGATTTTCGGGATAATTGCGTACCAAGCCATATAAGCAGGCAATAACCAGAAATAAACTAGCGGGTGACCGAAATACCAGAATAATGTACGTGTCAATAATACGTTGACTGTTGCTACATAACCTAGAGACCAAGGTAAAATCAATACAATAACTGAGTACGCTACACCAAGTGTCGCAACGAACCACATAATCATGTTAATAACGACCATGAATGCAAGTAAAGGAGACTTTTCACCTTTATGCGCTTTCTTCCATACATATAATTGACGGAAGTTCGTGAACGCAGCAATCCAGCTTCCTACTATAACTAAAGTCAGACCAATGTAGAAAATAGGGTGTGCACGAAGTGGTGTATAGAATGTATACAACACAGAAGCTTGACCAGTTAAGATCATCCAAGCAGATAATACAGTACCAACCAACATGACCCAGAATGAAATCCAGCCCCACATTAATTGTTTGTCAGAGATCCCGACTGTTTTTCCCATAAGAGAAAACTGGAAACCGACGATGAAGAATGTTGTTAAAACTAACCCTAGAATGACGCCGTGCGTTGTTAAAATTGTGTAATAATCGATATTGAACGGTAATGTGTATTTACCTGAGCGAACTAATGTCTGAAGTAGTCCCATTAATCCACCGACTAAAAGTGATATGAACGTGACGTGCATGAAAGCCATATACAATCTGGACTCTTTTTTCGAGAAATTAAATATCTGCATGGTTTAGTACACCTCCACTGTGCCGAACATCAGATGGTGTCCGATGCCGCAATATTCGTTACAGACGACCGTGAATTCGCCGCCGTTTTTCATAACCGATTCGTAGCGACTGATATGTCCTGGCTCGACCATCATATTAACGTTTGTGCCCGCCACTTGGAATCCGTGGACAACGTCTTTACTTGTTACTTGGAATAGCACAGTGGAACCTTTTGGTACGCGGATCGTCTTAGTAGCTGTTCCGTCTTCTTCTTTACCGAAGTCGTAGTTAAATGCGGAAGCGACGATATTCACAACATATTTACCGTCAGCAACTTCTGTCAAACCAAGATTCTCGGGTTGGAATGATTCGTTAGCTTCGACATTTTGTGGATCGATCGTTTCAATGTGACTTTGTGGATGTGTTCCTTTCCAGAACGCTGCAAAGCCGATAATGAGTAAGAATAATAACAATGATGCGAGACCGAATACAAGCCATACTTTTTCATACTTATGCAAGTGCATAGTGTTTCCTCCTTAAGTGCTAGTTATTATCTGGATATGAATAAACCGTAAGCGCCAAACCACATGACAAGAATAATGATACCTAAGATTAAAACCATGATTAAGGTACCCTTTAAATTTGCCTCTTCTTTTGGTGGATTTGTAGAAGATACTTTTTTCTTGCTCAATACAGCCACCTCCTTGTCTTAAATTAATTCGTACTTTAATAATAATCCTAGAGAAGGAATAAAGAATTAGGGAAATCCCTATGAATAGGAAAATAGATTTAAAGTTCACAATATGTTCAATCACTTAACATGTATTTGACATACACATTTCACTGTTTTTGTGATTCGAATTGTTATGAAGCAACTAACGGAATAGTTCGTCAGTTGCATAGGGATGTAAAGGTGTAACATTGAGCTCAACAGGGAATGCTACGTAAGTAAAAAGGTATTTATTGTTGACCATATGTTAAATTGAAATTACAATATAATAAGGTAAAACCTAGGAAGCCGGTGTGAGAAATGGAAAACATTAAGTGGATTAAAGTTGAAAGTCCTGAAGAAGGCGCGAAGAAAGTATTTACATTGATTTCTGAAGAACTTCAAAATAATAGATTGCATGTGCTTGGATTAGCTACAGGCAGCACCATGATCCCGGTCTATAATGAATGGACAAATTCAACGCTAGACTTTTCAAACGTAACAGCGTTTAACTTAGATGAATACGTTGGCATCGCAGCTGACAACCCAAATAGCTATGCATACTTTATGAACGAGCATTTATTCAGCAAAAAGCCGTTCAAGGAGACGCATATTCCAAACGGTATGGCAGAAGATTTGGATGAAGAGTGTAAAGAGTATGAAAATCAATTAAACGCCCACCCGTTAGACATTCAACTTCTCGGAGTAGGGGAGAATGGTCATATCGCATTCAACGAACCAGGAACTCCGTTCGATTCTGTGACGCATGTTGCGACATTGACGGATTCAACGCTTGGTGTAAACAGTCAGTATTTCGAAAATGACGACAAAATCCCGAATATCGCATTAACGATGGGTATTTCATCTATTACGAATTCGAAGAAGCTGATCATGATCGCGTTTGGTGAGAAAAAACGTGCGGCTATGGAGAAGTTGAAAGCAGGCGAAGTAACAGCGGAGTGGCCGATTACGAAGTTGTTGCGCCATGACGATGTGGTAGTGATCACGGATTTACAGATTGATTGAGTAGTAAAGTTTCCTATTAAGGCTATCTCGAAGTTGCAAGACGACTTCTGAGATGGCCTTTTTTGTTTGGGCAGGGTTAGTAGGAAGTGGCGGTAGGTAGTGGTTTGACTGGCAATGTGAGTGGGGCGGGGATTGGCGCCACTTCGGCGGTGGTGGATGGCTTCCGCAATGAGCCAGACAGGAAGTGCGCCTGGCTGTCTCATTACTACGCCTACCACTGGTAGCCGCCTGCGTTGGATAAGGTGTAGGGCAGTTCTGGTACTGGTTTTGCAAGAATAGGAACTAGTACTACCCAGTCACTGGTTTTAACTACTATAAACCACAATCTAAATTGGTAAGTACTCAGTAGCGTAGGCACAACTGCGGGGTAGGCCGTGGCCATGAGACAACTGGCAAAAGCTCCACCGCCAGCTGGCTCATGGCTGTAGGCAATCCCCCACGTGCCTGCGCGAGTCCAAAGCATGACCTTCACTACTTTCAATGAACAAGCCAATGTCGAGCCACGATCCATTCTATCTCCTAATGACTTTACTAAGACCGAAAAATTGCCCCACCCAGTCACTGGTTTTATCTCCTATAAACCACAAACAAACTTGGTAAGTACTTAGTAGCGCAGGCACAACTGCGGGGTAGGCCGTGGCCATGAGACAACTGGCAGCTCCACCGCCAGCTGGCTCATGGCTGTAGGCAATCCCCCACGTGCCTGCGCGGGTCCAAAGC
>NZ_PDYP01000013.1:0-81721 GCF_002743115.1 Sporosarcina sp. P17b | reverse complement strand
GTGACTAAATTTTATCAGAAGGTATCCTTTTTTTCTTCCTAAAATTAAAAAATCCTATATAAAAAAGAACGGACCCCATAAACTTCAATGGGTCCGTTCTTTTTCGATTTCAAGGAGGGTTTTGTCCCAGCCTCCGTTTTACTCGATTACTTTCACCCAGACTCTATACTTTTTGTCATCCGTCTGAACCAATTTAGTATTAGGGCTCGGTGCATTATTTTTCTTTGTGAAGCCTGCTTCAAACGAAGATGTTTTAGTACTCTCCCCTAGATTTTCCTCAGAAGGCATGCCGATTCCAATCGCATCCGTTACTGTCCACGTATCATCTTTCTCTCTGTTCAACTTTGCGATAAATATTTCTTCTGTGTCATCTAATGTCCCTTTATAGACACTGATTACTTTATTATTATCGACTTCCAACGTGCGGTATATTTTCACAACTTCCGCATAACCTTCATCTGTATGAAGCTGTTCGAGTGCCTCTTGTGGCGTGTTCGATGTACTGTTCTTATCTGCGGTCTGACAACCAGCCAGTATAACTGCCAAAAATGTAATATAAAATAGTTTCCGAAGCATAAGATCCTCTCCTTATCTATTTTATTGAATACCCTACTACGGGTTATATTCAATTATTATTTCATCTTAGAATCTACTAATTAAAAAATACGTTCTTTGTTTTTCTCGATAAGCTTGAAATGCACGTCTGATGACGATCCACTATAGATATGATTACTCACATCCGAGATATCGAGAATTTCATTGAGCTCAATGAATTCTGTGCGATTACCTTCCACTGTCATCGTGTAAGGCCCTGCTATATTCATCAGTGACTCCATTTTCGATTCTTCTGAGCCAAATCCTGTGTCCATAAACTCCAGTTCGAATGTTGCGGGTTTGCTGCTGTGGTTTTTCAATGTCAGCTCACACTCCCCCTTCATCCGTACATTATCTTCTACTGTATCAAATGTACATTCACCGTTCTGGTCGTACGAAATCGCGCCAATTCCACTCGCGATCGTTTCCTGATATGCCGTCACGAGATAGCCTGGAAGCAGTGCGTACAAAAACAACACTAGTACAGCCGCCACTACATAAAATTTCTTCAACCCATAAATCAGTAATGCCATCGCGATCAAGAATATAGTAGTAGCCACTATCCCTTTCCACACGAAACCATCTTCGTTTTGAATAGGAAACGACATAAAGGTAATGGTCGCCCCTATGAGCGGGTTATTCGGGTAGGGGAAAAATAAAAACATACAGATGGCAAGCAGCACCACTGCGCTTATAAGTGCGGTTATATTTTTTATCAAAACGTTTCTCCTTCAGTTGAAAAATTGTTCATCTACTTATTTAATTTGTCTGCAATCGATTGCAGGATTTCATTTTTCCGTTCTTGTAATTTAAGAAGTTTCAACGCAAACCATACACTAAAAATCAGGAATACGATTGGGATAATGTAGATCAATAGGCTGAAAATAGATATAAACGATAAAAACATATTGTTGTGCATATGTACTTCCTCCTTTCATGACTTATGTTGACCGCTTCTTTTTTGTAAACAGATTAGATACCAGCCTCAGATTGCAATACATCACTTGGTTCCTTCACTTGCAAGACCTTGCTCAGGAGAGTGATTTCTCCATAGAAACTACAGCAATTGACGTACCATCCGTTCTATGTAATACGGATTCTTCACACACATGATAGCCGATCGATTGATAGAGCGAGATATTTTTCTGCACATCTGCTCGCACTTTGCATGCTACTACTCTTTTCCCTTGTTGCGTCGCATAATCCTCTAAAAAGCGGAGTATTTCTTTCGCGATGCCTTGACCTTGTCTTTCTGGCACGACAGAAAATCTAGAAAAGTAGAGGCTGTCGTCTTCCAATCGAAAACGAACCATCGCAACGGGTTCTTCTTCTATATAACCGATAACCGCCTGTTCCCCATCTTTCAATGCAGCTGTAATACTCTCTACCGTTTCTTTCAGCGCACTCGTTGGCGGTTCAGCATGTTCGTATATCAAGAAGGCGCGAATCATCACGTCACGGATAATTGGCGCGTCAGATAATTTTGCTTCGATAATGTTCATAGTTACCCTCATTTCAAATCATTCTAGTGTTCTCATGAAAATACAGAAGTGAACGCTGCAATGTCTCCATTCTCAAATAGCTCAATCGTCTCATACTCTTTGTCTAACTGAATTTCATAGAGTGTCTGTTCTTGAAACGTTTTTGATTGACCTTTGTCTTGATCTTTATCATACAGTATACGCAATGTATCTCCGTCGCCTTCTACGTCAAAGTTTGCAAATTCTGCGGCATAATCTTCTTGATTTTCATGAGAAGCGTTAAAATAAATGATCAATTTATCTTCCGACGTGTTGAAAAATAAATACACACCATTATCAACTTGTGCTTGTTCGTAGAATTCCTGATCGCTCTTACTCAAGTCCTTTATCGCTACTTCTTCATAAGACAACGTCCGGTTCGTGTTACATCCTACGAGCACTAGTGCACAAAGAGCCATTACCAAAAGTTTTTTCATCAACTCTCCTCCTGCCTTTTGTGTGGTAAAGAGTGAAGATTTCTTTAATTATCTATAACACTACTATTTTCCATGTTTTATGTAAAGCAAGTGCAAAAAAACACTGCGGGAAAGAACAGTGTTTTTTGATAATAATATAGAAAGTTTACGTAGTCTGTATATCCGGATTTATTTGAAGTTATTGACTAACTAAGTGTGGTTTCCCGACTCATTTAGTCCAAGATCCTAAAAAAGCGGTGTTCTATGAGCGGTCGTGGATCGTCTATGATCACTTGCACTGAACCTATGAGCACTCGCGGACTCGGATAGAGCGAATATCACGTGCGATAGAGCGGTCAATCCCATTCTATGAGCACTGGCGCAAATCTATGAGCGGACACGGACGCAAACACGCACCCGCCCTAATCCATTATCCACGATTCCATATTCAAAGATGAACCCTAGTTGATCGAAATGCAAGGCGCAGCCTTCTCGTCTCCACTCACTTTGTCCTAAATCCAATCACCGATATTTAATCCAGCCGCCATCTTTCTTCTCGCCACTCCCACGCTTGCTCAAACGCCCAAGCACAAACGCCCCCGCGACTAAACCAATCGCCGTATTCGTTTTCTTATTAAACACTTGCTTGACAATCAAATTCATATTCTGCGGACGCTCCGCTAATCTTCGCATGAAGTACCCGTACCAGTCCTCGCCAAATGGTACGTATGTACAGAAGTTATAGCCCTCTTTCGCCAGTTGCAACTGCAACTCGTTGCGGAAACCGTATAACATCTGGAACTCGAACTGATTACGGGAAATATCATGCTCTTTCACAAATCGCTTCACATGATTGATGATATTGTGGTCATGTGTCGCAATCGACGTGAACGTTCCATGCAATAAATGTTCTTCAATAATCTTTATATAATTTTCATCAATATCTACTTTATCCATATACGCGACGTCAGGCGACTCTTTATACGCGCCTTTCACTAAACGAAGACGTGTATCCTCGTATCTTTTCGTATTGTCCATCGCATTGTGGAAATACGCTTGAATGACCGTACCGATATTTTTATAGCCCGCCACCTTCAATTCATCGAGTAGCTTAAACGTCGGGTCTAGCCGGTCGTAATTTTCCATGTCGAAATTAACGAAGATCTCGTTTTGGCTTGCACGTTCAACGATTTCTTCGATTTGTTGTTTACAAAAGTCATAGTCAATATCGAGGCCAAGCTGTGATGGTTTGAGTGAGATGTGCGCATCCACTTGATGTTCTTGGATTGCGTCCACTACGGCTAAGATTTGTTCTTTCGCTTCGATGGCCTCGCTTTTTTCGAACACAAATTCACCCAGATTGTCGATCGTGCATGAAATACCTGCTTGATTGAGCTCTTTGACACTTTTGATCATTTCTTCGATGTTGGTTCCTGCCACCACTTGTTGGGCTCCTAATTGGAAGCCGTATGTTTGGGCAGCTTGATTTAATAGTTGATTTTCAGATAAACCGATAAAGAAATCTCTTAGCATAGTTTCCACCTCAATTGTATATTTAGTATATTGAAATTATAACACTATTTCGTCATGTAAGCCCATACAATAGTTTATTCAGTTTATTTTCAAAATCCGATAAATGGTAACATGCGATCTGCGGGACTATTCGGTTTGATGATTTCTTGTAAATCGAGTAACGGTATCGGGAAATAAGGGAAACCTGCCACGTAAGGAGAAATTTCGTACAATTGGAAATAAACAACCAAACTAGTATCACCTATATAGAAATCCTGATCAGGACGTATTTTAGTGAATGGTTCTAAGACGGGCGTTTTCCATTGCTGAATATGACGTCTAATATATTCCGAGATTTTCTGGACATATGGACTGCCCGGCTTAAATAAATCTTGCAAATTGTATTGCCTTCCCGTCTTCGTATCGAGCGTCAGCGATTTAACGTATGTCATACCATGCGCTCCGCCTGTGAATGAGTAGACGATTAAGTTGATACTTAAAATATCACGTTGGTTATTTTTGACTTCGTAATTTGCCACCAATTCCACAAGACTTGATTCATAATAATTATTTTCCACAAGTAATTTATTCATTTCCTTGAAGAGTACGTCATTTAGCTTCTTCTGGACTTTTGGATCATCTAGTTTCGTGATGACAGGATAATACACATCCACTTTTGGTCTCGTATTCGATAGATGATACGTTTCTATAACAGCAGGATTTTTCATCGTTTCATCCTTCCCCAGACATTTGTCTACTATATGCAAGGGTTGGATGGAAAGTTTCTCGCTTTTTTTTCTGTCATATGATAGGATAAACACTGACTGATATGAGGATGTGAAGTAAAATGATCAATATTACATTACCTAAACCGGACGTAACGATCGTTCGCAGAAAACAAGAAATGGGACCGGATGAAACACCGATCAAGCCAATCTATGGTTTCATCGATTTTCATGATATTCCACGGGATAAAGGCGGCCTTTTGTTGTTCTTCAACCAAAGCGACGAGTTGTTATTCGTAGGAAAAGCACGAAAATTACGTCCACGTCTGAAAAAGCATTTTGAAGACCAAGTGTCTCCATTGCGTAATCACCGTGAAGAAGTAGCGAAAATTTCCGCTGTTATCATCGATGATCCAATGGAACGCGAAATCTACGAAACGTACGTAATCAACACACAGCAAGCCAAGTACAACGTAGAAAAAGCATTTTTCAGAGACTGAGCTGTCTGCCTTCGCAGACGGCTTTTATTTTTGTCTACAATCCGTCAGCTTCTCTTGATAACCGAACATCCATCACATCCGCCACATGAATTCTTTCTGTTCCGAACGGGTCGCGCAGTACAATTGTCATCGTCTGCAAATCGAGCGCTTCAATCACCCCTTGATGAAAGCGGACTTCCCCATCATGCCACGTTTTGATCCATGTCTCACAACGTCTGCGCCAAGCAACTTCAAGCGTCTCCTGCATCGTTTGTAGCTCCCAGTCAGTCAACTCGGGTCGTTCTATATAGTGGTCTTCCTGCTGCCAATCACGCAGTCTCTCGAGGTGTTCAGGCAGCATTAGCGAGGTCCACTTCAATTTCCCTCTATCTCGATTCCTTTCCATCACGTATTCCCCATTTCTTAAGCGTATGTATGTTCGCAGTATACAGAACGTACATTCGAAAATCAATAGTAAAAAAGACCATCGCCTGAAAAGCGATGGTCGAGTGTTTATTTAGGTAATTTGAATGAACCGACAAACACTTCAAGTTCCTGCGCCATTTGATTGGTCTGCATGGAACGTTCTGAGATTTCTTCGATGCTTGCTGTCGTTTGCTCGGCAGCTGCTGCAATATTATTCGTCATATCTTCTATATTTTGTACAGAGTGTGTCAAGTGCTCGATCAACTGAACAGCTTCTGTTGATTTCGAAGCTTCTGACGTCATCAAGTTCGAGATGTTTTTAATTTCTTTGACAGTTTCTCCAACTGCTACGGAAATATTACTCAAAGACTCAGACGTTAGCTTCACCGTTTCTGTACCTTTCGTGATGTGTTTCGTATTTTCTGATGTGGAAGTAATGACTTGCTGGATGCGATCCGAAATATCTTTCACCAGCTTCTCTACTTCGAGTACTTCTTGATTGGATTGCTCAGCAAGGTTTCGTACTTCTTCCGCAACTACCGCAAAGCCTTTACCGTGTTCACCTGCACGAGCCGCTTCAATGGATGCGTTCAATGCGAGTAAATTCGTTTGAGCTGCGATTCCCGCGATGGAGCCCGTGATGTTTTGAATCTTCGTCGTAGACTCAACCAAGTTTTGGATGGTGTCTCCTACTTCTTGTGAACCATTTCTAATTAATTCCATATCGTCACGAATTTCTTCCGCACGTTTCGCGCCTTCTAGTGCAATCTTCATCGTTTCATTGGAATTATTTAGCATGGAATCGGCACTTTGCTTCGTGTTGTCCAAACCACTTGCTAATCCCGTCAGAATACCCGTTGCGTGCTCCGCAGACGACGTGCTATCTGTAACCGCTGTGACAACTTCTTCAATATTATTCGCAACCATCGTAATCGCTTCACGCATTTCAGAAAGTGATGCAGAAGTTTCTCCCGCGTTTTCAGATAAATGCTGCGAAGTCGTATTCATCGTCGCAATCATATCTTGTAAGTTCACCGTCATCCGATTCAGTGTACGAGCCAAGTCGCCCACTTCGTCTTGTGATTTCACTTCTGTCGGTTGAACCGCCAAGTCGCCGTCCGCAATTTTCTTCGCTTGCTCAATTAAACTCGTAATCGGCTTCGTTTTCCGACGAATCAGGAAGCCTGTTCCGACTGAAGCCAGCAACATCGGAATGATACTAAGCAAAATCCCATCGCGTACGACATCCCATGTACGTTGTTTGACAATGTTGGCATCAAAATCAATGACACTTACTGCGATGATTTCTTTACTAGTATCCTGATCCTTATGAATAGGCGCATAACCTGAAAGTCGCTTCATGTCGCCATACTCGTAAGGTTGAGAGTAGGTTGGATGTTGGTGTTCAAGTAACTCATCAATCGCTTCTTTGTCCAAATGGAACTGATCTCCCGGTTTAAACCCTTTCGCCCTCAAATTATCGTCAAGCGCAATGAGTTTTCCGTCCAAATCCACAATATATTGTGTTTCAAATATATTCTTGTGTTCAGTTGTCCAGTTCAACGTCTTACCAATCTCATCTTGTGTATCTGCCTCACCAGCTAATGCCTTGTCCATATCACCCGGTCGAATCAATCCAGTAGTAATATTGGCACATCCATATGCTTCAATTCCTGCAGCGTCATATAATTTGTCATAAGCAGTCTTATATGTAGCTAGTGATGTAATGGCTAACATCACCACCAAGATTCCAGCTATAATCGTACCTAGCTGAAATGTTAACGAATCTTTAACTTTCATCAAACCTTATGCCCACCTTCCTATTTAGTTCATCTAGTTCATTCGTTGTCTTTATCATACGCTATCAATCTACAATTAAAAAGAAGAAAATGAAAAACTCTTTAAATATAAAATAATAAGCAAGACGTAGGTATTATTATCGTGTCACAACTGTTTCATTTCGTATATAATATTGTATGATGAATAGTATATAAACATAAAGTTTCTTGAAGGAAAGGGAGGCGTTCTTTTTGAATGAAAAACAAACAATTTTTAATTTGGTACATTTAATGGATCAAGTGACGAATAAAATGCTGATCCGTTTCCAGCAAGAATCTAAGCTGTCCCTAGGCATCTCCCATATCCTTGTGTTGCTAGAGTTACATAACAAAGGTGAGCAACGTCCTTCTGACTTGGCTGAGACACTAGGCTTTACACCCGCTTCATTGACGCATTTGTCGTCAAAGCTCATTAAAAGCGAGTTTATTACGTTGCGGAATGATGAAAAAGACCGCAGAACAAAGTATTGGAAAATAACTCCCATGGGCCTAGAAATTTTAGGTGAAGCACAGAGATGTGGAATGCAAGTGCGTTCGGAGTTCTTTAGTCACTTATCGGAAGCTGAACGAAATAGTTTAATCCAAATTTACACTAAGTTAAATAACACGTTTGTTTGAGGGGAGCTGTTCCACTACGGAGCAGCTTTTTTGTTTTGGCAAGGGTATAGCTAGATAACTGGTAAAGGCTGTTGCGAACTCGCTCATTCTTCCATACAAAAAAGCTGCCCCATAAAATCAGGACAGCTTTGAATAATGTATTAACGTAATTTGATAGATCCGCCGTCGACCATCATCGTTTGACCGGTGATGTAAGAAGCGTCTTCGCTCGCTAGGAATACTGCGGTGCGACCGATGTCTTTCTCTGGATCACCAAGGCGTCCAAGTGGATTTTTCGCAAGAATCGCTTGATAAGCTTCGGGATTTTCTTTACCCCAATGCTCAATGCCTGGTGTTTTAGCAATTGGTGAAATAAGGTTACACGTGATACCGTATTCTCCCCATTCATTCGCCGCCACTCTTGTGATCCCGCGGATAGCTTCTTTCGCCGCAGCGTATGAACCTTGGTTCACATCACCGTTTAATCCTGCACCGGATGAGAAGTTAATAACGGATCCTTTTGACTCTTTCAAGTGCGGAAGAGCCGCTTGCATCAAGTAGAGCGTCGGATAAAATCCTGTATTGAACGACAGGTCTATGTCTTCTTGTGTCATCTCTTCAATAGATTTCATACGTGAAGCATGAGCGTTGTTAACTAAAACATCCAATTTACCGAGTTTCGTTACAACTTGCTCAACAATGGAAGGTAATTCTTCTCGTGCAGTTAAGTCCGCTTGAAGAAAAATCGATTGCGGAGAGATTTTCTGCAATTTTTCAATCGCCGCTTCGCCTGCTTCTTTGTTCAAGTCAACGATCGCAACAGTCGCTCCTTCTTTTACGAATGCCGTAGCGATTCCTAATCCGATGCCTCCTGCTCCGCCTGTGATGATTGCCACTTTTTTGTCTAATTTCATATGTATCATCTCCTTATTAATTTTATTTTAACATTAAACTAAATTCAATGTAAACTAATTAACTCCGTCCACACGTATGCTTCATATCAAGATTTCAGCTAGTGGAACTGCTGAAGGTTTACCAAATAAATAACCTTGAAATAATTGGTATCCTTTCGCTTTCAACCACTCAAAATCTTCTACTTCTTCTATCCCTTCCGCTAGTGGAATCGCATCTACCGCTAGCGCTTTTTCAAGAAACTTCGCTGCTATAACTTGCTTAGCAGGATCAGTAGCGACACCTTGCACATACTTAATATCAAGCTTCATATAGTTCGGACGAAGAAAAGACAATACTTCAACCGTGTTATAGCCTTCCCCTACATCGTCAAGCGCATACTCGAATCCTCTTGAATGATAGTACTCCAAAATGGTTTTTAAATGGTCCATGTCTTCTACTTTTTCTGACTCCACTACTTCAAAAATCAAACGGTATGGGTCAATCTCCAAATCATTCGCTAATTTAATAGTAGATCGCAAGCAAAACTCAGGTGAATATATAGACGTTGGAATGAAATTAATGAATGCTTTTTGCGTAATACGCTTTGCATACCGAACGGCCGTCAGACGACAGACTCTGTCGAGAGCATATAACCTACCGCGTTCTTTTGCTGCGGTGAAGATTTCATTTGGATAGATCACTCTACCGTCTTTATGGTAGAAACGTGCGAGTAATTCATAAGCATAAATCTCAAGGTCCGGTGTAACAATAGGCTGATAGTGGCTCGTTAGTTGTTCATCTTTAATCACTTGGTCAATCCACTGCATTTCGACGACTTGCATGACTTCCGTGAACGGTCGCCAGTCGGTTTGGTCCAGACGAAACTGAATAGAATCCATTTCTACTGCATGATCGACGCAAAAGTCGTATAATTCTTTTATCCCTTGTTCTTTTACATGAAATGTTTGGTCTTCCTGGCGCACCAGCATGTGAGCTCGTTTCAAATGCTCTTCTATTGAAACGATCAGTGCGGGTTGCTGACATTTTTCAAATGATACTTCATAATCAATATCACGGACAATGCAACCTTTACAAGGCATTTTTTTCACTCCTTCTACGTCTGATTGAAAAATTATATCATATTTGAGGTACTTTACTCACATAGACGATGTAAAAGTAGAATATTTCTAGTTAATTAGCATGCCAGTGTTTAGATTACTTTCATTTGTGGAATGACAAGGATATAGAACGTTTACCCGTTTAAACGTAAGTAAGACGTTCAAGGTTAGAAACGCACTTATTATGTGGAGGTGACTAGATTGAAGGTGCTCTTGTATATTAGTGCCATAGTCGCCGTTGCGGCTTTAGTAGTTATCGCAATTGCTATTATCAAAACAGCCAAAGCGGTCAAAGAAGCAATGACAGATGTAAAAGAAACGATGAAACGTGTAGAACTGAAAGTGGGCGGGATTACGGATAAAGCCGATCAGCTCATGACGCAGACGAACCAAATTGCAGAAGATGCGAATGCAAAACTGCAATCGGTTGACGGATTGGCGGCTTCAGCGAAAGAACTTCGTGAATCCACCGAGTACGTGCAGAACTCTATCGCTAAAATGGCGGATCAAGTATCAGCGCCTCCAGGCAAGTATGCCAAGTTGATGGAGCAGACGACTGCATTGTCTGAAGTAGCGTCCAAAATGTATTACAAGATGAAGCAGAATAACGGAGAGAGGTGAACTTGATGGATTGGGTACTAGGAATAGGCGTACTGCTAATTGGCATCGCGCTACTAATTGTCGCAATCGTGTTGATCAAACCGCTCGGGAAGTTGACCGAGGTGTTGGAGAGTGTCAAGAAGACGACCGATACCCTGCCGTCAACGGTAGCGGAAGTTACGGGTCAGACACAGCAGATCCTTCATACGACAAATGATACGATCAGTAATGTAAACAAGCAGATTTATGAAGTCACTCCTGTTTTCCAGATTGTTGGAGATGTCGGTGAGGCTTCACGTGAGGTAACGACGGCTGCACTGGATACGACGATTCGTTTTAAAGATCGTGTAGGCCATGCGGGTGAGTTTGTCCGAGAGAAAGAGTATAAAGGGTTGTATGGTGTGGCGACGCTGGCGTTTTATTTGATGCAGCAGCGCAAAGAGCTTAAGAAGATGCGACCATAAGTGGAAGAGCTGTTCAGAGAGTCTTACAGAGACTTTGTGAATGGCTCTTTTTTTTGTGGGTTGGGATAAAGAAGCAAACGTGGAGAAATAATAAAAGATAAAACATTAGTCAATTTCCCACTTTCAATCTGATTCTATTCTAAAGCGAAACACTATCTGTCCTACCTAAACCAAACGAAGGCGCCTCCCAAGCAGTAGGCGTAGTGAAGAGACAGGGACAGGCGCCCTTACCTGTCCTTGGCTTTTCACGGAAGCTATCTGCTAGCGCCGTAGTGAGTTCAATGACGTTTCTACTCCCCACTCACTAGGTTAGAAGCAAAAAAAGACTGAAGATCAAGCCTGGGTAGGTTTGGTCTTCAGTCTTTGCCAGCGCTTAGATAGAGTCTGGCGCTGGTAGTCTTTTTGTTGGTTGGTTCTGCTCTGCGTGGTCTTTTGCTGTACTTACGGATTGTTTACGCTTTTTGAAGATGTAGTAACCTAGCATGGCTGAACCGTAGATGTTGCCTAGTTTTTTGTTTTGCTCTGATGTGTCTGTGTGCTCTCCTTTTTGTTGGACAGATGATGACACGTCCACAAGTGAAGAAGTTAATTGATGTGTAGATTCGCCAAGGTCCCCGATTACTTGGAACAATGGTGTGAGATTTTCAATTTTTGTATTGATATCTGCTAATGAATCATTACTGTTTTTGATTAAGTTTCCTGTTTCATCCAAGATACCGTCAAGTTGTTTCGGAAGTGCCCCTACTGTCTCATCGACATCGTGTAGGATATTTCCAACTTGTTGTAGTACTTTAGCGAAATAGATAGCTAAAATGACGAAGGCAATACCAATCAGTATAACGCCAATTCCAACGAGATCCATTCTCAACCCTCATTTCCTTTTACGTAGTTTTTGTACTTCTTTTGCCGCGTTGCCATGAATTATAAACCTGAGCGCCGAACTCTCCATATTGAATGGCTTGAACGAACTTTTCTGTTCCCGGAAGAGAACCGTCCTCTTCAAACTGTCTTGTCCGTTTGTTTACTTCTTCACTCAAGTACTGGCTTGACCGTCCGATATTTTCAATAGTAGAAAATAAAGGTGTCGTTGCAGCGAGTTTCACTTGAACATCTGTTGCCAGTTGTTCCGTCTCATTTAAGGTTCCATATAATTGCTCCATGCTTTTGTCCAGCTCTGCCTCTACCCCTTTTACCGTTCCCATGACTGTCAGCAATAAGTTTGAAGACTTCGTCAGTAACAATGAAAGGTAGATGGCGACAATCAATAGTGAGATTGCGATCAATAGTAGACCAATGTACGCCATACATACATCCTCCTCTCTAACAGACTAAATACACCTTATCATTCTATACCACTCTCAGTTTTTCTAAAACATTAAACATCTAAAGTTCTGTAATCGGATTTAGGAATTTTACTTTTCATGTTTTGTAAATGGGGACGGGGAGAGAAAAGTTGATCTACGTTCCAGGCGGACGCGTTCGGGAGGGCTCGCGGTGAGCCAACTGTTCGCTTCGCTCTCTTAGTTGTCTCTCCTGTCGAGCTGATCCTCCCCGAGTCGCCGCCTTCCACTTCGATCAACTTGGTGTCGTTTTTTAACTTAGTTAGTATAAGATCAAACTCTAATATCGAAGAGATCAACCTATTATTGGTGAATACTACTTTATCATGAGCTGAATATAGAGTATTTCTATATTACAAAATCCCTCAGCTGATTTTTACAGGCGAGGGATTTTGTATTTGCTATGTATTTGGCAATAGTCATGCTATTTCGCGCAAAAAATCCTATGCCCCATTAGAAGCATAGGATTCTTTATTAATGTTCATGTCGTCCGACGCAACGCTCGCATTCGTACATTACAGATTCTTGCTTTTCCTTGAATTGGTTACCACATTCTGTACAAACCTTTTCCACCATTTGTCTCGTCTGCTCTGTGTTCTTTTTCATCGTTCATTCCTCCATTCGGTTAGTTAGTATTCCTCTGTACTGATACAGCTTCTTTTCTTGTTATTAATATATAACAGAATAGTCTGAGTTGTCATTCATTTCAGACAGAAGCTATTATTTCGCGACGAATTCCAAAAGAGCACGACGAATGATAGATTATGTGCTTTAAAATAGAAAGTGGTATGTCACTGTACTGACATACCACTTTTTTACTTTACATCATCAGGCCGTATACCATCACAGCCGCGATGATGACAAGAGTTATAACAAACACCGTCCATTGCATGTTATCAGGCTTCTCTGGTCTACTATCCCATTTCTGCATGAACAAACGCTTCCTTTCTGATGTGTTAGTTCTTCATATATTAGTTTTCCCTTGCATCGGTGAATTAAACAATGCTTATTTACGTATAACTAAGAAAAGACTTCCCTATTAGTGAATGTACTTACTAGTATTTCATCACAAAAAGCTGATAAATTTTTGCATGAATTTATTAAATGAATAATGAAATGGATATGTTAGAAATCTCACCAAGCAAGTAACCGCTTACATCTACAAGACTTTTTCCTTTTTATCAAACTTCATAAAATAAACACACAATTTAGAACTTTCTTATGTTCAATCAGTTTTTTTCATGTTATTATGAGTAAACGTTGACTCAGTAACGGAGGTTAGATGATAAGTGATGAAGGTGAAAAAAATGGAAACTCAAAGTGTACAAGTAGAAGATATCTTAATTGCCAACCAGTTGCTGAAAGACATAGTTGCGCACACGCCTTTACAGAAGAATGATCGTCTATCGGAAAAGTATGATTGCCACGTGTATATTAAGCGCGAAGATTTGCAGTATGTCCGTTCCTTTAAACTGCGCGGTGCGTATTATAAGATGAAACGCATTGAAACAGAAGCTCGTAAAAAAGGAATTGTCTGTGCGAGTGCAGGAAACCATGCACAAGGCGTAGCATTCGCTTGTGCGAACCTGGACATTGACGGCAAAATCTTTATGCCACAAACGACTCCTAAACAGAAAGTTAATATGGTGAAAATGTTCGGACGCGATCGTATCGAAATCATTTTAGTCGGTGATACTTTCGATGATTGTTTCGAAAGTGCAGTCGAATTAATGGAAAAAGAAAAGCGTATTTTCATTCATCCTTTCAATGATAAGGATATTATCGCGGGCCAAGGGACAGTGGCTGTCGAAATTATGAATGATATTGAAGAACCGATCGATTATGTCTTCGCAAGTATCGGCGGCGGTGGATTGATGTCTGGTATCAGCACGTACATCAAAAACTTGTCGCCTCATACGAAAATGATTGGGGCAGAGCCAGCAGGCGCCGCTAGTATGAAAGCGTCGATTGATGCACAAAAGATCGTGCCGCTAGCCAATATCGATAAATTTGTCGATGGAGCAGCCGTGAAGTGTGTGGGCGAGCTTAATTATGAAATTTGCAATGAATATCTTGAAAACATCGTCAGTGTCCCTGAGGGGAAAGTATGTACCGCAATTCTTGATCTATACAATGAACACGCGATTATCGCGGAGCCAGCAGGCGCCCTTCCGATTGCAGCACTTGATTTTTATAAGAATGAAATCAAAGGCAAGTGCGTCGTTTGTGTAATCAGTGGCGGTAATAATGATATCGGACGAATGCAGGAGATTAAAGAGAAGTCGATGATTTATGAAGGCTTGTTGTATTATTTCTTGGTCGATTTCCCACAACGTGCAGGTGCATTGCGTCAGTTCCTTGATGGTGTGCTTGGGCCTGAGGATGATATTACGATGTTTGAGTATACGAAGAAGAATAATAAAGAAAGCGGCCCTGGTCTTGTTGGAATTGAGATTAAGCGCAAAGAAGACTATAATGGGCTGATTGCACGAATGGAAAAGAACGGCTTCCCTTATAAAGAAGTGAATAAGGATAGTACGTTGTTCGGATTATTGATTTAATAAAAGTACTGCCGCGAGAGTCATATGACTTTTGCGGCAGTTTTTTGTTAGGAGATAGCGAATGGGATAGGCGGACGCGTTTCCTAGAGGACCCGAATGACCATATACACTTAAAACGCCAGCTATACTACTACCAAACTCCAATCTCCACCTGCAAAAACCACAACCTACGCAGCAAAGTACGCTCAAATGCAACAAAACGTAAATCACTCTCCACATACAAACAGATGTGAAAGGTTTCTGAAATAAAAAATTTGGGTAAATACTTACTAAAATACACTTAAACTGCACATGCTATCTGTACATAAGAAGAAACTTTTTTATGAAACTGCAGAAAGGCGGTGACTCTGAAATGGGCCCTAAACATAGTAAATTCAGTATATCGATTCTCTTCATCGTTCCCCTGCTCATCCTAGCCAGTCTCACGGTTCCCTACTTCACCACACTCAAAAACGGAACGGATATTTATCTTCAATCTGAAACCATCACCGAGCAAGACACGAACGAAAACTATGTCATGTTGCGCTATGATGTGGAAAAAGTACCGAAAGAGCGCATGACTCCTAGTTTGATAACCGCTTTAATGAAACCAGATGATTTAGGTCAAACACGAGTGTTTGGCGTATTGGAACAAAAAGGAGATGTGCATCAAGTCATTTCATTGAGCAATAAAAAGCCTGCGGAAGGCGTGTATCTAATGGGATGGTTGGCGCAAACGACGGAACGAGAATACCGTCAGAACGACCATTATATCGTGAATTTCGGACTGGACCGCGTCTATGTTCCAAAATTCGGTCATCATGTCTCAGCGGATAGTGTAAACGACCGGACGATGACTGCACATTTTAAAGTACTAGACGGAAATAGCATTTTACGTGAGTTCAAAACCAATTAAAAGAAGCAAAAGGGATGAGTCGAACTCTTCCCTTTTGCTTCTTTTTTTATTATAAGCCTAATGAAATATATTTTACTTCCAAGTATTCATCCATTCCTTGATGTCCGCCTTCGCGTCCAAGACCACTTTGTTTAAAGCCGCCAAATGGAGCTTGTGGAGCAGATGGTAAGCCGTCATTTAGACCCACGATACCATAATCTAACGCTTCGCAAATCTGAATACCTTTTGTGATATTCTCCGTGAAGACGTATGACGCTAGTCCAAATACTGTATCATTGGCACGCTTGATAACTTCCTCTTGTGTTTCAAACGTGGTAATTGGCAATACCGGGCCAAATGTCTCTTCTTGCATACAGAGCATGTCGTCTGTTACATCTTTTAAGACAGTCGGTTGGTAGAATAAGCCTTTAATGAGTTCACCGCCTGTAACAACTGTTGCCCCTTTAGATTTTGCATCTTGTACATGCTCATCCACTTTATCGATTGCATCTTGGTCAATTAACGGACCAATTACGACACCTTCTTCTTTGCCGTCGCCGACTTTCAATTTCTTCGTTTCCTCTGCAATGCGCTTTGTGAATTCTTCAACGATTGATGAATGAACATAAATACGGTTGGCACAGACACATGTTTGTCCTGCATTACGGAATTTCGCTGCGATAACGCCATCTACTGCTTTATCCAGATCCGCGTCCGCCATAATAATCGCCGGTGCCTGCCCACCGAGTTCCAATGAAATCTTCTTCATCGTATCGGCTGCACCTTTCATCAATGTCTTACCGATTTCAGTAGATCCTGTAAACGTCAGCTTGCGCACACGACCGTCTTCTTGCCATGCTTCTGCAATTTCACTCGCACTGCCTGTTACGATGTTAAGAACACCATCCGGAATACCTGCTTCTTGCGCTAGCTCTATTAAACGGATTGCAGTAAGCGGTGTCTGAGAAGCTGGCTTCATGACGACCGTACAGCCTGCTGCGAGAGCCGGAGCGACTTTACGCGCAATCATAGCCGCTGGAAAGTTCCATGGCGTAATCGACGCGATGACACCTACTGGTTGCTTTTGCACGAACAATCGCTTATTCGATTGTGTAGCCGGAATGGTTTCACCATAAATCCGCTTACCTTCTTCAGCAAACCAGCTAATATAACCATTCGAATAACGCATTTCGCCAAGCGCTTCGGCTAACGGCTTGCCTTGCTCAGTCGTCATAGTGTCGGCTACGCTTTCTTCATTTTCCTCAATCAACGCATGCCATTTCATTAAATAGGCGCTGCGCTCATATGCTGACAACGCTGCCCAGTCTGAAAACGCTGCAGAAGCGGCATCGACTGCTTGCGTAGCTTCTGCTTTGCCTCCTTTAGGTACTGCACCGATTGTCTCACCAGTTGAAGGATTTACTACATCGATTTTTTCTAACTCCTTACCGATCTGCTTACCATTAATGATCATTTCAGTTGTCTTCATATTCGATCTCTCCTTTATTTGGCATCATTGACACGTTCTACTGGAATATCTGCCACTATATCATTTAATACCCAACTGGCGAGAATTAAACCAGCCACAGACGGACAAAATGCATTGGAAGCTGGAGGCATTTGTGCTTTTCGAATGGATGCATCCGCTTTTCCGACCGTTTCAAGGACGTCTTCGCGCACGACAATCGGACTTTCATCAGAAAATACGACCGGCACACCTTTTGGAATACCAAGTTTGCGCAAACGAAGACGCATTACTTTCGCGAGTGGATCAGTATGCGTTTTTGAAATATCCGTAATTTGGAATCGCGTCGGATCCGTTTTATTCGCAGCACCCATACTCGAAATCACTTTCACGCCGCGTTCAAGACATTGCTGGATCAAATGAATTTTATAGCTAATCGTATCCGATGCATCGATAACATAATCGGGTTTATATGAGAAAAATTCTTCCGCTGTTTCATCTGTGTAAAACATATGTAGATCGATCACTTCACACTCGGCGTTAATATCTAAGATACGTTCTTTCATGACTTCCGATTTCGAACGCCCGACAGTGGACAAATAGGCGACCAGTTGACGATTGATATTGGTAACGTCGATTGTATCTTTATCTACCAAGATAATTCGTCCAACACCTGTGCGCGCGCATGCTTCGGCAGCAAATGAACCGACTCCACCCACACCTAGAATGGCCACAGTCTTGCCTTTCATTCGCTCCACGCCTTCTGTACCGATTGACAATTCATTTCTTGAAAATTGATGTAACATCTATACCGCATCCTTTATCGTAAATTGTATTATCTCTATCCTAAAACAGTCACCTGTATTCGCGCAACTAACTGAATTTTAGGCAATAAAAAACCTCCTCGCTTCCGCAAGAAGGTTGAAATTTTAAAGTTAAGTGAAATCCCGACTGTGCCGTCTTTGAATATCGCTTTGAACCCGCTAATAGCAGGTGGGTGTCCTGTATAACTCTTTTGGCGTCCCGATTAAAGGCATGTCATCCAAGCTATAACGTTGAACTCCCGACGATAAGATGTTGGGTCAAAACTAATTTACAAATGACGAACACTTCAGGATTTCTACTAACTTCATCTTATCACACACGTTTTTATAATTCAATCAATTTGTATAAAGTGTTCTGAAAATAGTTAGATACTCACTTTTTTACTGGTTCAGCGACTACTTTAATCCCGAGTTCTTTCAGCTGGGCGTCATCTACAGAACTTGGTGCTTCTGTCAATAGATCGCTCGCACTAGCTGTTTTAGGGAATGCGATCGTGTCACGTAAGTTGGTAGATCCTGCAAGCAACATCACGATACGGTCAAGACCGAACGCAATTCCGCCGTGTGGAGGTGTCCCGTATTCGAACGCATCCAACAAGAATCCGAACTGCTCGCGCGCTTGCTCATCGGTAAAGCCAAGTGCTTTGAACATCGCTTCTTGTACGTCACGCTGATAAATACGCAATGATCCGCCACCAAGCTCATAGCCGTTCAATACTAAGTCATACGCTTGTGCTTTTACAGTTTCCGGGCTCGTCTTCAATTCTTCTACGTCAGCAGGCATCGTGAATGGGTGATGCGCTGCGTAGTAACGGCCATCTTCCTCGTCGTACTCGAATAACGGCCAATCCGTTACCCATAGGAAGTTGTATTGAGACTGATCGATTAAGTCCAATTCTTTTCCTAACTTTAGACGCAATGCGCCAAGTGAATCGGCTACAACTGACTTCTTGTCAGCTCCGAACAAGAATAAATCTCCAGGTTCTCCGTCGCCAGCCGCTTTCAATGCTTCACCAATTTCACCGTCGAAGAATTTCGCAATCGGGCCGTTAAAGCCGTCTTCCGTCACTTTCAACCAAGCCATTCCTTTAGCGCCGTACACTTTCGCAAATTCACCAAGGGCATCGATGTCTTTACGGGAATACTTTTCTGCAGCACCCTTAACGTTGATCAACTTCACTTGTCCGCCTGCTTCAACTGCGCCAGCGAATACTTTGAATGAAGAATCTTTAACAATCTCCGAAACATCCGTTAATTCCATTCCGAAACGAGTGTCCGGCTTATCTGAACCGTAACGACCCATTGCTTCATCATATGGAAGGCGTTTAAATGGTGTTTCCACGTCTACTTGCTTAACGTCTTTCATCACTTTTTTGATTAAGCGTTCGTTAAGCTCCAAAATTTCTTCAATTGACATAAAGCTCATTTCCATATCGATTTGCGTGAATTCCGGTTGACGGTCTGCACGTAAATCTTCATCGCGGAAACAACGAGCGATTTGGTAGTAACGGTCGAAACCAGACACCATCAATAACTGCTTGAATAACTGTGGTGACTGTGGCAATGCGTAGAACTCACCTTCGTGAACACGGCTTGGCACTAAATAGTCACGCGCGCCTTCAGGAGTTGATTTCGTCAGGATCGGTGTTTCTACTTCCAAGAATCCTTCATCATCCAAGAAGTTACGAACCGTTTTCGTGATGTCCGAACGCATTTTGAACACTTTTGCAAGCTCAGGACGACGAAGATCGAGGTAACGATACTTCAGACGCGTTTCTTCGCCTACATCCGTTTCGTCTTCGATTGTAAATGGTGGGTTCTTCGCTTCGTTGATGACTTTCACTTCAACCACTTGAACTTCGATTGCGCCTGTTGCGATGTTTTTGTTCTTTGTGCGTTCTTGACGTTCGATCACGAGGCCAGTTACTTCGATGACGTATTCGTTACGAAGTGTTTCAGCAATTTCTAGTGCTTCTTTGGAGATGTCCGGGTTGAATACCGTCTGGACGATACCTGCGCGGTCGCGGACGTCGATGAAGATCAGACCACCAAGGTCACGGCGCTTCTGCACCCAACCTTTAAGCGTGACTTCTTCTCCGATTTGTAGTTCTGATAAGTTCCCACAATAATGTGTGCGTTGCATAGTGCTACACTACCCTTCTGATGTTTGGATTGTATTTTGTAAATATTATTAAATATAGAGAGCTACATGGTGTTGAGCATGGGATTTGCGCTTCAGAGGGGACGCTTTCCCGAGGGCCCGCGGTGAGCCAACCAGGTCGCTGCGCTTCCTTTGGTTGTCTCACCTGTCGGACTGATCCTCCGGGAGTCGCCCCTCTTACGCTCCAATCCTATGTGGAGACTATGATTAGTTAATGACATCACTGAAGTTCATAAGTGACTTAATGTACTTTTTAAATTTATTTAAATTCAAGAACAGTAACGAAGTACTTCCCCCTCTAAAAGTAGGGATTGGAGTGCAGAGCGGCGACCGCGGGAATAGCATGAGCCTTGAGACCCCGCAGAAGCGAAGCGCCGAGGAGGCTCAAGCCATGCCCGCAGGAAAGCGTCCGCTCGGAACGGAAATCCCCATGACGTTTCCTGCTCTTACTTCTTTAATTCCACAATCAATTCATCAACCGCAACCTTCTTCTGTTCTCCGTCTGCCATGTTCTTTAGCTGGACGACGTTTTCGTTCATTTCGTCCTCGCCTATGACGATGACGTGGTTCGCTTGCAAGCGGTCAGCGGACTTCATCTGGGCCTTCATCTTGCGGTCCATGTAGTCCATCTCGCTACGCAAGCCATTGTCGCGTAGTTTGCTGAGGATCTCGAAGCCTTTTTCGCGTGCTGCGTCGCCTAGTGTGACGAGGTAAACATCGAGTGACGGTTCGTCCGTGAAGGACTTTCCTTCTGCATCAAGCGCCAGCAAAAGTCGCTCGATGCTGAGGGCGAAGCCGATCCCGGGAGCAGGTGGGCCGCCGATTTCTTCAGCAAGCCCATTATAGCGTCCGCCACCACAAAGAGTCGTAATCGCACCGAAGCCTTTAGACGTGCTCATGATTTCGAATGCCGTGTGGTTGTAGTAGTCAAGTCCACGTACGAGATTCGGGTCGTATTCGTACTCGATGCCCGCGATGTTCAAGTAGTTTTTTACTTTCTCGAAATATGCGCTTGATTCTTCATTAAGATAATCAGCGAGTGACGGAGCTGTTGTCATCAATGGATGTTCTCTGTCCACTTTACAGTCGAGAATGCGCAATGGGTTTTTTTCCAGACGGTTTTGGCAGTCTGAACAGAATTCCTCAATGCGCGGACTGAAGTGTGCGATCAACGCTTCACGGTGCGCGTCGCGTGATTCCTTGTCTCCAAGTGAATTCAACACGAGTTTGATGTCCGATAGACCGGTTTTTTTGTAAATGTTCATTGCCAATTCAATCACTTCTGCATCGATTGCTGGGTCCGCGCTACCGATTGCCTCTACGCCGAACTGGACGAATTGGCGATAACGGCCGGCTTGTTGGCGCTCATAGCGGAACATCGGACCTGTGTAATATAACTTCACGGGCTGATCTGCGTATCCAAACATTTTGTGTTCGACGAATGAACGAACGACAGGTGCTGTGCCTTCAGGGCGCAATGTCATCGAACGATCGCCTCTGTCCGTGAACGTGTACATCTCTTTTTGCACAATGTCTGTAGTATCTCCAACAGTGCGCTGGAATAATTCAGTTTGCTCAAAAATCGGTGTGCGGATTTCTTTGTAGTTGTATACGTCGCAAATCGAACGTGCAATTTTTTCAACGCGTTGCCACTTCCAAGAAACGTCAGGAAGAATATCCTGTGTACCGCGGGGAACTTTAAAATTCATAAGTAAAACTCCTTTCGATCATCTGATAACGGGTGAACTTCCAGAAAACACAAAAAAGCTCCCATCCCTAATAAAACAGGGACGAGAGCTTGTAGCTTCCGCGGTTCCACCCAAATTGACACAATTGTGCCCACTCGAATCCGGATAACGGCCGGTTCCGTCCACGCCTACTACTTTCAGCATGAATCCTCCGTGGTGTTGTTCGCTTTACGGTTCTGTCAGGGAATTTCAGCCAAGTTCCCCGTTCTCTTTCCAGCCTGTAGTAAAGGTATTTTCCACATCATCGGTGTATGAATTAATTCGATTACTATCTATGTTAGTCGCAACCGCCGATACTGTCAACTCGTTTGACGAATTATATGTGATGGGGAGAATTAGCGAATGCTCATACAAACTGTTCATCCGCTCTATTCGAACCCGTGAGTGCTCTATGAAACGTCGTGACCGCTCTATCGCGCCTGTTATTCGCTCATAGAATTCAACCAAGCGCTCTATCACGCCACGCAACTGCTCATAGACTTATCACACACACAGTACTTCATCACTTCGACTCAATCATCAACGTCACCGGACCATCATTCGTCAACTGCACGTCCATCATCGCACCGAACTGTCCCGTTTCGACGTGGAGTCCGTGACTACGCAGCTGTTCATTAAAGTATTCCCATAACGGTTCTGCTACGTCAGTTTTCGCTGCGTCAATAAAGCTTGGACGACGGCCTTTTTGTACGTTGCCATACAAAGTAAACTGGGAAACCGATAAGATCGCTCCATTGACTTCATTGATCGAACGATTCAATTTCCCTTCGTCGTCTTCGTAAATGCGCAAGCCCGCAATTTTATTCGCAATATAGTTGGCATCTTGTTCAGTATCATCATGCGTGATGCCAACAAGCAATACATAACCTATTGAAATGGCACCCGTAATTTCTCCGTCAACTGTTACAGAAGCATCTTTCGCACGCTGTAATAAGACTCGCATGTTCACACCTCCTGTTTAGTTCATCACGCGTTCTACGGAATACACATCTTTAATTTGTTTGATTTTCTCGACGGTACGCTGTAGATGAGTGATGTTCTGGATTTTGATCGACATATGGATATGCGCGATATCGTCTTTATCTGCTTTACCGCTAACCGCGATAATCGGCGTATTCATATCGGCCACGACCATCATCACTTCATTCAGCAAGCCTTGTCGGTCAAACGCTGAAATTTCAATATCAACTTGGAATTCTTTTTTAACCTTCTCATCCTGAACCGCCCAGTCTACGTCGATAATTCGCTCTTGCTGTCCTTGTTCGGATAAAACGTTCGGACAATCGGTACGGTGAACAGAAACTCCGCGTCCACGTGTAATGAAGCCTACAATTTCATCGCCTGGAACAGGATTACAACACTTCGAAATACGAATCAACATATTATCAATGTCCTTGACGATTACGCCTGATTCGGTTTGTTTCTCAGGCTTCGGCGTATGAATATCCGAAACGATTTTGTCAATCGTTTCTTGCTTCACGCGTTCCTTGCGCATTCGCTCAGCTAGTCGATTGACAACTTGTTGTGCGGTAATGCCGCCTGATCCGACTGCTGCGTAGAGATCTTCTTCAGAAGTGAAACTGAATTTATCAATCGTGCGCTGCATATTTTCTTTACTCAACGCTTCTTTGACGTCATACTCTTCAGCTTTCAATTCCTTCTGGATCATTTCGCTACCCTTGTCGATGTTCTCGTCGCGTAATTGCTTTTTAAAGTACTGGCGAATTTTATTTTTCGCTTGAGAAGTATGGGCCAGTTTCAGCCAATCACGACTTGGGCCAAATGATTGTTTCGATGTCAAAATTTCCACAATGTCGCCAGTCGACAACGCCGAATCCAAAGGAACAATTTTACCATTGACTTTTGCACCCGTCGTCCGGTTACCGACTTCGGAGTGCACACGATAAGCAAAATCGATTGGCACCGATCCTTGCGGCAATTCGACAACATCCCCGTCTGGTGTAAATACATAGACCATGTCCGAGAATAAATCGAACTTCAATGATTCCATAAATTCCTGCGCATTGGAAGATTCATTTTGAATTTCAAGAATCTCACGGAACCATGTAAATTTCGAATCAATATCACTATCCAGTTTTGCCACTGGTTTACCTTCTTTATACGCCCAATGTGCCGCTACACCAAATTCAGAAATTCTGTGCATCTCTTCTGTACGAATTTGCACTTCGAGAGGATCTCCTGCAGGCCCCACGACCGTCGTATGAATTGACTGGTACAAATTTTGTTTCGGCATCGCGATATAGTCCTTGAATCGTCCAGGCATCGGCTTCCATAGCGTATGGATAATCCCGAGCGCCGCGTAGCAATCCTTGATACTTTTCACCACAATACGGACTGCTAATAAATCATAAATTTCATTGAATTCTTTTTTCTGAATGACCATTTTTTGATATATGGAATACAAATGCTTCGGTCTGCCATGCATTTCTGCCGCAATACCCATTTCGTCCAGTTCGACACGCATCTGGTTCATGACGTCTGTCAAATATTGTTCACGTTCTGTCCGCTTTTGCTTCATCAAATTCACGATGCGATAATACTGTTGCGGATTGGAATAGCGTAATGCAATATCTTCGAGCTCCCACTTAATCGTGGAAATTCCAAGACGATGAGCAAGTGGAGAGAAAATTTCCAGTGTTTCTTCGGAGACACGACGTTGTTTAGCAGCAGGAACATGCTTCAATGTCCGCATATTATGTAAGCGGTCCGCCAATTTAATTAGAATGACACGGATATCTTGTGCCATCGCGATAAACATTTTGCGGTGGTTTTCCGCTTGTTTTTCTTCATTGGATCTGAATTTTAATTTATCGAGCTTCGTTACGCCATCCACGAGCATCGCGACTTCATCACCAAATTCGCGGATGATATCTTCACGGCTGATCTCCGTATCCTCTACCACGTCGTGCAAGAAGCCTGCCGCAACGGTTTCTGGATCCATTTGAAGTTCAGCCAAAATGCCTGCCACTTGAATCGGATGGTTGATATACGGCTCACCTGAAGTTCTAAACTGTCCTTCGTGAGACTTTTTCGCCATGACATACGCGCGCTTAATGAATTCGACGTGCTCTTCATTCATGTATTTGGCGACCAAGTCGTATACGTCTTGTTCTGTCAGGTCTTGATTTTTCGCCATTATGTTACCCCTTTCAACCTATTCCGTAAATATTTAGATAATTTTTTTAGTAGTATATGTATAATATCATTTATCGTTAAAGCGAATCAAACTCAGTGCCCATATAACAAGAATCCTCCGCGTTTAGCGAAGGATTCGTTAGGAATTAATACGTAATAAGCGCCTTGATGTTTTCATTCGTCAACTTTTTGCGACCTTCCAAGTACGTCAGTTCGATCAAGAATGCACAGCCAGCCACTACGCCGCCTAGTTTCTCGATTAATTCGACCGTTGCACCCACTGTACCGCCAGTTGCAAGCAAATCATCTACAACGAGTACACGCTGTCCAGGCTTGATCGCATCTTTGTGGATCGTTAGTTCATCTTGTCCATATTCCAGATCATAGAAGACCGAAATAGTTTCGCGAGGTAATTTCCCCGGCTTACGAACCGGCGCAAAACCGATTTGAAGGGCATAGGCCACAGGACATCCGATGATGAAACCGCGTGCTTCCGGCCCCACGATAATATCTACGTCCAATCCTTTCGCATACTCGACAATTTGGTCTGTCGCATATTTATATGCTTCTCCGTTATCCATGATCGTCGTGATGTCCTTAAAGCTGACACCCGGTTTCGGATAATCGTCTACAGTCGTTACAAACTTTTTTAAGTCCACAGTTTTTCCTCCTCAACAGCGTCTGTCTCACGTAAAGAATCGAATACTTTCTTTAAGTCCTGATACGGAGCATAAAGCAATAACTCTTCTAGTTTAATTTGCTGTTGGCGTTTTTTATAGGATGGTGCTTCTTCCAAATCACGTTTGCCGGCAGATTCTAGCATCGTCACCTTACCATTCTCTAGTGTAACAAATTCTAGTTCATAAAACACTTTTGTCATGAACTTAATTACGTCTTTTTTCCAACCTTTATGTTTTGAAAGCATTTCGATTTGATTGTACATATCAAATGTCTCCCGCTTTTTCAAAAAGCTGTAATACCAACCAAATTGTTGGCGGTCGGGCATCTTTTCGAAGTACATCGAATCATGCACATGTAGATGTAGATAGACACGGTCAGCAAGCGTCTTTTCCATCACTAGCTTCAACTGTTCTTTCGCCTGTGGCATATCGAGCAAAACAATCGCGGAAGACGGATACACTTCATCGCGTCCGATCAAAGCAATCGGAACGTCTTTAAAGAATGGTGCGAAATGCTGAATGGCTTCTTCACTGAACGCAATGAATTGCGCTTTATCTGGAATCATCGGCAACCATCTAGCCGGTTCACGAATTCCACGATAATCAAACAACTGCCATTCGTCACATTTTACGTCACCAACAAGCAACTGCGCTTTCTTATTGCCGTTCCATTCATTGATCTGCAAATCACCCGTCAAACTCAACTTACTCTGTGGTGCCATTTCATCTGCCAATGCACCCGCTCCGAAATAAATCGCGTCCAGTCGCTCACCGTGATCACCCATTTCCAGTTTTAGATGATCTTTCGCCGTACCGATTTTGCGGACAGATATCGTATCTAGATCTTCAAGCAAGAAAACAGGCTTCGGGAACCCCATACCAAATGGTCGGATTTTCTCAAGCGCTTCGATGGACGCAATATCAATTTCATTCATCGACAGCGGTACATCGATCGATAAAATAGGCTGAAGGTCTTCTTCCGTCAACACGTCTCTCGCCTGTTCATTCAAATTCGAACGCAATAATTCGACATCTTCTATTTTCAATGACATTCCAGCCGCCATCGCATGCCCGCCGAAATGTGGCAGAATCGATGCATTCTTAGACAATTCCTTATACAAATCAAAGCCTTCGATACTGCGGGCAGAACCTTTTGCGATCCCTGTCTCATGGTCAAGCGACAAAATGATGGAAGGACGGTAGTGTTTCTCCGTCAACCTCGACGACACGATGCCGACAACACCCGGATTCCAACCTTCACCTTCGACGACTAAAACGTGAGGAATTTGATCGCCATAGCGAATTTCCACTTGTTCTTCCGCCTCTTTTGCGATCTCTTTCACCAATTGTTGCCTTTCTTTATTCAAATCATTCAATGACTCCGCAATTCCGAGCGCTTGTTGATCATTGTCAGACTTCAATAACTCCACAGCGACGTCCGCATCACCGAGTCGCCCAGGTGCATTTAAGCGTGGACCTATCGTAAAGCCAATCGTTTCTTCCGATAATGCGTTCTGGTCATGTCCGCTCACTTGCATCAATGCTTTAATTCCCGAACGCTGCGTGCGACGCAATCTGCGAATTCCTTCCTTCACCATATACCGGTTCTCATTTTCTAGCGGAACCAAATCTGCAATGGTGCCGATTGCGACAAATTCTAACAAGTCGAGTGGTGGCTCTCCAAGTAGCGCAGAAGCGAGTTTGAACGCTACACCTACCCCCGCAAGTTCTCCGAATGGATAATTGCCTTCCGGATGACGAGGATGAATGACTGCGTCCGCATCAGGCAATACTTCGCCCATTTCGTGGTGATCCGTTACGATGATCGTCATCCCAAGCGACTTCGCGAATGCGATTTGCTCGACGCCTGAAATTCCGTTATCAACGGTAATGAGGACTTCGGTTCCGTCTATATGTAGTTGTTCAAAGTAGTCGCTATTCGGTCCATAACCATGTTCAAATCGGTTCGGAATGGCAAAGTTCACTTTAGCACCGAGACGTTCAAGTGCTGTCGTTAGCACAGTGACGCTTGTTACGCCGTATAGTGATAGGTAAACCTTTGAAAGTTATCTCCGGCTTTTCCCCCACTTCACACCGTGCGTGAGACTTTCACCTCACACGGCGTTCCATCGAAAAATTTCAAAACTTTGGTAATCTACATAACTTAACAGAATTCACTTGTTCGTTGGTATGTCTAATCGTCCAATTAGAGTGTTACTTGCTGTAGTTCCAGTTTCTTTCGTAGCGTATTTATTTTATTAAGGCTTTGTGAGTTGGTTATTAACTTTTTATACTTTGCGATTATTTCTTCATCTTTTGCATGGATTAAGATGTGAATGTCTTTATCAACGAGACAGAGGTTGTTATATTGGTCAGTACCACCTTGCAACCGTGGTACTTTGTGATGGCAATGAATCGTCATCGGGTTTAACATTTGCCCTGTTACGTGGCATTTCCCTCTTTGTGCACAGTATAATGCAATACGATTATCGTTGTACTCTATACTTCGCTGTGGAATTGGATGCTCCATCAGAAAACGAAGTATAGTGATATCAACAGTCGTCAGATTTTTGTGAATTTCTTCTCTGCCTTCTTTTGTATATGCATTAACCGTGTTACGCTTCATCATCGGATTCTTATGTTTAATATATCCAATTGGAAGTAGCGGATCTCGTGATATAAATCTTAATTGTTTGCTCTTCCCGTATTCTTTCTTAATAAAATCAGATGTTATCACACCTGTTTTCTTAATTCGCCTTTTCATACGATGGTCTTTCATACATGCATTCACTTCGTATGCAATGTTCCCCATGTCTTCGGAAATCATTGTAGCGGTACGGAAATATTGATGAAGTCCTATTACAGTCGAGTTGTAGAGTGCTATTTTTCTTGCTTGGTCGTTAACACCGCTATCATATCGAATACCGTTTATGATTTGCTTCAAGTTTTTCTTTGTGCGTTGAACTGCTTTGTCGCACATATGACTTTTCACAACCCATTTCTCGCCTTTTGGAATTAACTTCATCTTAAACCCTAGGAATTCTGAGTAACTCTTTTTGAGATTCACTATTTTTGATTTGTCTTCGCTTATTTCTAAACCAAGTCTTTCTTTCAGCCATTTTTGTACTGCAAAAAATAATCGTTTGGCGTGATTAGGATTACTGCAAAAGATTTTGAAATCATCTGCATATCGAACAATATAACATTCCTTCAAGTTAGTTTTACGTAACGATTTATATTGATTTCCTTTGTCCGTGGAATTCCCACGATCTTCACGTCTGATTATTTTATCTTCGCAGATAGGGATTGTCTCCCACTGGCTTTCAATCCAACGATCAAGTTCATTAAGAACAATATTAGATAATAATGGAGATAGGATGCCACCTTGTGGCGTACCTTTCTCATTCTCAATGATTCGACCATCCGGCAACTTGATTTTTGCTTTAAGCATTTTCGAAATAATAGTGAGTAAATTCTTATCTTGAATACCCATTGCCCACATTTGTTTTAACAACTTGGCATGGGACACGTTATCGAAGAATCCCTTAATATCTATATCAATTACATATGACATTTTTGAATTCTGCATAAGACGATAACTTTGAGCTATCGCATTCTCTACTGAGCGGTTCGGTCTAAATCCATGACTTCTCCCCGAGAATTTTGCTTCCACTATGGGTTCAAGAATTTGCAATATACATTGTTGGACTATCCTATCCCAAATAGCGGGAATTCCTAAAGGTCTAATTTTTCCATTTGGCTTTGGTATTTCTACTCGTCTAACTGCTTTCGGTTTATAATCTCGCAGTTTGTTTCTAACAAAACCAACAAATTGCTCTTCGGTCAGCTCGGAAATATGATCGATTGTTCGACCATCTACGCCAGCCGTTTTGCTGCCTGTATTTTTCTTAATATTTCGATACGCCAACTTAATGTTTTCAACTGAACTAATCATGGACATTAAGTTTTTAAAAGAACTGTCATTTTTGCTTTGTTCATGCAACATGTCAAATGTATCTTGCATGTGATAATACTCTGCGTTTCTGAGCTTGGACTTTTTAACATGTTTAACGATTTGTGAATTTGCCACAGACATCAACCCCTCTCTCAAGTGGTGATTCTTTTAGTCATACTCGAATCTGTGTCTGTTATGCATTTATAAGTCTTTGAAATTTCCGACTAGAGCCTATTCCTCCACCACTTATTATCATGGTTTCAAAGGTACTATGGCTCCACTCTCACGAATGGTAAATCAGTTTTAATAGGTCGCCCCTTTATATACCGAACTGCTTCGTAGGTAGGTTAATACCTCCACATCCTTCGCTTTCCACGTTCCAATTTCTTTATCCTTACATATATCCTTAGGTTTCTCCTATGGTCCTGTATGCTTGAACTTGCCTATAACAAGTTATGGGGTTTCATAACGCCAGATTTTTACTCGCCCACACATACGATGGCACTGCCACCTGTCACATTTCTGTGACAACTACGTCTAGACCCGTACATTCAGAGATTCGTCAGTGCTTCTGCAGCACATTCTAACCATAGATACTTTATGGACTCCCGGCATATAGGATACACCGTCCACCTCTGGACAGCTTTCGTGTCAGGTACTCGCTATGCTTTCCCTAACTTACGGTATCTCTCTGCCGACTTCACCGAGCTTCACACCTTTTGATTTAACCATTTAGAAGGCATGTCGGAGTATCAGAGTAGGCGTTTCAAGGCGTTACCCAATCATTCCACCTATCAAGAAATCAGTTCTCCTAGGGATTTTATTCGACTCCCTAGTGTCTAACCTTTTCAGTTAGAAACGTGTCGCACCCGCGTCATAATCTCCAAATATTGTAATTTTTTTCTGTGTGTCGATGGCTTGTTTAATACGGTCAACAGCTTTTTGCATGTCATGGAATAAAAACGGGTCGTGTAGGTTGGTTTCGTCCATGTACAAGTACGCGTTTGCTTGTTCGCTTGTCGTGATGCCGCGCGAGACAAGTATTTTGGTCAGCATCGTGGATAGCTTCAAGTCTTTCGCGAGCTGGTTGACAAGTTCTTCATCAGGCCGATCGATTTTCCATCTTTTTTTGGATTGTATCAATGCGTTCACTTCCTCTGTTCTTATTATAGCTAATGTAGGTGGAGACTGAAAGGAAACGATATGAGGAGATTGGGAATCGGATGGCTCCGATGATCAGCGTTCCAGGCACAGGCTGATTCCAACGAAGGTGCTGCCAGTGGTAGGCGTAGCGAGGAGACTAAGTCAGGCGCCCTCGCTGTCTCAATCTCCTCACGAAAGCCTTCCACCAGCACCGAAGTGGGGTCAATGACCGCCCCACTCAAATCGTCAGCAGAACCACTACCACCATTCAATCCCCAATCGAAAAATCACTTGCAAGAACAACTACCAATGTCGCTTATTACGCAACCATCAAAAAACTCAACTCTACCCTCACTCACCTATCAAAAAAACCACAACAAGTCGCAAAGCACGACCTGTTGTGGCAACACGAACTCAATATAACTCTTTCGGTGGAATAATCTCCGCCTGAACCAACGGCGGCTCCATCAACGTATCGATACGCTCCTCCATCTCCTGCATCTGCCTACGCTGCGCAGTCAACTCTTCCTCCTTCAAATGCAACTGCTTCTCTAACTCCTTCACACGGCGACTATTTCGGTATGACTTATAAATAGCAAAGAACCCACTAATAATCGCACCTAGCAAAGCCGAACCTAAAATAATTAACACAAGTGGGATCATCTCTGTACCAAAGAAATAATTCACCGGTACAGACTCCACATTAAACACCGCAAACACTGCGATCAACACAGCAAATAACAAACCGAATAACACTGTCCACTGAAATTTCATAGGCTTCATTCCTCCATTCAAAAAAGCAGGATATACCGAAGTATACCCTGCTTTTTATATAGTTCAAACGTATTACACAACAGGTTCGTCTGAGCCCCATTGCTTTTTCTCTTTTTCTACTTTCATTCCGCCACTCTTCGCAATCTGCTTTCTCTTTAGATCGAACCAAAGTTGAGCAGAGATGAAGATGGAAGAATACGTACCTGCAATCAAACCGATCAATAATGCGATCGAGAACGGTCGGATCGATTCTGCACCAAGTGCCATCAATGCCACGACGACGAAAATAACTGTCAGAACCGTGTTCACCGAACGTCCAAGTGTTTGTCGCAATGATTTATTGACGATGGATGCCAACTCGTCGTCGTTATTAATATGCTTCGAGCGCTGCAAGTTCTCACGTATTCTGTCGAAGGTGACGATGGTATCGTTGATAGAGTAACCGATAATCGTCAGAACCGCCGCGATGAATGTAATGTCTACTTCCAATCGTAAAATACTGAAGATCGCAATCATGAAGAACGCATCATGCAGTAAACCGATAATGGCCGCAAGACCCATACGCCATTCGAAACGGAACGCCACGTAGATGATGATACCGAGTGCTGCAATGGCTAATGCATAAATCGCATTGCGCACAAGCTCTTTACCTACTGTATCCGAAACCGTCGAAACATTTGGCTCTGCGCCATAAAGTGCAGACATTTCTTTTTTAATTTTATTGACTTCTTCTTGTGAGAAGTCTTCTTTGTATCGAGCCACCGCAATATTTTTCTCATCGCCTGAAATGACGACGTCTGACGTTGGGTGACCGATATCCTCAAGCTGTTTCGTTACTTTTGCTTCATCCAGCTGCTGTTCAGCCAGTACTTCAATACGTGTACCACCGGAGAAGTCGATTCCGAGATTGAGCTTGAAGACCCCGAGCATGATCGCTCCGACTAACAACAAGACAATGGACAATGTATAGAAACGTTTTCTTGAATGAACGAAATCAAAACGATCGAATTTCGTAGTCAAATCAAGTGTTTCATAGCCTTCATCCGCTGAGTGAACTTGTTTCTTGTTCAGTCCAAACCAACTGACTTTATTGTCGAGGTATCCACTGTGAACGAGTAGACCAAGCAATAGACGTGATCCCCAAACTGCTGTTAAGAAACTGACCATAATACTGATAATCAACATTGTCGCGAAACCTTTAACAGAGCTTGTACCATAAATGAACAATACTACTGCCGCAAGGAGTGTCGTGACGTTCGCATCAAGAATTGCGGTGAACGAAGACTTCGCTCCGGCCGTAAAGGACGTTTTAACCGATTTTCCGACACGTAATTCTTCTTTGATCCGCTCATAGGTGATGATATTGGCATCGACTGCCATCCCGACCCCGAGCATTAATGCCGCGATACCTGGTAGTGTCAATACACCATTGATTAATGTAAACACTAGCAAAATCAAAAAGATATAAACAGAGAGTGTGACAACTGCGATAAGCCCTGGCAAACGGTAATAGAGTGCCATAAAGATAAAGATCAAGCTGACACCGACAATTCCAGCAAATATCGTTTTATCAAGTGCTTGCTCACCAAATTGTGCACCGACAGAAGTCGAGTAAATTTCCTCTAAATCAACAGGTAATGCACCGGCGTTTAGAATACCCGCCAAGTTCTTTGTCTCTTCAATAGAGAAGTTACCTGAGATCTCGACATTTGAAGAGTTGATCGTTTTAGACACATAAGGAGCCGAGATAAAAGCAGGTTCTGGTTTCATGGCTTCTTCTTTAAAGGAGCTTTCGCCTTCAATGAAGTCTAACCAGATGACCAACATATTGTCTGGCTTCATTTGTACAATTTGAGATGTAACTTCTCCAAACTTATTTGGATCTTTCATTTCCAATGTGACAACAGGATTGTTGTTCTCATCGAAATTGGCTTTTGCTTTACCTTCTTTCAAATCATTTCCATCTAGCATCAATTCATCATTCGCATTACGGAACGACAGATTAGCTTGAGTGGATAATAATTTGCGGGCAGATTCCTGATCTTCTACCCCAGCAAGCTGAACGCGGATCCGGTTGTTCGATTCGATTTGAATACTTGGCTCACTTACACCGAGTACGTCAATACGATTCGTCAAAGCGCGGGCCGTATCGGCAACCGTCGACTCCGTGATCTTCTGTCCGTCTTTCAATGGCTTCACTTGGTACAGAACCTCGAAACCACCTTGCAAGTCTAGACCTAGCTTGACATCTTTTAAAATCGGACTCGTCGTGGAAAATACCGTTGATGCCAAAATAACGATAAGCAGCAAAAACGCGACGATCCTTCCTCTGTTTTTCATATTTCCTTTTCCCCCTCATATACTAGAGCGGCATAGCACCTGTTATGTACTTTCGATCTCTCATTGTACAACATACCAATTATGAAACAGTCGGTTGTCTGTGTCAAATACTTCATGACTAGAATCGCAAATCAATCAGTTTTTTTGGGCGAAAATAACACAGACCATTCCTCTTCGCTCAATTCCAAGACGTCTTCGCTATTGCGTTGAGCCTCTGTTTGTGTATGGGTCATGAACTGTGCCGCGGTAATTGCCAGGACATCTGAAATCATTTCATGGGAACGCATAGTGGAAATATCTTTTTTCCGCCACTTCTTCGCTACCAAATATCCTAATAAATCTTCTTCCGTAATCTCCGAGTAGCCGTAAAACATCAATTCTTTTTTTTTACTTTCTAGTGCAGGGAGCAACTGTCTGTATAAGTCTGTCAGCTGTTGATCCAATGCCGCTTCCCCCCCTCGCTTTTTGTTCCGGAATAAACTTGATTATATCACATACACTTAACTATATTTGGGTTTTGCCCAAGCATTATGTAAGTAATTGAACGAGCGGCAAAACAGAAGGAGTGGTGCAGGGTGTCGTCATTCATACGTGGGACAATCTTTTTGATGGCGGCCGTGTTTTTATCGAAATTACTCGGCTTTGTCTATCGAATTCAATTTATGCGAGTAGCAGGAGAAGAAACGGTTGGAATCTATATGACCGCATACCCGGCATTCATCTTTTTCCTCTCCTTAGTACAGCTTGGCGTACCAATTGCAATAGCTAAGGTGATAGCGGAACTAAAAGCGCAAGGCAGCACTGTACAATTACGACAAGTTATGAGAACTGCCACATTTATTACGATCTTATCTGGCGCAGTCTTCATTCCAGCATGTATTCTGTTTATCCCTTTTCTAGCCGAAACTTTACTCGGTAATAGCGCAACTTCCACTGCATTATACGTAGCCCTCGCCATCGTACCTATCGCTTCAATTGGTGGATTAATCAGAGGATATTTTCAAGGGGTTTCACGAATTGAGGAAACCGCATGGGCACAAGTCATCGAGCAAATCTTCCGTATTTTATTGATCACGTGGATGCTTCCGTACATTTTAGCTCCTGATGATCCGATGATGAACGCGGCATATGCGATGGCTGTGACACTCGTAGCTGAAGTCGTGTCGGTACTGTATCTTTTGTACAAATACCGCCAGCAACAAAAGAAGGAGCCAAAACCACAAAAAAAAGAACCGCGCTATCCGATGGAGCCCATTCTAGAGGTGGCACTTCCTTCGTCAGGCAGTCGTCTATTTGGAACTTTCACATGGTTTCTCGAGCCTATTATCTTTTTACGCGCACTCTCCATGGCAGGCGTCGGAACGGTAGCTGCCACTTCATTGTACGGAGTCATTTCAGGGGTACTTATTCCGTTATTATTGTTTCCGGCATTCATTCCGTATGCATTATCCGTCGTGCTTGTACCGGCCGTCAGCGGTGCAGCTGCTTCGAGTAACGTCAAAAAGTTGCAAGAAAGAATTCACTTGGCATTACGTTTATCCGCTTTGACAGGTGCATTTGCGGCTACTGTATTTTATATTCACGGCCAAGAACTCGCCGAGAAGCTATTTCATATTGTAGATGGCGGCAGCTATATGACGATGCTCGCGCCAATTTTTTTCTTTTATTATATTCAAAGTCCACTTTATTCAATTTTGCAGGCCACCGGTGACGCAAAAGCCGGCATGATGAACTCCGTCTATGGCGGGATCGCGAAGCTTGCGGTCATGTTCATTTTAGCATCGCAACCTGGTCTTCAAGAAACAGGTGCTGTACTAGCGATCGGATTCGGCGTACTCATCACGTCTTTCCTACATATCGCGACACTGCGTAAAAACAAATCGACCGCCACAGGATTCTCGATGTTCGCAATGACCTATATTGTATTTTTATTGACCGTCGTCATCCGTCCGATTTTCATTCCGATCGGTTCGCAACATTTATTTGTTGAATGCGCCATTACGTCAGGTGTGCTGTTCGCTTTATTATTACTGACTAGACAAATCAAAGCGCAGGACTTTATCATGCTACGAAATTTAGTTAAACGTTATTAATCATGTTTGAGTTGTACTCTTATTTCACCTTGTTCATACGAGCAATAGAAAATCTTGCTTAAATCAGTGATGTTTTTAGCATGTAACTCTTGTAGCAACCAGTCTTCTGTCTTGCCAATCAATTCCAAATGCTCTGGCTGAATATCACCGTCAAGCACCAGTCCCACAATCGGCAAATCACCGTCTTTTGTGAATACGGATAAATTTCCGGAAGGTTCGAGATAAGCGAACGTTACATTATGAATCGAGCCTACTTGATTTTCACGTAATTGTTGAAATAAATCGTCGAGATTATATCGCTGTTTACGCATTTCATCTTGCTGGATCTCTCCATGCCTAATAATTAGCGTAGGATCCCCGTCGACCAAATCACGGAACTTCTTGCTTTTCAATGAAATCATCGACGATATATATTGAATAACGAGTAACAAAAGGATGGGAAGAATCCCTTCAAAAATCGGTTTATCAGGTGATTCCACTATCATAGCTGCAACTTCCGCCATGATGATGAAGACCACAATATCCATGACACCTAATTCGCCCACTTCCCGTTTTCCCATAATACGTAATATCACCAGAAGAAACACATATAAAAAGACCGTACGTAAGCCGATGATCCATAAATCATGCACTGCACATCTGCCTCCTTCACACATAGTGTGTCGGCAGATCTTTTTTCTATACACCCGCATACAAAAAAGCGGCAATCTATGGACATACCAGTAGATAACCGCTTTTTATTATGACGCTGTTACAACTCTACCTACCGCTTGCTTGTCAAAACGCAAAACTGTAGTGTCCGATACACGTAAGAAAATAGATGTTTCATCAACTGCATCCACAGTTCCGTGAATACCACCGATTGTTACTACTTCGTCTCCACGCTTCAAACTAGTTTGCATCTCTTTCGCTGCCTTCTGTCTCTTCTGAGCAGGACGAATGAGTAAAAACCACATAATAGCCACCATGATGACTAGTGTGAAAATACCACCGTATTGTTCCATCATTTTTAATTTTCCCCCTTCCTAAAGCATCAAATTTTATTATACAAGATTTAAAAGTTTTTTGCATTCGGTTTGTTAAAACCGTACTGCTCAAAAAACTCTTCACGGAAGTCACCGAGACGATCTTCACGTATAGCCTGACGTACTTGCTCCATCAAATTCAGCAAAAAGTGCAGGTTATGATAGGACGTCAAACGAATGCCAAATGTTTCACCCGCACGAATTAAATGACGAATGTACGCACGACTATAGTTTTTACACGCATAACAATCACAATTCGGATCAAGCGGCCCAAAATCGCGTTCGTACTTCGCATTTTTAACAACCAAACGACCTTCACTCGTCATCAACGTACCGTTTCTCGCAATACGCGTTGGCAAAACACAGTCGAACATATCAATTCCACGGATTGCACCGTCGATCAATGAGTCTGGAGATCCAACGCCCATCAAATAACGTGGTTTGTCTTGTGGAAGTAATGGTGTCGTATAGTCCAGCACTTTATTCATAATATCTTTCGGTTCCCCGACGGACAATCCACCGATTGCGTAGCCTGGGAAATCCATCGATACTAGATCATGCGCACTTTGTTTACGAAGATCTTCAAACTCTCCACCTTGTACAATACCAAATAATCCTTGATCATTCGGACGACCATGTGCTTCAAGGCAACGCTCTGCCCAGCGAGACGTACGCTCGACACTAGCTTTCATATACTCATGTGTTGCAGGGAATGGAGGACATTCGTCAAATGCCATCATAATATCGGCACCTAAATCGTTTTGGATCTCCATCGCTTTTTCCGGGCTCAAGAACAACTTATCTCCATTAATATGATTACGGAAATGAACGCCTTCTTCTTTAATATCACGGAATTTACTTAAAGAAAACACTTGGAAGCCACCGGAATCCGTCAATATCGGACGGTCCCAGTTCATGAACTTATGTAATCCACCTGCTTCTTTGACGATTTCATTTCCTGGACGTAACCATAAATGATACGTGTTACTTAAAATAATGCCTGCACCCATTGCCTTCAATTCTTCCGGAGACATCGTTTTTACTGTAGCTTGTGTTCCAACCGGCATGAAAGCAGGTGTTTCAAATGAACCGTGTGGCGTGTGGACAATCCCAAGTCGCGCACCCGTTTGTTTACATGTTTTAATATGTTCATACGTAATAGCTGCCAATTAATCTCGTTCCTTTCTTGTAGCAGGGCGGATCAACATCGCGTCCCCAAAACTGAAAAAGCGATACTGCTCTTTCACTGCTTCTTCATATGCACTCATGACGTGATCGCGTCCAGCAAATGCTGACAATAGCATCAACAACGTCGATTTCGGCAAGTGGAAATTCGTCACGAGCCCGTCAATTGCTTTAAACTCATAGCCAGGATAAATAAATATCGAAGTCCAGCCACTCGCTGCGACCACTTCTCCGTTATTCTCTGAAGCAATCGTTTCAAGCGTCCGTGTAGACGTCGTACCGACCGCTACTACATTGCCGCCATTGGCTTTTGTTTCGCGAACAAGTGCCGCTGTTTCTTCTGTCATCACATAATATTCCGCATGCATCGTGTGATCTTCAATTGTATCTACACTAACAGGACGGAATGTACCAAGTCCAACGTGCAACGTAATGAAAGCGATCTGCACGCCTTTTTCCCGTAAAGCATCCAAGATTTCATCCGTGAAATGCAAACCAGCTGTAGGCGCTGCCGCAGATCCACGCTCTTTTGCGAAAACGGTTTGATAGCGCGTCTGATCTTCCAACGTCTCGGTAATATATGGAGGCAACGGCATCTGTCCGAGCTGATCGAGCAACTCATAGAAAATACCGTCATAACTAAATTTGAATTCGCGACCCCCTTGTTCACCAAGCGCGGTACATTCAGCTTGCAACAAGCCGTCACCGAACGTCACGATCGTTCCTACTTTTATTCGTTTTGAAGGCTTGACCAACGTTTCCCAGCGGTCGTCCCCTGTTTCTTTTAATAATAATACTTCAATCGTCGCACCGGTTTCTTCTTTCGTACCGATTAAACGCGCCGGCAATACTTTCGTATCGTTCAACACGAGTAAGTCCCCCGCTTCTAGTTCGTCCACTAGATCACGGAAATGCTTATGCGTGACGATACCGTTATCACGTCCCATAACGAGTAAACGGCTCGCTGTGCGATCCAAAAGTGGTGTTTGTGCAATTAAATGCTCGGGTAAATCAAAATCAAAGTCTTCTACTTCCATCATGCTAACTCCTATCTGTCACTCAGGAAGCGGATAACCGAAATGCTCGTAAGCCTTATCTGTCGCCATCCGACCTCTTGATGTACGTTGAATAAATCCCATTTGTAATAAATACGGCTCATAGACATCTTCAATCGTCACCGATTCTTCGCCAATACTTGCAGCGAGCGTATCAATGCCGACTGGACCGCCACGGAACCGTTCGATCATGCTGTGGAGCAACTGATGGTCGATTTGGTCGAGTCCATGATGATCCACTTGTAGCATATCGAGTGCTTCTTGTGCAATCGAAAGTGTAATGATCCCGTTTCCGCGCACTTGTGCATAATCGCGAACTCTACGCAATAGACGATTTGCAATACGTGGCGTTCCACGCGAGCGTTTCGCCAGTTCTACAGCCGCTAACGGATCAATGTCCACTTCAAATAAATTCGCGCTTCGAATGACTATCTCCGTCAACGATTCCACTTCATAATACTCTAGTCTAAGCGGTACACCGAAACGGTCACGGAGCGGTGCAGACAATGCCCCTGCACGGGTCGTCGCACCAATCAATGTAAACGGAGGCAAATCCAGTCTTACAGAACGTGCAGTCGGACCTTTTCCTACCATAATATCGAGACAAAAATCTTCCATCGCGGGATACAGCACTTCTTCAATCGCGCGGTTTAGCCGGTGGATTTCATCGATGAATAAGACGTCACCTGGCTCCAACGAAGACACTACTGCCGCCAAGTCACCCGGACGTTCAATAGCCGGACCGCTCGTCATGCGGACATTAACACCCATTTCATTGCCTATTACCGTCGCGAGCGTCGTTTTTCCAAGCCCAGGAGGACCATACAGCAAGACATGATCCAAACTTTCTTCCCGCTTCTTTGCCGCCTCGATAAAGATCGATAAATTATCTTTCGCCTGTTGCTGACCAATATATTGTTGTAATAATTGCGGGCGTAATGACTGTTCAAAACTATCATCAAAATCCGTCGCTTCATTCGTCAGTATGCGTTCATCCATTAGAACCACCTCCATCGTATTAGCCTTGTTTCAATAATAGCTTTAACGCCAGTCGCATATAGCCTTCTGTATCTAGTTCTTCTTTCTCGAGCTTCGGCTTCACTTTCTTTAGTTCGCGATCCGAATAACCAAGCGCAGTCAACGCAAGCAATGCTTCGTCGAGCTCATCACTTTCAGCAAGCGTAAGCAATGTGTCTTCCGAATCCGGCAAATCAATTTCCGTAAATAGATCATGAAGTTTGCCTTTTAAGTCCAAAATCATTTGACGCGCTGTTTTCTTGCCGACACCTGGAAACTGTACCAGGAACCCTTCATCTTCGCGCTCGATTGCACTTACTACTTGAGAAGGCAAGCCGTTCGCAAGAATTGCGAGCGCGCCTTTAGGACCGATTCCCGAAACGGTAATCAGTTTGCGGAACAGTTCACGCTGTTCAAGTGTCTTAAATCCGATCAATAATTGCGTGTCTTCACGCACATGCAAATACGTGAACACTTGCTGAACCTCATCTGTTATATGGAACGCAAATGGATTCGGCGTCATCACTTGCCAGCCGATCCCCGATTGCTCCAGCACAACATATTCCGGTGTCACGCGTGTCACATAGCCTTTTATGTAATCGTACAAAGTATTCTCCCCCTAAAGTATACCTGTTATTATAGCATACGAACGGGTTTTCTACTTGTACGACCTTCGGAAATTTGCATAAATAAAATAGGTGTGTATTTTAAGTAATTTAAGTTCAAAAGCGAATACTTTGGAGTGGTGAGAGAATTTTTGAGTGTGATTGGATGGAAGCTCCAGCTGGCGGACGCTTTCCCATGGGCCCGCGGTGAGCCAACCAGTTCGCTGCGCTCTCTTTTGGTTGTCTCACCTGATCGGGCTGATCCTGCGGGAAGAGCCGTAACGAAGAACGGCTTTTGCGAGTAAAAGCGAAGCGTTAGGAGCACATCTTTGCACTTCGCCGCCAGCTTCCGCTTCCATCCTACATTGATAGTACGGATACTTAGATCACTCACTGTAGGAAGTGTATGAATTATTGTTTTACCCTTACTTATTTAGATTCAAGTACTGAAGTTCAATGCCTGTTACAACATTAATTTCAATGCACAACATAAAGTATCATCCACTTACACTGCAAGAGATTGGAGCGTAGGAGGGGCGACTCTGGGAGGATCAGCGGGACAGGTGAAACACCCTGCGAGCGAAGCGACGGGGTGTGGTTCACCGCCCGCCCTCCAGAAAGCGTCCCCTCCGAAGCACCAATCCCCTTCCCCAACACCTCTGCCAGCCTTTTGTTTTCTTATCGCATACTATTTCGCATCAAAAAAGAGCTGTCACCAGTCGTCATTTAACATCATGACGACTTGGACAGCTCCGTTCATTCTAATTATGCGTGAGCCATTGCTTGTTGTTTCTTATGGAAAGCGATGAAATTCTGTACAACCGTATCAAGGAATGCGATTGTTGCTTCATCTGTAATATTTCCTTCTTCGTCCATTTTCGTGTGAACCGCACCAATATACACTTCATTACCTGGCAATAGGTTAGGTGCTAATGCTGGGTTCGATAGAATTTCGCGTAAGTGGATCTGCGCTCTTACTGAACCGAAAACTCCCATCGATGACCCTACGATAAAGCCCGTTTTACCATGTAACGTAAAGTCGCCTCCACGTGACAACCAATCCAATGCATTTTTCATTGCGCCAGGAATAGAGAAGTTATATTCTGGTGTTGCGAACATCACTGCGTCTGAATCTTTCACGTCATCTTTGAATGTTTGAACTGCTACAGTTGGTTCGCTTTCAATATCAATTGAGAACATTTCTAAATCGTTGATGAGAACCGGAGTAATTTCCAATTCTTCTTTATAGCGTTTAGCCATGAATTTCACTAACTTTAAATTGTATGAAGTGGAACTTGTACTACCGATTACTGCTTTTACTTTGATTGTCATAATATAAATCTCCCTTATGTTTTAATATCTGCAGGACTTATCATATCGCATGCTCGTTTTGATTTCTAATATTTTGCTTGACATTTGAAACCTTCTTTGCATGTAAACGTATACATATAAAGCAGTTCTACGTCTTTTTAAAGGAGGAAGCTGTATGCGAACAATAATCTATGCGAGTTTTGCGATGTCACTACTACTTGTCGGTTGTAATTCAGCAACAGAAAAACCAACTGATGAAGTGGAGCCGCCAGTAGAAACGCCAGTCGAGGAAACACCAGAAGAAACGACGACGTTGCCTGAACGTGAATCTACGATGGATGTAGTACTATCTGTTGAGGGAGAAGACTCCACTATCACAATGGACCTCGTCGAAGGTAGCGATGCCATGTATTCACTGTATATTGATCCGGAACGCTATACGTTTGAGACCGGTGAAAATGAAGACAAGCTCATGCCGATTGATGAAGTGCCTGAAGGGTATCCTGAGGTGAATATGACATTCCTATACGTCAAAGATCAAACGCCAGAAAGTGTAATGGAAGATATGGAACAGGAATATACTATGCCGCTTGAAGAAAAAACGATTTCTGCGCCAGTCAACGCACTTTCATTACACGGTACTTCTGGAGATAAGTCGGATAGTGAAGTTGTGACGATCTACATGATGGAGCTAGACGATGGCACATTGCTCATTAAGGAGAACTATTTCCTAGAAGCACAAGAAGGCCATGGCGCACGATTTGAACAGATGTTGGAGACGCTAGAAGTACGTAAATAAAAAATATATGTCAAAAAGTTCTTATTCGCCATCGAATAAGAACTTTTTTGTATGTATGCGAATACAGCGCCATTCTTCGTAACGACAGTCAAAAATAGATGGTATATGGAATGTCTCATTACCCAGCAATTCGTATCTTTAGATAGTTTGATCCCAGTTAAAGAGTGCGAACTTTATGAATCATCAACCGAATTCACTACCTTTCTTTGCTTTTTAATATATAATTCGTGAATAATAATTCAGAAAAGTTTTTGTATTTATAAACGACACATTAAAGTTAAAATTTCTTTGCTTTTTTTGAATAAGAACACTATCATGTATGAGGGCCAAGGTCTTCTCGTCAATTTAAAACATAATTAGACAAGATTCGACATCACGCTCTACATATATAAATCTACTGCAAAAGGAGGAATTTATATGAGTTTAGCTTCTATCGGTGTACCAGGACTAATTATTATATTAGTAATTATTTTAATATTATTCGGACCACGAAAGTTGCCGGAGATTGGTTCTGCCGTCGGTAAAACACTTTCAGAGTTTAAAAAGGCAACAAGTGACATTTTGGAAGATGATAACAAAGACAAAAAAACTGATTCAGAGAAGTCCGAGTCCATAAAGTAACTACAATGACAAATGTGAAGGAGGAACTAAACGATGACGAATAACAAAGATTCCAATCAAGATACTCAAGATTTAAGTCGAAGAAAGTTTTTGAAGAGTGGCGGTCTTGTCGCTGGTGGACTTTTAGGTGGCTCCCTCTTTGGTGGTTTACTGACGAGCCAATTCCAAAAAGATTCGAAAAAAGATGTTGCGCCACAAGCTGATAAGCAAGTTACGTTTGATGCACGTACGTTCTTCAGTCGAAATGAAGACTTCGCGTTGCTATCTGCTGCAACTGAAAGAATCTATCCAGAGAATAAAAACGGAATGGGTGCAATTGAACTAGGCGTGCCTTATTTCATTGACCGTCAATGTGCAAGCAACTGGGGAAGAAATGCGAATGACTATATGGTCGGTCCTTTCCCATCGATTACAAAAACAGACGTATATGAAGAAGAAAAACGTCAAACAAACGAAGTCATCACATCGTCCACTGTTGTGAAGTTACCGGCTGGTACGGCTAACTATCAAACGAAAATGACGAGAGGTACGTTTTTCCTTGAAGGGCTTAACGCTATGGAGAAAACGTCACAAGATAAATTTAATGAGCGTTTTATTAATTTAGAACCTGAACAGCAAGATGAAATTTTACAAATGTTTGAAAAAGGTGAAGTGAAATTCAGTGGTGTAGATTCCGCAGACTTCTTTAGCTTGTTACGTCAAACAACTATTGAAGGCGTCTATGCAGATCCTGTTTACGGTGGAAATCGTAATATGGAAGCTTGGAGAATGAAAGAATACCCTGGGCCGATCATGAGCTTTTTAGATAAAATCGAAGAAGAAGAGTTTATTGTAATGGAGCCTTCAAGTTTACGTAATTACCAAGGGCTTTAATTTAGGAGGACGCGGAAATGGCTAAAAAATTAGATAAAGTAGACGTAGTAGTCGTTGGTAGTGGTTGGGCTGGCGGTATTGTTTCAGCTGAACTATCCAAAGCAGGCTATCAAGTCGTCATGTTGGAACGTGGGAAAGATCAAACACGTTCAGATTTTATAGGTGTTAAAGATGAGTTACGTTATACAAATAGACATGAAATGATCGAAAAATTAACAGGCGATACGATTACATCTCGTGTTTCAATAGGCGATGCTGCACTACCTGTACGCTTGCAAAAAGATATGAACACAGGGACGGACCTTGGTGGCGGAAGTATGCACTGGGCAGGTTCCGTATACCGTTGGCGTTCGTATGACTTCGAAATTCGTTCAAAAACTATCGAACGTTATGGAGAAGGCAAAATTCCAGAAGGCATGCAAATTCGTGACTGGGGAATTACGTACGATGAACTAGAGCCATATTATGCTAAATGGGAACAAACGGCTGGGATTTCAGGAGAACCTGATCCACTTGGTGACAAGAGATCAAATGAGTATCCAAACCCACCTATGCTAGCTTCTCCTGCGATTAAGTTGTTTAAAGAATCGGCAAAAGAGATCGGCTTACACCCTTATCAAATGGCTTCAGGAAACATGTCTCAAACATATACGAATCCCGATGGTGAAACGTTGAACCAATGTATGTTCTGTTCGTTCTGTACAATGTACGGCTGTGACTTCGGTTCAAAATCAGATCCTCTAGCAACGGTTATTCCGACTGCTCGCAAAACTGGTAACTGTGAAATCAGAACCAATTCACTCGTCCGTAGAGTTATACATAAAGACGGAAAAGCGACAGGCGTTTTATATACGGATACAAGAACAGGTCAAGAATTCGAACAACCAGCTGACGTTGTCGTTCTTGCGGCATTCACATTCTCAAATAACCGCCTGCTCATGCTATCGGATATCGGTGAAATCTATAACCCGGAGACTAGAAAAGGAACGATTGGCCGTAACTTTACAGGACAATTCAACAGTACATTCCTAGGTGCAACAGGATTCTTTAATGACAAGAAATTCAACTACTACATGGGTGCTGGTGGATTAGGTGGCGCTTTAAGTGACTATGACGCGGACCTATTCGACCACACAGATTTAGACTTCATTCACGGTGGCGGTATCGAACTTCGTCAATACGGAGATGCAGCGATTAAGAATAACTTCGTCCCTAAAGGTACACCAACATGGGGTGAAGAATTTAAAGAGAAATCACTCTTCTATGCTTTCCGTACATTAACGGTTTGGTACTCAGCAGCAGTTATGCCTTGGTGGCACAACTTTATGGACTTGGACCCTACGTATAAAGATGAGTTCGGTGATCCATTATTGCGTATTACAAATAAATTAACAGAACAAGATAAGAACATCGCGAAATTCGGTATTGAAAAATGTACCGAAATCGTAGAAGCAATGGGTGCGGACATTATTGATCAGGACGAAATGCCAGACCAATTTGACCACACTTACGGCGGTATGCACTATATTGGCGGCGTAGCTATGGGTGAAGATCCAGAAACGTCTGCGGTAAACAACTACTTGCAACTGTGGGAAATGGAAAACTTATTCGTCGTTGGCGGATCTGCACTACCACACTTCAGTAGTCACCACCCTACCCCAACAATCGGTGCCCTATCATACCGTGCAGCTGAAGGTATTGAAAAATACTTAAAAGAAAAAGGCGGTCTCTTGACGCAACCAAAATCTTCTGGCGTTAAAGCATAATTAATATTCAATCACCTCTCACTTAGCAACAAGATAGTGAGGGGTGATTTTTTTCTGAACACTTCATTACACTCACACCGCAACAATTGGATCACGCACTACTCTAACATCATAGAATGACACTTTATTGCTAATTACGTATCCTGGCTGTCCGTCGCGATGTGAATGTGCTTCCTTGAATGCGTCGCTTTTCGTCCATGCCTCAAACGCCTCTTTTGATTCCCAACGCGTGCTGATCGTCACTTCGTCATAATCCGGTAAATTATCCGTGAACAATACTTCCAGTCCTAAAAACCCTTCCATCTGCTCCACTTTTCCTTTTTTATCAAAACGTGTAACCAATTCATGTCCACGGTCTTTTATAATCTTATTTGTGTTTGTTACGATGATCATACTTATTCCCCCTTTTATTCTACTAAAGAGTATACTTTCTTCAGCAACCAAGTTAAATGATAATGAATCTCATTATCATTGTCAACAACAAAAAAGCCAGTCAACAACTTTTACGCAAGTAAAGTTGTTGGCTGGCTAGCATTCATTACTCTTCCGATGCATTAGAATAGACGTTTTGTACATCATCGTCATCTTCTAATGCATCGATCATATTCATAAATTGTTCTTGTTGCTCTTCGGTCAAATCCGCATAAACGGATGGAACCATATCTACTTCTGCTGAAACGAACTCCAAACCTTCGACTTCAAGCGCTTCTTTTACGTTCAGGAATTCGGATGGATCAGTCAGAATTTCGAAACCATCTTCTGTTGACACAATGTCATCCGCTCCTGCTTCTAAAGCCGCCATCATAACCGCGTCCTCGTCCGTTTCTTCCGTACGTTCGATAAACAAACGGCCTTTGCGTTCAAATAAATAATTGACGGAGCCCGTTTCTCCTAAACTACCGCCGTTTTTATTGAACGCCACGCGCATATTCGGTCCTGTACGGTTACGATTTTCCGTCAGTGTATAGACAAGAACCGCTACGCCGCCTGGTCCATACCCTTCGTAGATCATTTCTTCGTAATTTTCGTCCGCACCTGAACCCGTTGCTTTATCGATCGCTCGCTGAATGACATCATTTGGTACATTCACACTCTTGGATTTATCGATTGCTAGACGTAAAGCTGGATTCGTGTCTGGATCGTCTCCGCCAGACTTTGCTGCCACGTAAATTTCACGCGACATCTTCTGAAAGATCTTTCCTCGTTTTGCATCCTGTGCGCCCTTTCTGTTCTGGATATTCTTCCACTTTGAATGGCCTGCCATGGATCAAACCTCCTACTTCATCATTCGCTCTACATCATACCATAATCTCGGCCAATGTGAGAGTGCAGTATCAGTGAAATGTAGGAGTTTGCTGGCCATCCGTTGCTGTTGAGCGAAAGGTAATGACAATAAATGCAACCATTCCCGAAGCACTTCATTCGGATATAAAAGCTTCGCAAGCGACTGGTTGGATAAGGTTTGCAACGCCGGATGCTCCCCCATCAAAAAAGTCGGATTATACGAAATTTGTGGCAACACACGATGCATCCACAACACCCGTTCATCTTCTTCCGTCCCAAGGCACGCTAAATCAAAATCGATAAAGCAAATCCTTCCATTTGTGTCCCGTAAAATATTATGATGGACGACATCTCCATGCAATAGCGTCAAAGAACTAACAGGCGGTGGTTGTTTCTTCGCGATTTGCAATGAATCTTTCCCATACGTCAACAGTTGATCGATCGTCGAAGAAGGTAGAAATGCTTCACACATCTCCCGTAACTCTTCAAATCGCGCAAGTCGGACTTCCCACTTCTCCAGCATATGATAATGCGGAAGACAGGAAATCGACTCCCAATCAATCGAATATTTCGTATCATGTAATGCTTGCAACGCACGGAATGAATCGATACGATCAATTCTTCTTTTAAAGTTGACCGCTTTGGCATCTTCAAGCCATGGCTGCATAATCAGCAACGGATCCGACTTATCGACGATTGGCGCGATATGCGGAAAATGCTGTGCACTAAGTAATTGATGAACTTGCCGAACCTTCACAGCTTGTGCGAGTGATGCGTACTTCTTTATGGAATACATAGCTCCGCCAGACTCCATTTTCCAGACATTCTTTTTGATTTTGATAAATCGCTGATTGTCTGCCATATGCGGTTACTGGTTTCGGTGCCAGTCCTCCGGTATTGGCATCGGCTGATGTTGAGGGGTATTACACCCACAATCACCCTGATAACCAGGAGGCTGCTGCCACATAGGTGGCATCGGCATCGGCATCATGTGCGGATATGGCATCCATTGCATCGCTGGCATACATTCCGGCTGTGTCGACCATTGAGGTTGAACTGGCCAATTCGGCGAGCATTGTTGTTGATTTGACGGACACCAGGATGGCGGTATGTCTGCTTTCGGCGGCATTGTCGGTTGTTGCGGCATTGGCATCGGTGCGGGTTGTTCCGGCATCGGCTGCATGACAGGCGGTTTTGGTTGTGGCATCGGAGCTGGTTTCATGTGTAATGAACTCGATTCAATTAACTGCCAACCGTCCGGCATTGGTGCGGGAACCGGCTTATGGTGGTGAGATGATTCCTCCTGCCACTTAGGTGACTCACATGGCGGCATCGGTTTGATTGGTGCCTGCACAGGCGGTGGCATTTGTGGCATTTGCGGCATTTGCGGCATTTGCGGCATTTGCGGCATTTGCGGCATTGGTTGTTGTGGCATATGTGGATGGCAGTCCGCATCGAAAATCGGCATCCATCCGCAAACTGGGAATACTGCTTGCCACATCGGTGGTGCTTGCATACTCGGTGGCATATGAGGCGCTGCCGGTGGAGTTTGCGGTTGTTGTGGCATCGCTGGTGGTGCGGGTGCTGGCCACTGTTGCATTGGCGGTTGTGGCACAGGTTGCTGTTGCATCGGCGGCATCGGTGGAGCTTGTGGTAGCTGCGGCACTTGATGCACTGGCGGTTTCGCTTGTGGAGGCGCCGGCTTAGAAGGCTTCTCCTGATGTGGCGGCTTCATCGGTTTTTCGTGATGTGGTTTCTCCTGATGTGGTTTCTCCTGATGCGGTTTTTCATGATGCGGTTTCTCGTGTGGCTTCTCATGCGGTTTCGTGTGATCACCCTTATGATGAGGCTTTTTCTTATCCATTGGCAAAAAGATTTTCATGCCGGGAACGATATAGTCCGGATTAGCTAGGTGAGCATTCACCCGCTTCAGTTCCTCGAACGGTATACCGTACTGTCTTGCGATCTTCCATAATGTATCACCTTTGACGACAATATGAACTTCCACTAACTATTCCCCCTTCCATCAATCCATCGTATGAACGGACGCCTACTTTTGTGACAATTTGTGTAGGCTTCCTCTCTTGTTATGTATATTCGACGGGGACTAGTTTATTACAAATAAAAAACCATCCTGGGGAATAGAGGATGGTTGCGAATTAGGTCAGATCAGTAGAGAATGTTGGTTAAAAAGTGCATGAATTAGAAATTACCCTTGACTTGGTTCAGTTCAAGAACGAAAGAAGTTACAATGGAAGAGTTACTTAGCAAGTACGAAGGGATAGACGTAGAGCACTTTTTTGCGATAGCGTGTAAATTAGTAAAGCCCTAGAACTTAGTTTAGTTCTAGGGCTGTTCATGTTCGATTATAAAATCTTCTACAAGTATAATTTTAATGAGCAACAATAAATACATCCCACTTAGACTGCAAGGATTGGAGCGGCACGCGCCGACTCCAGAACGCGTCCGCCTAGAGCGAGAGCCGTAACGAAGGACGCTTTTGCGAACATAAGCGAAGCGTTGAGAGCACATCTTTGCACTCGGAATCCCATACCCTATCCAATTGCCAGCCTATACTAATTCAGGAAACAAACTCCCCAGACTCATAGACATAATAAGTTCCTAGCGAACGTGCGGTGCAACCTAGTGCTGCTAACTCTTCCATCGCGCCCATCATCATCGGATGCTCGTCAGATTCATTAATGTCGATAATGAAGAAATAATGGCCAAGACCCGTCTTCAACGGCCGCGACTCGATCTTGCTTAAGTTCAAACGGCGCCATGAAAACACCGACAAAATCTGATGCAGCAACCCTGGACGGTCGTCCTCAGGCAACTTCACCATCAACGTCGTCTTGATCGAAGAAGCGTGCTTCGAATGCTCCAGCTTCTCCTTGCGCAACGACAACACGACGAAGCGCGTATGGTTGAAATGGAAATCGTGAATATTCTCTTCTGCTATATGTAAGCCGTACGTTTCTGCTGCCAAACGGTTGCCAATTGCTGCAACACGTAGTTCCGGCTGTTCAGAAATAGATTTTGCTGCCGCTGCAGTAGACGTCGTCTGAATCAACGGAACTCCACGGTAACGATACTGTAAAAACTTATGACATTGCGCCAATGCATGCGGATGAGATTGAATCGAATCCAATTCATCTAAGTGATTCATCTGCGATTTATTGACCAACATATGTTGCTCAATTGGCGTGGAAATTTCGGCTGCGATAAACAACTCTTTACTATTGAAAACGTAATCAATCGTCAACGGTACAGAACCTTCCAGCGCATTCTCCAACGGAACGACCGCATAGGCAACATGTCCTTCTGTCACTGCTTCAATACAATCTGGAATCGTCGGACGTGGCATTAACCCTTCCATTCCGAATAAATCGGATGCTGCAATATGGGTAAATGATGCTTCGGGCCCCAAATACGCAACGGATGGTACATACTTCTTTTCTGTCATGAATCTCTCATCTCCCCACTGGTTTAAGAGGTCAGAAAACCCCTGAACTGATTAAATCAACAGAATCAATAAATCGAGGTGCTTTGAGACGCTGTAAAAATGCTTCTACTTTAATTTCCATCTCCGTTACATCCAGCGATAACGTAATGTTGGCGCGCCCCTGGACAGGAATCGTCTGGTGAATCGTCAACACATTACATTTCGCTTCTGACACGACTTCCAAAAGCACAGCCAGCGAGCCTTTCAAATCTTCCAGTTGAATAAAGATCGTCAAAATCCGGTCCCGCGCGATGGATTCGAACGGGAACACGGCATCACGATATTTATAAAAGGCGCTCCGTGACAGACCGACCCGTTTAGTTGCTTCCTGGATCGTCGTCACTTCGCCTCTTGCCATCATTCGTTTAGCTTCCAGCATTTTTTGCATTGACTCGGTCAATACATCTTCGCGGACTAAATAAAACTGACCTTCCCCGATTTGTTCCATTTTGCTCCCCCCAAAACGAGCCATTCCTTATTCCAAGAACTCGAACTCGTAGCTCATGATACGAACGATATCACCGTTTTTCGCACCACGCTCACGCAATGCATCGTCGATTCCCATACCACGCATCTGACGAGCGAACTTGCGTACTGATTGATCGAAGTTGAAGTCCGTCATCTGGAACAAACGCTCTAATGTATAACCAGACAACATAAACGCGCCATCATCGTCACGTGAAATAATGAAATCAGGTCCAGTCGATTCGTGTTTATACAATACAGAGTTACTTGCTTCTTCTTCATCCATATCCGTCAACATCGGGAATTCCGGTGTCGTTTCAAGCAGATCTAAAATCGCATACAGCAATGGATCCAAGCCCGTTCTCGTCAATGCAGAAATCGGGAACACTTGAATCTCTTCATCACCAAGTGCTTCTTTAAACGTTTCCAGATTCTCTTGCGCATCCGGCATATCCATTTTATTCGCCACAATAATCTGTGGACGTTCAGTCAAACGCATATTGTACTGCTCAAGTTCTTTATTGATTGTCTGGTAATCCTCGTATGGCTCACGGCCTTCAAGTCCTGACATATCGATAACGTGTACGATAACACGCGTACGTTCGATGTGACGCAAGAACTGATGTCCTAGTCCAACTCCTTGATGCGCACCTTCAATTAATCCAGGCAAATCTGCCATAACGAATGTGCGGTGATCATCTGTCTCGATCATACCGAGATTCGGTACTAATGTAGTAAAGTGATAATCCGCAATCTTAGGCTTCGCTGAAGAAACGACTGATAATAACGTTGATTTCCCAACACTTGGGAATCCAACAAGACCCACGTCAGCAAGAACTTTTAATTCAAGCACGATATCTTTACTAACACCCGGTTCACCTTTTTCAGAAAGTTCCGGTGCCGTGTTCTGTGGCGTAACGAAACGGCTGTTACCGCGTCCTCCACGTCCTCCACGCACGATGACCGCTTGTTGGCCATGTTCGACCAAGTCCGCAATAATCGTTTCAGTTTCGGCATCCTTAACGACTGTACCAGGGGGAACTTTAACGATCATACTTTTACCGCTACGACCGTGCATGTTTTTACTCTGACCGTGTTCGCCTCGTTCAGCTTTAAAATGACGCTGATATCGGAAATCCATTAGCGTACGTAATCCTTCATCAACGATAAAGATAACGTCTGCGCCTTTTCCACCATCACCACCGGATGGTCCACCATTGGCTATATATTTTTCACGACGGAACGAAACCATACCATCGCCACCGTCGCCACCTTTTACAAATACTTTAACGTGATCCACAAACATAATTTATAATCCTCCTAATTGTCCACTGATAGTAAACGTCCATTGATTCGGTTCACCGTGGACTTCGACCGTAAGCTGTGATGAATGTTCTGGGATGTCTAGTTGCTTCGCGTACAGCTCGGTAAATGTCAATTGAATACTCCAAGATGCAGTGTCTGTCGTGACTTCTAGTGTCACGGGACAATCTGCGCAGCGCTGAATTTTTGATTCCACAGCCAGCACTACTTGCTCCAAGTAATCGACCAACACTTCGTCAATTTCACTTGAATCAATTTTTTCCGTAATCTCACAATACAGTTGCACCATCAAAGCCGGATAGCGCCACGCTAGTGTCGTAATCCATTCCTCAGTAAGCGGCATGCATAATTTCTGAAGCAATGCCTCACGTTGCATATCTGCTGTTTTCTCAAGGATGCAATTTCGCGCTTCTGTATATTTCCCCATATCGATATTCATAAGGATCAATTGCAGATCGTTCATGTGATCGTGTCGACTAAATTTCACTGCTTGCGACACATTTAGCTCATTCTTCCCCATTTTTTCACCGCCAGCTGTTTTCGTACTTCTTAGTATAGCATTTTCACGCGCAAATCACTAAAAAAATCTTCGCCGTAGTCAAAATCGCTTAGAATATGTGTCTGAACGTTACAATGAATTGCTGTTCGCTCATAGTTCATGCCTAAGCGCTCTATAAACTCCCGTAGCCGCTCTTAGAAAGCGGTGAGTGATCATAGACACCCGCTAATCGCTCTATCCCACGCCACGAGCGCTCATAGACACGCGTTATCCGCTCATAAGGCCAAGAACTAATCTAACAACCATCTCAAAACACAGAAAAAGGACTGCAACGAGTGCAGTCCTTTTTCACAGGGTCATGCTATCCAATTAAGCTTCTTGAGTTGCTGCTGGGTAGACACTGACTTTCTTTTTGTCGCGGCCAAGACGTTCAAAACGAACGACGCCGTCAACTTTTGCGAATAGAGTATCATCTCCACCGCGACCAACGTTTTCACCTGGGTGAATTTTTGTTCCGCGCTGGCGATAAAGGATTGATCCACCTGAAACATGCTGTCCATCTGCGCGCTTAGCGCCAAGACGTTTCGAATGTGAGTCACGACCGTTCTTAGTAGAACCTACTCCTTTTTTCGATGCGAAAAACTGAAGATCCAAACGTAACATAGCTGCCACCTCCTACTTTTCAAAGGATAATTTTATAAAATCTGCATAGTCTAATTCAATCGTTTGTAAAGAAATAATCATAGCATTCAGGAGCAGCTGAACTTCAGCATCTTGTTCCGTTACCGGAAACGCCACACGTAAGTATCCGCCATCCGTCCCTTGCTCGACATCAGGTTCGATCGAAGTCAATTGCATAATGGCATTCACCGCACCAAATGATACGGCAGAAGCACCAGCACAAACTAGATCTTGTCCGTGTTCTGCAAAGTTTGCATGACCATCCATCTCAAAGACTGAGATGCGCCCAGAAGGCTCTTTTATAATTCTGACATGTATCATGCCGGATTACAGATTGATTCCGTCAATAACGATTTTCGTGTATGGCTGACGGTGTCCTTGCTTTTTGCGATAGTTTTTCTTCGCCTTATATTTGAAAACAACAATTTTCTTTGCGCGGCCTTGCTTGACAACTTTACCTGTTACAGTTGCGCCTTCTACGAATGGAGCACCGACTTTAACGTCATCTCCGCCCACCATTAGCACCTTGTCAAAAGTTACCACTTCATCAGCTTCACCAGCAATCTTCTCAATGAAGATTTCTTGGCCCGCTTCAACTTTGATTTGTTTTCCACCAGTTTCAATAATTGCGTACATACTTGCACCTCCTCAATTTATACAGACTCGCCTTGACAGGTGATTCGACCAGCGAATACTTGAACCTGTTCAGTGCGGTTGTAGCACGGGTGCTACAATCAATAACAGTAAAATATTATCACATAGAAAACAATTGGTCAAGCATTATTCCCACAATCTTTTAAAAGAAGGAAGTCTCTTTTCTAGTCAGTTGTTCAAAGACTCGCTCATACCTTCTAAAACGATACGAAATAATATTTTGAACCGCTAAAAACGACGTAATGATAACGAGTGGCAAACTGGCTGGCAAGTAGGCAATGAAGAACACACAAAGTGATGCGGACGCAATGATGGAATACAGTAAGAAGTTTGAGCGCGTGGTATATTTTGTTTCTTCCGTTTCAAGTAAAACCGAGACGACTTGTCCGCCATCAAGTGGCAAGATAGGTAATAAATTGACGCTCAGTAAGATCAGTTGAATCTTCACGAACTGCGCTTCTCCCGGGAATGACAAATACGTGCCAAGTAGTAACAGAACGGCTGTCGCGACAGGTCCACCGAGCGCCACGATCAGCCGTTGCCGTTTACTTGCCAGCTGCCGATTAACAAATTGCAATTCCCCTCCATACGGTAAAATAGTACAACTCCTAATTTTCATTCCGACGTGTCGTGCGGCCAATACGTGTCCTACTTCATGAAAAAGTAAAGAGAATAAGAGCATTGCGTACAATGACACACCACCGACGATCATGAAAAATAAAAAGATCGGTAATAATACCGGATGAATACGGTACTTCATTGCTGACCGTCCGACATATACGTTGCGAGTACTGTAGGCTCGAGCGGAATCCCATTGCGTTTCACGCGGATGTACACCGCTTCCTCGTCCATCATCGCAATCTCATCCCCAAGCTTCACAGCGGTGTAAGGAAGCGTCGAGAACGACCCTACGAATCCATACGTCACTTCGTCGCCGTTATCGTACTGAACGGTCACCGTCTTGCCTGACTGCCTTGTGTAGCCCGTGAAGACGACTAGCCCACTTCCTTGCGACGTAATCGACATCGGTTGAGTATACGAGATAATGGCACCGTCCTGATAAGGTTGGAACGATTCATACGTCTCAAACGGATTAAATACGGAATCCCCAGATACCGTGATGACTTCATCATCTGCCATCCAAGAAGAAACCCACTTCTTCATCACCACAAAGTCTTTTCCAGTCGTTACATATTGCGTTATCGGTATATTAACTAGCTGGCGTTCTTCAAGTTTTGATAAACCTACAACAGATACCATCAGCACAATAGCGATGATCCATTTTGTTTTCCATTTCATCACGTCCCCTCCCTTACCTGCAGTGTATGAAAAGAAGGAGAATTAAATGACGAATGAAAAAAACTCAGTACCATTAAAGGCACTGAGTTTTACGATTGTATTATTTGCCGAACATGTTTTTGATTTTACCGAAGAATCCTGATTTACTTTTCTCCATCGTCATCAATGGCACAGACTCACCTAAGATGCGTCGGGCAATGTTACGATAGCCTATTGCTGCAGGGTTTGTCGGGTCCATCACGACAGGTTCACCTTTATTTGAAGCAGAAATAACGTTTTGGTCGTCCATTACGATACCGAGTAGATCAATCGACAAATGCGTCGTGATTTCGTTGACATCTAATGTTTCGCCGCTTTCCATCATGCCGCTTCTAATACGATTGATAATCAATTTTGGTGGTTCCAATCCTTCTTCCGCTTCTAGCAGTCCAATAATTCGGTCTGCGTCACGTACAGCGGAAATTTCTGGAGTTGTCACGACTATTGCGCGATCCGCACCAGAAATAGCGTTTTTGAAACCTTGCTCGATTCCTGCTGGGCAGTCAATCAAGACATAATCATAATCTTGCTTTAATTCCAAAACGAGCTTCTTCATCTGTTCAGGATTCACGGCACTCTTATCAGTCGTCTGTGCTGCTGGTAGCAAGAACAGTCGATCTTCGAAACGCTTGTCCTTCACAAGAGCCTGGTGTACTTTACAACGCTCTTCCACCACATCGACCAAATCATAAATGATCCGGTTTTCTAAGCCAAGAATAACGTCCAAGTTACGCAGACCGATATCTGTATCGATTAAACACACTTTTTTCCCTTGTAACGCAAGAGCGGTGCCTAGATTGGCTGACGTTGTTGTTTTACCAACGCCACCTTTACCAGAAGTAATAACAATTGCTTCTCCCAAATTATATACCTCCCTTAAATGTAGCAAGGTCCGGACGTAAATATCGGAGCTCCTGAAGACGGTCTATCGCAATCTGCCCATTCTTTTGAAGATACGCACATTCCATTTCAGGTTGCTCAGAAAGAACCGTCAATTCGTCGGTCATGATCTCGATCTTATCCGCAATTTTCAGATGCGTCGCCTCCAGCCAAGATGCAGCAATGACTGCGTCTTTATTGCCTTGTGCGCCCGCATGTGCAATGCCTTTGACACGACCGAGTACATAAATACTGCCGCCTGCAATGACTTGCCCACTCTGATTGACATCACCGATAATAACCAAATCGCCATCAGCCTTTACGACCTGACCCGATCGAACGATTCCTATATAGGTTTCGGACTGCTTCTCGATCAACTTTCTCTCACACTCTTTTAACGAAATGACGTCACTATGTACCTTCGAAACTCGCAAATGAGGGGAAGTATGAATGACCGATTGAATTTTGTTCATGTCTTTCTCGTCACAATAACGATGCCCAAGATGCAACTGCACTTCAGACACACCTTCAAGCACACTGCTCTGTACTTTTTCTTTCAACTCACCTAGTAAATCGGAAAATGCGCAATGATCATCCAATCGTAAAACTAAGCCGTCTTTTGTACCTTTTATCGTTATCAACTGTGATTTCGTCACCTACATCACCTCACAATACTTAAAAACCTGCTAGCTTTTGAAAAAATCTCTTTTCTGTAATCTGTTTGAATAGATAACCGAACATTACGATGAATAATGAGTTCGCAATCATTGTCGGAACTAGTCGATGCGTGAAAAATTCACCGAAATCAATAAAAGTCAACGCAATCACACTAGCAAAAAAGTACGACAATAATTCCAGTAACACAATCATTACTAATGATAATACCATAACTGTCACCGTATGACGCTCAATTTGTCGAATTACTAACGCAGCAACGTAACAAATCAGCGGATACATGAATGTGTATAATCCAATAATATCAATATGATACATATCATACAACAGTCCAAGGATAAATCCGTAAATAATCGCTCGCTTGCTATTATAATACGTCGCAATGAAAATTAAATAGACAATTACGAACCTTGGCACCAAAACATACAAATCCCCGCTTATTTCAATCGGTGAAAACAGACTGAAAATCGGTTCCAGGAAAAACAAGAGTCCAGCAATCACAGGAATGATGAATCGGATCATGATTCATCGTCCCCTTTAGCATCCGCGGAGTTGCCTCCGTCCGTACCATCCACAACCGTCATCGTCCGCTTCGCAATCATCACATGATCGAGTTGCGAGAAGCTTGCTGCCGGTTTGATATACGCTAATTTCGTCAGACCAAAGTCATCCGTAGAAACTTCAGTTACTTCCCCTATTAAAATACCTTTCGGGAAGATTCCTCCGAGACCAGAAGACGTCACTTGCATTCCTTTTTTTACTTTAAAGCTCGAATCAATCCGCTTCATGATCAATTGTCGGGAAGCTCGATCATATCCTTCGATCAAACCGAACATTTCCTCTTCACCTACAACCATTGCCGCCACACGGAAAGCACTATTTTCCGTTGAAATCAATTCAACTGTAGACGTAAAAGGAGTCGATAGAATCACTTTCCCGATCAATCCTTGCGCTGTCATGACCGCCATATTGACGCCCACTCCAGACGTCGTTCCTTTATCGATGATGACCTTCTCTTCCCATTGATCGGGATTACGCGAGATCACCGTAGACTGGATCGGCTCAAATGCACGCAGGTCCTCTTGTTTATCAATAATTCCCCGCAACTTCACATTATTCGCTTTCACATCTACTAACTCCGCTTCCATAGCGGCATACGTTTCCAGACGCTCTTTTAATCGTTTGTTTTCTTCGTATGTATTAAGCATCGTATCAATATTCTCAATGAGTCCCGTCACAAAGTGGGCTGGTTTCGTAACGAGCGACTGCCCGAAACCTACGACATCTTTCACTGCTTGTTCCGGTACATTTGCATGATTTCGGTCACGAAGTGAAAATGCAATTAATGCCACTAGGACGATTACTCCTACTAATAAAATGATTAATCGTTTATTGGAAAAAAAACGCGGCATTGCCTACATCTCCTCCAATTAGTATTATGACTGAATCTTCTTGATCAGTTCTAAATTATCCAGCGCTTTACCTGTTCCAATCACGACACAGTCGAGCGTGTTTTCTGCAACGAATGCAGGCATTTTAGTTTCTTCGGAAATCGCTTTATCAAGGTTACGAAGTAATGAACCGCCACCTGTTAAGACAATTCCACGCTCCATGACGTCTGACGCCAATTCAGGTGGTGTCTGCTCAAGCGTCTTCCGCATACCTTCAATAATCAAATCCATAGGCTCACGCAATGCTTTCGTGATTTCCTGTGAATTAATCTCCATCGTTTTCGGCAGACCCGTCAACAAGTCACGGCCGTGAATATCCATTTTTTCGGTTTTATCCAAATCAAACGCCGAACCGATTTGCATTTTGATGTTTTCAGCTGTACGTTCACCGATCATCAATTTATATTCTTTACGGATGTACGTTATGATAGCCGTATCCATGGAATCTCCACCTACACGGATCGATGTGCTCGTTACAATACCGCCGAGCGAAATAATAGCAACTTCTGTTGTTCCTCCACCTATATCGACGACCATACTGCCGGTTGGTTCCCATACAGGTAAATCCGCACCAATCGCAGCCGCAAATGGCTCTTCAATCGTATACGCAGCTTTTGCACCCGCCTGAATTGCAGCATCTGTCACTGCACGCTGTTCGACTGACGTAATACCGTAAGGCACACAAACCATCACAGTCGGCTTCGTCCAAGAAGTGCCAGTTGACTTTAACGCTTCTTTTAAATAATGACGAATCATATCCGTTGTTGTTTCAAAATCTGCAATAACTCCTTCTCGCATCGGGCGAATAGCCACGACTGAGCTCGGAGTACGTCCGATCATCGCATGTGCTTCACTGCCTACTGCAACGATTTCACCAGTCGTCGTATTTTTCGCTACGACAGATGGCTCCCTTAGCACAATACCTTTATCTTTAATGAAAACTAGAGTATTGGCTGTTCCCAAGTCAATTCCTACGTTTCGTGATCTGAAACCAAACAAGTCAATTCTCCCCTTCTACAAAAACCGTCATCGGTGTTGTTAAAAGCATACACCACATTATAACGGAAAGGTAACTTAATTTACAGCGTCACATAGCTAGTTTGCGAAAAATAGCAAAAAAGAGACTGATTTCCCAGTCCCCTCACTTTTTCCGACACGATTCTTGCTTTTAGATGTATCCTTTGTCTTTTAAACTAATGAATTTCTGATCCCCAATGATAATATGATCAAGCACGTCCACACCCATGATCTGCCCCGCTTCCATGAGGCGTTTCGTCACCTCGATATCTTCCCTCGAAGGCGTGGTGTCACCGCTCGGATGATTATGCGAAATAATCATCGACGCAGCCGAACGTTTAAACGCTTCTCGAAACACTTCACGCGGATGCACGATGGAAGAATTCAAACTGCCAATGAAAATCGTCTGCTTATGTAGTACTTCATTTTTTACATTTAAAAACAACACCACAAAATGTTCTTGATTCAACGACGACATATCCGTCATCAAATAATTCGCAGCATCTTCCGGTGAACGAATCTTATACCGTTCATGCGGTGCTGTCCGATACAAACGCTTGCCAAGTTCCGCTGCCGCAAGCAACTGCACCGCCTTAGCTTCACCGATCCCTTTAATCTTTGTCATCTCATCAACTGTCAACTCTTTCAAATCCTGCAAACGGTCAATTGTTGACAACACACGGTTCGCAAGCACTAATACAGACTCTGAGCGTGAGCCTGTACGCAACAAGATCGCCAACAATTCTTGATTGGATAAATTGCCTGCCCCTTCCCGAATCAGCCGTTCACGGGGCCTGTCAGCGATATGCACATCGCGGATCATCATCTGCGGTGCCAAATCAAGTGGCATTACGTGTCACCGCCTTCTAACATCAGCAACCCTTCCCCACGCATCCGATTGACCAGATCACTGACGGGCAACCCGACAATATTTTGATAATCGCCTACCATGTTTTCCACAAACAACATCCCTTGCGTCTGGATGCCATACGCTCCTGCTTTATCCGAAGCGTCACCCGATTTCACATATGCACGAACGAGTTCTTCATCCAGTTTTCTGAACTTCACTTGCGATAAACCGGAAAACTGGATTATCTTGCCCTTCGCAAGGATCGTCACACCCGTAATTACTTCATGTAACTCTCCAGATAACTCCATTAAGAAATCGATAGCTTGCTGATCGTCTTCAGGCTTCGGGAATACTTTGCCTTCTCTTACCACAATCGTATCCGCCGCAATGATGATCTCCTCCTGTGACTCAAATACCGCATGCGCCTTTCGCTCCGATAAACGCACCGCATATTCATACGGTTCTTCAGGCGTGAACGGCACATCCTCATCAACATCACTCGGTCTCACCGCAAAATCAATTCCTGCCAACTGCAATAGTTCTTTACGTCTCGGCGAAGAAGAAGCGAGAACAATAGGTTTTATACTTGTAAATTTCATTGGAACAACCCCCTTTTTTCATAGTGTACGCTATTGCAGGCGATTTGAAAAAAGGGCAAAATTCAATTCTTCCCCGTATTTCGGCTCAAAATTGAATTTTGAAGCACGGATCTTGGTTCGAATAGTGTGCCAATAAATGCAGTCTTGCAATAGAAGAATCCTGTGTAAACGCAGTGATGGCGGCCACTTTCTTCGCGAAGTCCCCATCCTTTTTCGCGTCTTTCCCCTTCGCAGACAATTCAATTTTCAATAAATCCTCTGCGAACAACGCTTTTTTCACTTCTCCGGCGTCCGCAGACTTGCAAGTGCCTGGTACGACAGTGATTCTCTTCTTGAACGCGTCTTCGCCTTCTTTCAAGACGACGTCACTTTCTTTCAACCATGCCGCTCCCCAAACGTAAAACTGACCACCAGCTGGCACGATCGCCGTAGTCGTAAGACCCGGATTCTCCGCGACGAAATCAGTCGCTGCTTCTTGACTCGAAAACACACCATGCTGCTTGACGAACATCGTCTCCCCGTCTTCCGCGGCACCTGCCTTCTCTTCCGTCTTCGGCCCATTCGTCGCTACCGCCTTATCTGCCTTGTCTTTTTTACCTCCTGTACTCGAAATCGTCAGCCCGATCACGAGCACGGCGACCAAGCCGATCGCCACACCTTGTATCAACGCCCGAATGACAATGTTCTTTGAATACGTCCTGCGGAAATTCATTCCATCACTCCACTAGTTTTCTTCCACCTTACCAAAACGAACGCAAAAAAAGACGAGACTGTTGTCGTCTCGTCCATAAACATTTACCGATTTAGTTCAACAAACCCGTATACCAACTGACAAGCTGCGCGCCGTAGAAATACGCAATGAGTGCAGCGGCTGCAATCGAAGGTCCAAATGGCACAGGTGTCTTGCGCCCTTGCTTAGTCTTTTTCAAGAAAATCAGACCGACAATCGCGCCAATGAATGAAGCAAGAAACAGCGTCACTAACGTCTGTATCGTACCAAGCACTAAGCCGATGACGAAAAATAATTTTATGTCGCCGCCACCCATACCCCCATTCGACACAATCGCAATCAGCAACAATATACCGAAACCGACCGCCGCTCCAAGCAAACTATCCCACCAAGGTGTCAGTGGACTAACAAAACGCATGATGAAAATCGCAATACCAAACGGTAATAAAATTTTATTCGGAATCAACATATACTTAAGATCGGATACCGTTAAAATAACGAGCATCGAGATAAACAGCAACGCCACAACTAGTTCCCACTGGAATCCAAAGTACAAGTACGCACAAACGAACAGCACACCCGTTATTAGCTCCATCACGGGATAAAGAGCACTGATCTTTTCCTTACATCCTCTGCACTTTCCACGCAAAAACACGTAGGAGAATACCGGCACTAGGTCAACCGCCGTCAAATTCCGATCACACGTCGTACAGTGCGAAGGAGGCGAGACGATGGACTCCTTTAGCGGCACACGCAGTCCGACTACGTTAAAAAACGAGCCGAGCGTGATACCGTAGAGGAAGAAAAACATACTATAAAGCCATTCCATGAACTGCCTCCTTACTCCGCTTTCTCGGTACCTGTCATTTTATTGATCGTCGTCGGATCAAATTTCAATGCAGGTGGCGGCGCATCCACTTTCGGCGCCTCATTTTGTAAATTGACGAGATCCGGACGGAAGTACGCATTAAATGAAATCACGACTTTCATTTCACCAATATCTGATTCTTCTTCCGTTTTCTCAGCTGTCGCTTCGAATTGAATTGTCTCTACATTCATAATCCGAATCATTTCTTCGATTTCATAGATGAACATATCGACTTGCTTGTACGTATCCGCAACGAGCGTCACTTCCATCAGGATCGTTTCCAAGTTTTGTACCGATTCCGGCAATAGTTCCATGTCGAATACTTCTTTCGAAAAATTAATTTCTTCAATTCGACTATTGGATTTCACTTCTGCCTTCTCGAGACGAATGAGTAACGCATCCTCTAGCGGAATAACAGGCACGACTTTTTGAAGCGGTGCCGAGGTGACCGTTTCATTCGGATCTTTATTCGCCAATTGCTTTTGCATCGAAAATAAAACATCACGTTCTGAAGCCAACTGCGCAGTCATCTGATCCTTGCTGTCTTTCGCAGGCAAGTAGATGTTTGTCACAGTGTAATAGACAAGTGCAATAAGGAAAATGGAGGCCAATACGACCAAACCAATCTCCATCTGACGTTTAGTTAGATACTTATTCAACCGTATCGTCCCCTTCCGAGTCAGCATCTACAGGTGGCTGTGGTTCTTCCGGTGCAGGTTCTGTTGGCTGCTCTTCAGCAGGTGGCGTTTCCTCTTGCGGCTCTTCAATCGCATCGGGGTCTACGTCTGCATCGGTACCTGGTAACGCGCGGTCGTCTACGAACTGAATGAAGTATGTAGCGAAATATCTAGGCAAGACATTTTCACGTTCTTCCACATCCAGTTTTTCTGTCTCGATTCCTTCGAACGTCGCATCAATTACTAGCGACGATGCTTTCATTCGAGTTAAATAGAGCGCAGGTTCCATCAGATCATCAAACTGAATTTTCAACGTCACTTCGTTAGGTGCAGTGAACGTTAACTCTTGGAAGAAACCACGATCAGGCAATGCTCTCGAAAGATCTTCTATAAGAGGATGTGTTTTATATTGGTACGCTTTTAGGAAATCCACTGTGGCGGCCAATTGTTCTTTTTCTTGACCGAAGGCAGACAGACGCAACTGGGACGTTATGCTTTCTTGTTGTTTCTGTATTTCATATGTAGACTGCTGTAATCTCTGTGCTTCTTCGTCATTTTTCGCAGCCATCATATATAGAACCACCCAACTAATGATGGCTACCAAAAGAATCGCAATGGCAATCCACAAAAAAGTAGTCCGTTCCTTGATCTTCTCCGGTAGTAGATTTATATCAACTAACATACGCGTACTACACCTCTTCCTTCAGCGCGAGACCAATTACTCGATGGAAGTCGGCAGTAATTGCTGTTCCATCTACACAACTAATCGGCTCTTTCACTAAGGGAATCGCTTCGATCGCCAACCGCTCCCGTACCATCTGCAATAATTCTTCTTGTTGTGTATATGTACTGTTCCATATTAAATGGGTAATCGCTGAATCTGTTTCAGCCAAATTAAATCGGTAGAAGTTTGCTAGTTTCTCAAGCTCCATCACAATCGTCATCGGCTCAATCTGTTGCTCAAGTACTTCACCCGTCGTCATACTGAGCGGCACTTCGAGTTCCATGGAGCGAATGAATAAAGGGAAATGATTATAGAAAATCGACACAGTTAAATTCCGCCCATGCAAATCTGCAAGTAAAATATGCTCCGATCCGTTAAATTGGTGCTCATGATGAGCCAATCGATAAAGCGAAAGCGGCGCAATATCCGCTACAACCGGAACCATTTTGGCTGACTCTAGTACATCCTCATACGTCTGCATAATACTCTCTTTTGACGCAATCAAAACCGCTTCATTCTGGGCGTCATTCACAGTGTACGGAACGACATCAAACACCGGATCATCGAACGGCAAATAAATCGTCGAGCCAATCTCTATGAAAAAATGACTTTTCAAATCCTCATGATCCACCGTTTCAGGATAGGCAACACGACGGATAATGACATATGTATCGGGCGCCAAAAACGCCACATCACGCTTTGCAAGATTCCAATCTTTTACAGCTTCCGTCAAGACATCCCGTAGCGTGTCTTCTTCAGCTATTCGGCCGTCCATGATGGTGTGTTCGGGCAATAGCATCTCTTTCGCTGTGTCTAGGACGATTGGATGAGTGGATTTGATTCGTACATATCGGATTGCGTCGTCGTCTAGAGTTAATGAGTAGACGCGTTTCTTGCGACCGAAGGAAGGCATGGTTGGCATATTTAGATTGGAGAGTGGGCGTTTTAAGTTTGATAAAATAGACATATATGAACTCCTTCCGGGCAGGAGTAAGCAAGGGTTTTAGTTATTTTTTTCCTTACTTACTAGTTATGGTTAGTATAGCAAATGTGGTGTGTGAAGGGAAGATTGATAGGAAATGAATCTTTACCATTAAAACATTCAAGTACACTCGCCTTTATTTCCTTGTAGAATTAGTACAATACTAAATCGTTATAATTAATCTCATGCTTATTTTGTTGGCGGTACGACCTCTTTATTATCGCCACATGCTTCATTACCTACATGAATATCATTTTTACTACTTGAAATTTCTTCTGCAGTCGCATTATAAAAAATCACTTTAGTTTCTCCATCAGATTTCGCACATATTTTAGCGGGATTCACGTTCGTTACATAAGAAGTGGTATTCAAATAACCCTTTGATTCCATATAACCTTGAGAAACTAAATCTGGTAACGAAGCTGCCTGCCACTCCCTTCCAAATTTCACAGGCGTCTCTATGAAATATAATTGTGCTGCTTCTAACATGACCATCGCTTCACCTTTCGTTGCTTTAATACGACTATTTTCAACGACTTTACCAATTGCGGGTACTGCGATTGCTGCAATGATTCCTAAAATGACAATTACTGCGAGAAGTTCGAATAACGTAAGTCCCCTTTGCGATTTTAAAAACTTCATATCACTCATCGGCCCCCTAATATAATTCTACATGAAAAAGGCGACAGGTGATTATAGTAATCGCCTTCGCCCTTTGTCTAATAACTGCATTATTTTTGTTCTGGTGCTGCTGCCGGAGTTGCAGTAATTGTTTTATCTTCTTTTGCACTACCTTTTTTAGTGTCTGCATTAATTGATTCAACAGTAGCTGCTGTAAATATCACTTTTTTTCCACCAGCATATTCTTCTGAGTTACCGCTAATTGATAATTTGTTTTTTTCTTCAGCTTTATCAATACTTACTGCATCTAGTAATTTTCCATTATTATCAAGATAACCACCATCTACAAGTTCTTTAATTGAAACTTTTTTTTCTTTTGGTTGTTCAGCATAATAAAGGTTTCCTGCACTCAAAGCATTCAAAGCATCCGACTTCACCGCATTATACTTTGTATTCTCAATAATATTCCCAATAGCTGGTACTGCGATCGCTGCGATAATCCCCAAAATAACAATAACTGCTAGTAGCTCGACAAGCGTCAAACCTTTTTGATTTAATTTCTTTTGTAGAAACTTCTTCATATGAATTCCTCCTCGTATTTTACGTACTCTATGAATATAGTATATCAGAACTAATAGGATAATAACACTAGTTTAATTGAAAAAAATTTAAATAATACATAACATTTGTTATTTCTGTTACAAACTATCTATCTGCTCGAACATGCTAAACATCGGCATCATGATTGCCAAAACTATAGTCCCGACTATAGCGGCTAAGAATACTATCATCAATGGCTCTATTAAAGCTTTTAAACGGTCTGTAGCGGCTTCAACTTCCTTTTCATAGAAGTCTGCAACTTTCGCTAACATCGAGTCCAAAGAACCAGTTTCCTCCCCTATCGCAATCATATGCGGGATTAAAGGAGGGAATGCCCAGTGGTTCATCATAGGCTCAGTTAAGGACCCACCACGTTCCATAGACGCTCTAGATTCTCCAATAACTCTCGATATTACTTTGTTGTCTACTACTCTTTCAGTCATCGCAAGAGATTGGAGAATGGGGACGGAACTAGAAAACATTGAGCTAAGCGTTCGTGACATCATGGCCAATGAAGATTTCTGTACAATATTACCAAAGATCGGTAGCTTCAATAAAATAGTATCCAGTACGTATTTACCTTGAGGATTATTGCGTATCAAAGTAAGCCCCACAACAAATGCGGCGACGGCCAATATTACGACATACCAGTAGTTCTGCATGAAATCACTTGCTCGCAGCACGAATAATGTAAGCCAAGGCAGTTCTCCACCGATACTATCAAACATCTCTACAAACATCGGTACGACGAATGAAAGCAAGAAAATAACTACGCCAATAGCCAATATCCCAACGACAATTGGATAAGACAATGCCGAAATTACTTTTTGTCTTGAGCGATAGGCTTTTTCAAAGTGATCAGCCAGTTGACCAAGTGACTCATCGACTGTACCGGATACTTCCCCTGCACTGATCATATTTAAGATTAGCGGTTCAAATACTTTAGGGTGTTTACCAAAAGCAATCGATAACGGAGTTCCTGTCCGTAGATCTTCCTGTATAGAAGTTAAGATTTTCCGGAATGATGCCTGCTCCACTTGCATCGCTAAAATCCTCACCGCATCCACAATCGTAACTCCCGCTTGAAGAAGAGTAGAAAATTGACGCAAAAACATAATCAGTTGATCCCGCTTAACTGGACTACCAATCGTTATATCTTTCGTCAAAACTGTTTCCTTTTGTTCAACCAAACTAACTACGCGAATACCTTGGCCTTTCAGCTTAATCGCTGCATCGCGTTTATTCGTAGCCGTTACCGTGCCACGACGAATCGCTTTTGAATCTCGTCCTTCATATGTAAAACGAGCCACGATCAATCATCCCCTTGTAAGAACGGTAATGCTTCTTCGTACGAAATGATTCGCTGTTCCATCAATGTCTTCACAGAGTGATCCATCATGTGCATCCCAGAAGCACGGCTCGTTTGAATCACATTCGGAATCTGATGAATCTTCTCTGAACGAATCAAGTTCGACACGGCTGGATTATTAATCATAATTTCTGTCGCTGCACGTCTTCCTTGCTTATCAATCGTCTGGAACAAACGCTGAGATACAACCGCTTTCAAAACCCCAGCCAACTGAACACGAATTTGCGCTTGCTGACCATGTGGAAATACGTCTATGATTCTATCGATTGTCGAAGCTGCACTCCATGTGTGTAAAGTGGCGAGGACTAAGTGACCGGTTTCTGCAGCGGTGATCGCCGTAGAAATCGTCTCCAAGTCCCGCATCTCCCCTACGAGAATGACGTCTGGATCTTGACGCAAAGCAGCACGTAATCCATCCGCAAACGACAGTGTATCAAAGCCAACTTCTCGCTGATCAATGATTGACGAGCCGTGATTATGCATATACTCAATCGGATCTTCCAACGTAATAATATGCTTTCGCATCGTTTCATTCATATAACGGATCATGGCTGCAAGTGTCGTGGATTTACCAGAACCAGTAGGGCCAGTAACTAAGATCAGTCCTTGTGCAGTATCTGACAAACTCTTCAACGTTGCAGGCATATTCAAGTCATCAATCGTCGGAATCTTTGTCGGAATCGTCCGGAATGCCAATGAAATCGAACCGCGTTGCTGGAATGCGTTGACACGGAAACGAGAAACGCCAGCGATTTCATAGGAATAGTCAATCTGTCCCGCTTCTTTAAATGCCGGAATCATCTTTTCTGGAATCGTCTGATATGCCATTTCCTTTGTATCTTCATCAGTCAAGACCGTTTCGCCAAAACGTTTTAAATCACCATGCACACGGAAGATTGGAGGCACGCCAACAGTCAAGTGAATGTCAGACGCTTTGATAGTAAAAGCTTCAGTAAGTAATTGATCAATTCTTTCGTTCACCGCAAACACTCCTAATCTATTAGGGCCACTCGCAATACTTCCTCAGTAGTTGTAATGCCCTGCTTTACTTTATCTAAACCATCGTCTATCAGGAAAATCGTTTCACTTCTCTCCGCAATTTCACGGAATACAGTAGGTGCAGCATCACGGTTAATCGCATCGCGCATTTCTGCATTGATAATTAATACTTCATGTATCGCAATTCGCCCGCGATAGCCTGTCATATTACATGCTGAGCAACCCGTACCGCGATTAATCGTTTCAATCGTTTTCCCACGTTTGGCGAATATCTCTTTTTCACGATCGGTTGCCTGCTGTATAGTTCCACAATCTCGACAAACCCGACGAATTAATCGTTGAGCCACGATCGCATTAAGTGATGCAGTTAAAAGGAATGGCTCCACTCCCATATCAAGCAAACGTGAAATGGACGCAACCGAGTCATTCGTATGGATTGTGCTCAACACTAAATGCCCTGTTAAAGAAGCTCGAATCGCGATTTCTACAGTCTCTTTATCCCGGATCTCCCCTACCATTACTACGTCAGGATCTTGACGCAAAATAGAACGTAATCCCGTAGCGAATGTTAATCCTACGTTAGAATTCACTTGAATTTGATTAATACCTTCCAATTGATACTCTACTGGATCTTCAATCGTAATAATATTTACTTCTTCGCTATTCAATCGATTCAAAGCGGCATACAACGTAGACGATTTACCTGAACCCGTTGGACCTGATATGAGCACGATACCATTTGGCTTCTCTATCTCTTCAAGGAAACGTTGCAGATTCGTCGGACCAAAACCAAGCTTTGTCATATCATTTAAAGAGCTACTCAAGTCCAAAATACGCATTACAATCTTCTCACCAAAAACTGTTGGCAATGTCGATAACCGTAAATCAATCGGACGAAAATCGATCATCACTTTAATACGTCCATCTTGTGGCATACGAGATTCTGTAATGTTCAAATTCCCCATAATTTTAATCCGCGCAAGCAACATCGACTGCATGTGTTTAGGTAAGACACGTTCAGTCTGCAATTTCCCATCAATTCTAAAACGAATAACGACTTGATGCTCTTGAGGGTCAATATGAATATCACTAGCTTTCATAGAAACAGCACTGGATATAATCTGATTAACGAGCCGCACAATAGGAGAATCGTTATCGACAATATCTTCTTGTTGCTCTAACTGACTAGCTGTCGTTTCAGGTTCTTCAAAAAGTAAATCATCGAATAATTCATCATCATAATAACGTGTAATCGTTCGATTTATATCATCTTTGGACGCAATCGCAGTTTCGATATGGAAACCTGTAGACAATCGTAAATCTTCAATGGTGTTGTAATCCATCGGGTCTGCCATTGCAACGAATAATTTATCTCCGTCCTTCTTCAACGGCACAATCATCTTCTGCTTCGCTAAACCTTTAGGCACGATATTGAACAATTTCGGATCAAACGGATAACGGAACAAATTGACGTGAGGAATTCCAAGCTGGAACTCGAGCACCTCAATCAATTGCTGCTCAGTAATATACCCGCGTTGTAATAGCGCATCTCCAAGTCGTTCATCACGCGTCTTTTCTTTCAACGTAGTCATTAACTGCTCATCCGACAGTAATCCCGACTCTATTAATAAATCCCCAAGACGCTTTCTAGTTGTCGCCATCTGAATCCCCCCTCTATCAATCGATTGGATTACCATTCTTGTCGACTTTAATCAGATTGCCGCCTTTATCGTAATCATATTTCACATCATCTTTTCCACCAGAACCGTTCGAGTTGCTTGAACCATTACCTGAAGAAGAACCATTGTTGCCTGATCCGCTTCCAGTAGATGACCCTGAACCCGTGCTTCCTGATCCTGTATTGCTAGAATTACCATCACTACCCGATCCACTACCAGTAGAAGAGCCTGAATTATTCCCGTTACTAGAATTGCCATCAGGTGAACCAGTACTAGAGTTACCAGAATTAGACGGATTATCCGTTGACCCGTTAGTTGAACTGTTTCCATCGGCATTGCCAGAATTACTATCTACATTACTATCAGGAACTTGTTCTACCACTTTTTCTAAACTATGACGCTCAATAATTGGTTGCGGTGCATAGAAATCGATTGAGACATCTTCAATTTCTTCCAACGAACCATTTAGCATGACATTACGCTTAACTGCCACTTCCATACCCTTCTTACCTTTGTCTACAATCTCTATCGCACCGGCTGATACGAATGCACTGTAACGAATAACTGTTTTAGGATCATATTTTGTAATGCTCTCGACTTCAGTATCATAACGATGAACAAACGGAAGTCCTTCTATAGAAAGCTCCAATTGAGAGCCTGTCCACTTAGTGCGAATCGTGAAGACGGTTTGATTTGGATTGGTGAAAATGAAATCCAAATTAAGCTTGCGGTTAATTGCCGCTTCAAATCCCGGCTCTACACCTAATGGTAACTCCGTGGAAATATTCCGCTCATCCATAACCCAATTCGTCTGCAACGCTGCTTTATATAGAAGAGACGCCATAATCGTCATCTGCAAATCTGTTGCACTAGCAGACTCTTTACCTTCAAGATACTCACGGAATGAAAACGAAGTGTTCGGCTGAATCTCCAATCCATCCAAGTCTTCCATCAATAAACGTAGCCCTTTAGCCAACTCATCTACTTTATATTCAGCAGACGCAATAACTTGCTTCTGCTCATATAGCTCTGGAATGAAATTCGCTATATAGATTTGCTGAGGCATAATTCCGCTCCGCAATTGCACTTCTATTTGCGAAGCAATCTTTTCCACTTCATCTTCATTAAATGTAAGTGAATTAAAGTTTTGTTTCATGACAGTACGTAAACCTTCACGAGAGACACTCGCCACTAATGAATTATCATTACCATTTTTAACTTGGTTCAGTGTAGCGTCAGGATCAAAACTAACAATATCCGCAGGAACATCGACTTGATCATCTTGAACTATAAGTTGAACCAACATATTTTGTTCCAAGCCGGAAAAGTCCATTAGCAACTTTTTCTTCGCTTCCTTTTTAGAATGACCGGATATATCAAATGGCCCTACGTACGTGTGTTTATTGAACTTCTTGAAGTTCGAGAAGAAGCCGTCACCTGCGTAGGCTTGCTGGGCGAATATTGTGGAGATGACTAGTAGTAGAGCACCTAGGGCTAGAATTAATTTGGATTGTTTTGACTTCATATGGGTGATCACCTTTTTCATTCAATTAACTAAGCTTATTAATAAGTTACTTTTTCAAGAACAGGAATGGTTGGTACCCAATTTACCTCACCAGGATTTTGTGGATCTGTAGGATCCACCTGACCAGCCACTCCACATTTAGAAGCGAAATCTGTATCTGAAAGCTTTAAAAATCTATCATTGAACTTTGACTCATGATTTGAAGTGCTTTTATAATACACTTTACTATTCGAATCCATAGTCAAACCATTTGAAATAAAATTATTTACACATATTTCAGAGTTATTAATAGTCATATTATTAGTAGTTTTTATATAATCGGCACTTACGATTGAGCCATTCAAAATAAATGGTGTAGTTATAGTGATACTATTAGCAACTAGTAGGCTATTATTCAAAGTACCACCATTTGTTAAATTCAAATTACCTACGATACTTAAATTTGTCTTAGCTAATTTAAACACCCCGTTAGATTCATACCCACCCAAAACTTTCATATTCACTTTTTCTAAATTCGTAGCATTCGTTGATGTTACCTTTCCACGTACAAAAACATCAGAGTTTGTAGCATCTAGCGGTTTCGATGTATGTACGAAGTTACCGCCTATTTCCAATGTGGCATCTTTTATTGTAGAACCGTTATGAGTGTTAGCATTTCCAGTAATTTTAACATTTGATCCCTCTACATAGAATAGTCCCCCGCCTGTATCAAGTTTTCCAGCTACATCTATGGTTGAGTCTTTAAAACTTACTCCTCCTGAACTATAATTAGTAACGACTGTTAAATCAGTTTCAGTGAAATTAACTTGCCCACTCGTATTATAGCTATTGGTACTTATAATAGATTTTATAACATTTGAAGGACTTTGATAAGCTCCAATCTCACCACCAATAAGTAGCTCTGTACCGAGAATCTCAATTTTTGCCGGCGTGAAATTCTTACGAATGTTTATAATCGCGTTTTTTAAAGTAACAACTCCCCACGAATTTAGAGTCTCACCAACAAACACACTAGACATTTCAATAGTATGACCGGATGCATTTATCCCGGAAGTGTTGCATTGCTGATTCACAATTATATTGTTCGTGGTCTTACAGATCGATGTGGGTCTACCCATTTTCACTACAGCGACTGGAGACGCTGGCTTTTCAGGATTTTTCAACGTCGGCATTGATACTATATTTCCGCTTGGCGGTCTAGTATCAGGTGAATTTCCATTTGGTGAGGATAAAGGCGGAAAATTGAAACTCAACACGAAATCCAAATTTTTCACTTTTCTATCTGTATTGGCACTGCTAGGTAACTCACCTTCAACCGTTCCATTTATTGTGAATAAATTGGCATTACCTGACGTATCCTCGATACAATCTAAGTATATTAATTTGTGATTATATCGATTGAACATTTCTTTTGACAAAACAGACGAATTGGTTTTATTAGGTGACATTTCCTTCATTTTTATTTTTAGTTTTTTTCGGAATTCATCTACAATTCCTTTCCTTATTTCTGTATAATCAGGAGATTCTTTCTGGGCAATAGCTTTATTTACCTCTTTATTAAAAGCTCTTTCAAGTTCATTTTTATCATAGATGGTTTTTAATTCCCATGTATAATACTCTATACCAGATTCTGCGGATACAACGACCAAGTTGTTTTCATCCACAGTCTTCTCTTGTGCAAAGTTACTCAACGCACCTCGCATAAAAACTGCGGTTAAGATTGTAATGAAAACAACTACAAATAAAACAATTATTAGTGCATAACCATTCTCCTTATTATTGTTGAACACCTCCCCAACCCCTTTCATGGAATGATTAATTCGTTTTATATCGAAAAATCGAAATAGGAATAGTTACACTTCTTTTAGTATTCGCGGAATCGCTTATAGTAAATTCACTTATATCTAAGTCATCTGTTGTAGTCTTGATAGGTTCATTAGGCACAACTTTTGCCTCATATTGGAAATTCTCACTAAGGATACCATCATAAATAGAAATATGTGTTTCATTTTCATCTAGACAATTTAATACTCTAACTTCTTGTTCAGTTATAATTAATTCATAAGTGTAACAACTTCTATGCACACGTTGAAGTTCAGAAACAATATAATTTGCTTCTTGCTGTAGCTTTAAAACGGAGGTTTCGGACACATTGAATTGAGTGGCAATAGATACTGTAGTCCAAATGACTCCAGTTACTAATGAAAGAAGGACAAGTGTTGACAATACTTCAACTAATGTCATTCCCTTTTCGTTACTTTTCATGTCAGCCCCCCTACTTCAATTTTGCATAACCAAATGTCTCGCTTATTAATTTGTCCTGCTGTGTAACTTGGATATGGATCTTATATAAATCAGTTACATTACTAGCCTTTTCAGTAATTGTTTTACTGCACATTGGAGATGTTTCATCCCTAGGTAAGCAAGTTAATGCTATTTGATAACCTTCTCTTTCAACTTTATAATAAACCTCTTTTTTAGAATCATCATAATTCACAAGTACATAACTTGATGGTAAATCACCCTCGGAATCTCTAATCTCATTCAGTAGTTTTTTAGCCACATTCATAGTATCCAGCTTCGTCCCTGTCCGATCATTCACATTCACCATCTGAGGAAATATCGTCATAAAGCTTATGAAAACAATCCCAAGAATCGTTAACGAAGCAAGTATCTCAACCAACGTAAAGCCTCTCTCATTTTTCCACCTCATGACATTACACCTTCTCTTTTAACATTTATCATCACATTCTACTACTCCTACTAAAACTAAATACCTTTCTATAAACCTAACAGTCTATAAAACTCATTCTATTAAGCCTATTGTCTCATTAAACTACTTAATAAGTAAAGAGAGCCTACGACTACTTTTATGTATTTTTCCGAACATTTTAACTCAATTTCATTAGAAGTAATTACATTGCTGTGTTGCATAGGACAAACCGCCTGCAAGTCACCCGCTCTTGCAGCCTGCTCATGCGGAAAATCCACAAACGTAAAACTATTAGCTAACGGCGCCAATATCTCTAGCGTCGCTTTATAGTCCTTCGTATTCAACATCCCCACAACCCAGTCCACTTTCTGCCCAGGAAACTGCTCTTCAATCGTCTTCACCAACATACGTGCCGCAGCTGGATTATGCGCTCCGTCGATATAGACGTTTTCAGTAATCTTCTGGAAACGAAATGGCAACGAAACATGCGCAATAGCGTCAGCGACTTTGTCTTGTTTTAAAGGTACACCTGCCAATGATAGTGCTTCTAAAGCCACTGCGTGATTGATCGCTTGATGTGGCCCTTTCATATTTCGAACGGGAATTTCAAAAGTAGACATACCACTAAACGTCTCTGTCTCCCCTGATTTCATTATGAATTCTTCTCCATATGTCCTTACCAAACTTTTATACTTCTTCGCTTCAGCCAGCACAACTTCTTTCGCGTCTTCTGGCAACTCCCCTATGACTACAGGAATATATGGTTTAATGATGCCCGCTTTGTGCGCTGCAATTTTCTCTACGCTGTCTCCAAGAAATCCTGTATGGTCGAGCGCAATTGACGTGATGACCGATACTAAAGGCGTCATGACATTGGTACTGTCGAGTCTTCCGCCCATGCCTGTCTCAATTAATACATAATCAGGGTCCGCGTTACGGAATGCCAAAAAAGCCGCCACTGTCAATAATTCAAAGTCCGTCAGCATGCCGCTCAATCCTGCTGCTTCCATTTCCTCAAACACATACTCGAGCTCTTCTTGTGTAATCGGCTTTCCATTGATTCGAATCTGATCATGTACGTCGAGGATTGCGGGTGAAGAAAATACACCCGTTTCAAATCCATGTGCCTGTAGGATTGCTTCCATTACCGCAATCGTTGAACCTTTACCGTTTGTACCTGCCACATGAATAATCCGTAGCTCCTTCTCGGGATTCAACACACATGCCAATGCCTCTTCTATCGCGTCTAACCCTGGTTTAATCGAGTCATCACTCATAAGTTCAAATTGTTTTTTGTATTCGTCAAGTTTTGGAATCAAAGAAATTCCTCCTGTGCTAAAATTAAGTTATATACAGTATAGCAAAGGTGGCGTCCCGATTGAAAAGTTGTTGGGTTATTTATAATGGTAGTTTGACGAGTGATAAATTCGAGGATCAGGCACGACTTGTGCAAGAAGCGGCAGAACGTGCAGGTGTGACAGCGAAAACCCTGAAAAATTATGAAGTACTGATGGATGTGCAGAACCACATTGCAAATGCACCTGACTTCGTTGTCTTTCTTGATAAAGATACATTGCTTGCAACACATTTGAAAAATTCAGGTATTCCCGTCTTCAATGATCCTGAAGTAATTGAGACGTGTGATAATAAAGCGAAGCAGTATTTGGAGTTGGCAAAACATGGTGTTGCGATGCCGAAGACGATTATCGCACCGAAAGTCTATACGAATTTCACAATTACCGATAGCGGTTATTACGAGCATGTTCTTGAGACACTTGGTTTGCCGATGATTATTAAAGAAGGTCATGGTTCATTCGGTATGAAAGTCTATTTGATTGAGACGAAGGAAGCGTTTGATGAGAAAGTTCATGAACTACGTGGAGTCGATTATGTATTCCAGGAATTTATTGAAAACAGTCGAGGACGGGATCTCCGCGTCAACATCGTGGGCGATCAGATCATTGCAGCTATGTATCGTCACTCGGAGACAGATTTCCGAGCGAATATTACGAACGGCGGTGTGGCTGAAGTTGTAGAATTGACAGCCGCACAGGAAACCCTTGCGATGGAAGCTGCAAAAGCAGTAGGTGCTGAATTTGCGGGAGTCGATCTGTTATTCGGTCCGGATGAACAGCCTGTAGTCTGTGAAGTCAATGGCGCAGCACATATCCGTAATCTCTTGAACGTCACTGGCATTAACGTAGCTGATGCGATGATCGCGTACATATTGGAGAAGATTAAATGAAAGGTGTAGTCTACTATAATGAAGAGGAAGCGAAACGGAATCAGGCGTTTATCGAAGACTTATTGAAAGAAGCGACTAACACCGGTATAGAATTAAAACTGATAACCCAGCCGCCTACTGAACCTCTAGACTTCATTTTATTCCGAGACCGTCATCCTGATTTGTCTTTAGAATTAGAGCAAGCCGGCTATCGCATGTATAACCGAGCGAGTGTTCAAAAGATCGCCAATGATAAATTGCGTACATTTGAGCTCGCAACTTTGCTAGGTATTCCAGCAGTTCCCACATTCAGAGCGGATCGACTTCCACAATTGCCTTTCATATTGAAAACTCGTGGGGGTCATGGTGGAAGCGAAGTGTTTTTATGTGAATCAACGCAACAAGTTGAAGAAGTGTTGAATCAATATAATTCTGACGAGCTAATCGCACAGCCTTTCATTGAATCCAATGCAACTGACGTCCGTGTATTTATGCTCGGCAACGAAGTTCTTGGAGCTGTGAAACGAACAGGTGCAGAGGATTCATTCAAATCTAATTACGCATTAGGCGGTACAATCGAAAAGTTTACTTTGAACGATTCTCAAACGAAACAAGTCCAAAAGATTTCCCAGGCAATTTCAAGCGATTATATCGGTATTGATTTCATACTTCCTACTGAAGGCGGTTGGTTGCTCAATGAAATTGAAGATCCTGTCGGTGCACGCTCTCTGTATCAAACACATGACTTTTCAGTCGCAAAGAAATTACTCGACTATATTAGTAAACAACTGGGTGATATATGATGATACGAAAACGCTATACGAATTTAGATGATGTAGACACACATAAGACTCTCCGCGAAATGATTCGCTGGCAGAAGGAACGCAGCGAGAATAAGAAAGATTTACGCGTCGTGATCGAGCAAGCACCTTCTAAAGAAACAGAAAAACTTTCTATCAATCGATCAGAGACATCGATCACTTGGATTGGGCACTCGACTTTTTTAATTCAGATCAATGGGCTGAATATACTTACTGATCCGGTATGGGCGAAGCGTATGGGATTTCAGAATCGATTGACTGAACCTGGTATTTCTCTTAAAGAGTTACCGGCGATCGACGTCGTATTCATTTCTCACGGCCATTATGATCATCTGGATTTCGCAACGATCAGACGTCTAAAAGGCAATCCTACATATTTTGTTCCAGTTGGATTGAGCAGCAAGTTTAAGATACGTGGATATAAAAAAGTGATTGAAGCGGAATGGTTTGATTCATTTGTGCTTGAGTGCATGACGTTCACGTTCGTACCCGCACAGCACTGGACGAAACGTACATTGACGGACACGAATACTTCTCACTGGGGTGGCTGGATCATCGAAAGTGAACATCATGCCATTTACTTCGTTGGGGATACAGGATACTTCCGTGGATTCCAAGAAATAGCGAAACGTTTTACTATTGATACGGTACTTATACCGATTGGCGCGTATGAGCCCGAATGGTTTATGAAGGAAAGTCACTTAACTCCTGAAGATGCGGTGAAAGGATTTTTAGAAGTAGCGGCCACGACATTCATTCCGATGCATTACGGAGCGTACCACTTGGCAGATGACACGGGTCCAGAAGCGATTGAACGACTGGAAGCGGAGTGGAATAAATTGCAGTTGGATGAAGATCGATTGAAGAAATTACTTATTGGTGAGACATTGTGGATCTGATAAAAAAGAGGCTATCGCAGAACGTCATTTTCCAATGATTCTCTGCGGTAGCTTCTTTTTAGTTGAGGAATGATCCATACTATATAAACTCCACGGAGCGTTTGTTGAAACGAAAGCTGTCTACCCCTATGATTAATATAGAGCAGGAGGGAAAACGATGGGTACAAATAAGGTCGGTGAATTAATTTATAAAGTCCGTAAAGAAAAAGGACTTACACAGAAACAACTGGCTGATCAAATGAACATTTCAGATCGGACCATCTCCAAATGGGAGCGTGGATATGGTTATCCTGATGTCTCGCTACTATCTGATTTATCCGGACTATTAGGCGTCAACATAGAAAATATCTTGGAAGGTGATTTGCTTTCCAATGAATTCATAGGAGGAAATATGAAAAAATCTAAGTACTTTGTCTGTCCATCATGCAATAATATCGTCATGGCAACGGGCGATATTACAATATCTTGCTGCGGCAGAAAACTGGAAGCTCTTGAAGCAAAGAAAGCAATAGATGAAGAAAAATTAACTATAGAAGAAATGGACAATGAACGATTTATTTCAAGTGTTCATCCGATGACAAAAGATCATTATATTTCGTTTATCGCATTCGCCACGGGTGACCAAGTCCAAATCATCAAACAATATCCTGAGTGGAACTTCCAAACAAGACTACCTATACGAAAGCACGGCACATTGCTATGGTACGATACAAAACTCGGTTTTTATTATCAATTGATCTAAGCGAAAATAGACGGCAAAAAAGCACTTCCATCAACGAAGTGCTTTTTTTATGATTTTTTAATTGGCTCTAAAAAATTCTACTGTTTTCATAAATGTAATCTGAGCTAACGCTTTATCATATTCGGTAGCATACGGATCACAAAATCCATGCTGCGCATCAAAAACTTCTATTTCCACATTCGGTTTGTCTAATTTCACTACCATTTCATTCACATCAAACGACTTCTCGGCGCTAGGAAAATAAAGCAATGTCGGACACGTCGGCTGAATCTCCACATAATCTCGAATACGTGATCCATAATATCCGACGATTCCATCTACATCCTTTTCCTCACTGCACGACCAAGCAACTGTAGCCCCTACACTAAATCCTAGGATGAATATTTTCGAGTATTGTTCTTTCATACCCTTCACTAACTCTATTACTTTCTCCGCGCTGTCATCGAAGCCCGCGTATGCCATGAAGTTCTTATAAGCCATTCCTTCTTCAATATAATCGAAAGGGATTACTTGCGGTAATAGATTCGGACAAACTACATCAAAGTTTTGCCTAGACAGTGATTCACATATATCTTGTATAAATAGGTTGATTCCGTATATTTCATGGAGGACAATAACACAACTCGAAGAACCCGTCTGTATTTTCAACATGTCGCTCAAGATGCGCGTTTACCTAAAGTAACCGATTCAATGATCAGAACCGCCACCAAAGCAGATACTACTTTTTTCATCATATCGTATACCTCATTTCTTTACATCTCTTCTTTGCTACCATAAAATTCATAAGCGAAATATCCACCTAATAAACCTAATGACGCGCCTAAACTAAACGCAAAGCCTAACGTTATTGGAGAAATCATACTAATAAGCAAACCAAGTATACAACCAATCAACATGCCAAGCGGTATCAAACTGTCCAGTAATGTCTGGGCGCTCGTCGACTTTTTCTTAGCCAAAGCCCCTTGTTTCATTTTATTGTCTAAACGTCTAATGACAAACACCACAATCAGGCCCGCTATTATAATAGGAAGTACAATGCCGAAAATATCTATGATCGTTTGCATACAAGTAGCCCCTTTCTTAAAACGAAACAAATAATTATATTATGTAAAGTATATGGTTTTTCTTCTATACATCTACTTGCTACTCTATTAGCACGTTCCCTACATATTCTACTGTTCCGCTATCCGCGAGAAGATGCAAAACGATAATGTATTCACCTTTTTCTTCAGGCATTGAAAACACTTCGCCATCTACTTCTATATCGGTCTTGATGTCATTTTTAAGAACATAAGCACTAAGCTTCTTAATAGCGAAATCTTGACTCACAAACACGACGCTCACTTCTTGTGCTGCACCATACACTAAAGTTTTCTCTTCTTTTGCGACAGCGAATATATCATCTGTTTTCTTAGTATACAATTGATCTGAATCCCATTCGATATTTACCGCAGCAAGCTTTTCTGTTCCAAGATAGTCTGTGGTATTCATCAGCGTAACATCTGGCGGTGTAAAATCATATTTTTCACCAAGGCAAGCGCTGAATAAAAACGCAGAACATATTACGAAGGCCAACAAGTAGACTGATTTCATAGAACACCTCCATATTAAACACAATTAATCTGTAATCAATATTCGGTGGCCAATTGTACAATCAAGTTAGCCACCTAAATCCAAACAAAAAAATGCCACTATAAAATTCGTGTATCATTGAAGTTGCGAGACTAACAATGAGAGGAAGTTTTATAGTGGCACAACTTGAGAGTACCATACA
>NZ_PDYP01000012.1:0-82528 GCF_002743115.1 Sporosarcina sp. P17b | reverse complement strand
AACCTTATCTATATGAAAAGTCATAGCCAATTACCCAATGTAATCTTGTAAAGATTAGAAATCAAGTTTATGAAATGTTGTACTTATAGTATCGGACGAGTTTGCGTGATAAGGACAGTGCATCAAACGGGCCAGATTATATAATAAATTCAAGGGATAGTCGTGGAGGTTATTACAATGAAAATAAGAGAAATACAAGTAAATGATTCAGATGCTTTCGTAGAATTAAGTAAAAAAATTGATGAATCTGATGTTATGTTATTTGAACCAGGAGAAAGAACGACTACTCCTGAACAACAGAGAAAATCAATAGAAAGAATATTAACTGAAAAAAGATCAGTTTTTTTTGTAGCCGAAAGCGAGGAGAAACTTGTAGGTTATATCGCTGCATTAGGTAGTGATTTACAAAGAAATCGGCATTCAGCATATCTTGTTTTAGGAGTACTGGAAGAATATCAAGGCCAAGGGATAGCTTCTAAATTATTCAATCAAGTATTTGAATGGGCAAAAGAAATTGAAATTACAAGGTTAGAACTTACTGTTATCAAAGACAATTTTAAAGCATTCAATTTGTATAGAAAAATGGGATTTGTCTTGGAAGGTGAGAAAGTAAATTCATTGGTAATAAACGGACAATTCGTTAATGAATATTATCTCTACAAGTTGTTATAAATACGAAAACTAATACACATCACTATACCCCAAACGGGCGCGATTGTCGCATACGCTTTTTGTACTCACTTAGTTGATCTTCGTTACAGCCAGCCACTCCGGGAGGATCAGCGAAAGCCGTAACGAAGAACGGCTTTTGCGAGTAAAAGCGTAGCGTTAGGAGCACATCTTTGCACTAGCCCACCCATAGGACACGCGTCCGGCTGCAACGCAGATCAACAGTTTCAAACCACTACTCCCCTTAGTTCACTCGAGCAGACACTCCAGAAATTTCAGCGAGAGCTGCAGCAATGAACGACTGGTGTCCACCCTCCACCTCATTCAATGTCCATATTTAAGATGTTCCCCGTTACGCACCCCCTACTAAACAACGTAACAATTCCAGAAACCTCTCCATCTCCTCATCTGATGGCTCATTCATTGCCGCCACTTGCAACCAATTACGCGTCTGTAAATAACTACTTTCATAATGCGTGCGGTAGCCATTCAGAAGCAAATCATCACCGAGACGCTTCGAACCTATCTCTTTCGGAAGTACGAACGTCAGAATGCCAGGATTTGTTGACTCTTTCGGCGACAACACCTCCACACCTACCCCTTCTACACCCTCACGCAAACGATCTGCGCAATAGCGAATACGCTGAAAACGGCGTTGCGGATCCACTAATAGATTTTCAAGCGCCTGATGCAACGCAACTACTGCATTAGACGACTGCGTATACGGAATTCCATCGTATTTCCCATATTGACCGAGATCCAAATAGCGCGGAATCGTATCATCCGGCACTATCGCCTCTTGATGGAACACTAGACCAAGCCCCGCGTACGAAGCCAGTCCTTTCCCACTAACTGAAGAAGCGAAATCGACGTCACGCAAATTCACAGGCACTGTCCCGATTGAACTCGCACAGTCCACAGCAATCCGAACAGCACGTGCGCGACAAAGTGCTGTAATCTGTTCCAACTCATGCAACACACCCGTCGACGTTTCACAATGAACCATCCACAGCCAACTATATTCTTGAGCATCCAATTGCTCCGCTAACATTTCCAGCGATAACACTTCGCCCCATTCTTGTTCCAAGCAATCAAAAACTAAACCAAAACGCGTCGCATGATCGCATAACCGTTGACCAAATTCTCCATTGACTACAATGAGTCCCCTTCCCCCAATTCTAGTCAACTGAGCCGCCACCGCATCATTCGCAAGCGTCCCTGTTCCTTGTAACAACTGGACGTAGTTCGCTCCCGTTAAGTCGAGTAATTGACGTTTAACCGTCGCGACTAATCGTGTATATTCAGCCGAACGATGGGAAAATGCGTCACGTGCAAAAGCTTCTTTAACATTTTCAGCAATTTTCGGTGGACCTGGCAAAAAATTCACGACAGGCGCAACGAGACGTTTCGCCGCACTTTTTTCATACGTGGCGAACGACGATATCATCGGCACATATTTCGCCTCCTCCGTACCGACCGGATCGGCAAACGGCTCAAAGCCCATATGATGGTAAAGCTTCAGCTCACGCACTGTACCCGAAATCACCGCGGCATCATATCCCGCTTGCTTGCACCAATTCACTAGCCCCTGCATCAAACCGAAAAATGCACGACCGCGACGATGTGCTCGATCCACTACAAGTAATCTAATTTCTACAGGATGCTGTGGCTTTTGTTCAAGCCATTCCTCAATCGGACCAATCTTTTTATCCAATGAAAACGGACGAACTGAACGCAATGCCAACATCCCAACAATTTCATTGTCCTTCAAACAAACGATGTATGTATTTTCTTCATGAAACGGATCGACCAACAAACGCTGTTCATTGGATGCATGTTGCGGAATTTCTTCCACAAACGCCCGATAATTCAACTGATGAATTCGCTCCGCATCTTGTGGAAGTACGGCAAGCCGATAATAATAGGTCATACTGATTGCCTCCAATGCTAGTTAATGAAATAACTACGATGTGTATAGACGACTAGCGCAACCAAACAGATAGCAACAATTCCCGCCCATTCACCGTAGCCAATAAAAATAGCTGGAATAATGGCCGACAGTCCAAGCACAGCCGCTTTCGTTTTCTGACGAATCCACGAGTACAACAGCCCTGAAAAAATAAGGGCTAACAACAAGACAAGTGGCTGAAAGACGATCATACCGCCGAGTAAAGAAGCCGCCCCTTTCCCTCCACGCAAGCGATGAAACAGCGGAAAACAATGCCCAAGTATGACCGCGAAAAGCATCAACAATATAAGTTCGGGACTGAATCCAAGGGCACGCGAGACGAGGATCGGCAATGCCCCCTTGGCCGCGTCAAGAAACAACACAATAAAGAACATCGACTTACCAAGCACTCTCCCTGCATTACGCGCTCCTGGATTTCCACTACCTTCTACACGTAAATCTAGTCCTTTTCTTTTTCCTATATAAAGCGCAGGCAATATGCTACCGACAACGTACCAAATGATGAAGAAAATGATGAGCTGTAACAAACTTTGGCCTCCAACTATGTTTCTATATACTAGTATCTTTATGTAAATACATAATCTACTTTAATTATATAGTGAAGTGCATCTTTTTCATATTGTAAATACAAAAAGTAACTCCGAAATTCTCTAATTGCATTACCTTCTTCTATCTATTCCCCTACTAGGTACCAATAATCATATTCTCACTAATCTAGTTTATGAATGAAGGAGGCGGGTAGAAAACACATATAATATGAAAAGGAAGTGATGGTATGAAAGCAGTAACATTTCAAGGAAAGAAGTCGATGGTCACAAAAGAAGTGAAAGCTCCGAGTATCCAAGAAAATAGTGATGTAATCGTACGCATTACGACAAGTGGTATTTGCGGATCGGATTTGCATCTGTACCATGGCGGGATTGTGCCCGAGAAAGATTATGTAGTCGGTCATGAACCGATGGGGATTGTCGAAGAAGTAGGTTCTGAAGTGAAAACATTAAAGAAAGGCGATCGTATCGTCGTTCCTTTTAATATAGGCTGTGGAGAATGTTTCTTCTGCCAACACGAAATGGAAAGTCAATGTGACGAATCCAATCCGCACGGTGAAGTAGGTGGGTTATTTGGTTTTGCTGAGCCAAACGGGAACTTCCCGGGAGGTCAAGCCGAATATTTACGTGTTCCATACGCAGATTTCACGTCATTTAAAGTACCGGAGAACAGCGAACTAGATGACGAGCATCTTGCCTTACTATCTGATGTTATTCCGACAGCGTATTGGAGTGTACTTCATAGCGGATTGAAAAAAGGCGATACCGCAATTATTCTTGGCTCGGGACCTATTGGATTAATGGCGCAGAAGTTTGCTTGGATGCAAGGCGCGAAACGAGTCATTTCAGTGGACCATGTAGATTACCGTTTAGAGCATGCAAAGAAGACGAATAAAGTAGAAACGTATAATTTTAAAGAACATGACGACATCGGCAAATTATTGCATGAAGAAACGAAAGGCGGCGCAGACGTCGTCATTGATTGTGTAGGAATGGACGGAACTGTACAACCAGGCGAAACATTCGGATCTAGTGGAGATAACCAATTTGGAACGATCAGCCCGATTGTCACGGCTTCACAAGTCGTAAGGAAATTTGGGACAGTGCAATTGACAGGTGTCTATGCGACAGACGCCAACAACTTCCCACTGGGTGATTTCTTCACACGCAATGTTTCCTTGAAAATGGGACAAGCACCCGTTATTCACTTAATGCCTGAGTTATTTAAAAAGATCGAAGCAAAAGAATTCGATCCGACAGATATTATTACGCATAAAGTAAAATTGGAAGACGCAGCAGATGCTTATTCTATTTTCGATAAAAAAGAAGACGGTTGTATCAAAGTATTGATTCAGCCTTAATATAAAAAACGCGATGAGTTGTTCATCGCGTTTTTTTATACCTAATATGCTGTTCCAACTTACTCGCCTGCTTTGTTTCATAGCCCCATATTCTTCGCAATAATCACTTTCATAATTTCATTCGTTCCGGCATAAATCGAACTGACTGCCACATCGCGATACCTTCTAGCGATTTCGTATTCTTCCATATAGCCGTAGCCACCATGAAATTGCATACACTGAATCGCCACGTCTTGTGCCAAATCACTCGTCCACCATTTCGCCATCGATACTTCATCTACGACGTTTTTGCCTTGCATATGCTCGATAATTAAACGATCAACAAATGTTTGACCAATGGTGGCCTTCGTTTGCATCTCTGCCATTTTAAATTGCGTATTTTGGAAATCACCGATCCGCTTGCCGAAAGCCTGTCGCTCTTTTACATACGCTAATGTAATATCTAGCATTTTCTGTACAGAAGCTACACTTTGAATGGAGCACATCAACCGTTCTTGCTGGAGTTTCTCCATCAAGTAGTAGAAGCCTTTCCCTTCCTCACCCAGAAGGTTTTCTGCCGGAACCGCTACATCTTCAAAAATCAATTCACTCGTGTCGTTCGCATGCTGTCCTACTTTATTCAGTTTCTTCCCTCTTGTAAACCCAGGCATTCCTTCTTCCACTACGAGCAAGCTGATGCCTTTATGAGCAGGTGACGCGGTAGGATCCGTTTTACAGACCACAATGACGAAGTCGGCAGAAGAGCCATTCGTGATGAATGTCTTTTCTCCATTAATAATATAATGGTCTCCCTTTTTTATCGCAGTCGTCCGCACTGCAGCGAGATCGGAACCTGTGCCTGGCTCCGTCATTGCAATGGCACTAATCATATCTCCGGTTACAGCTTTCGTGAGCCAACGCTCTTTCTGTTCGGCCGAACCAAAGGATTGTATATAAGGAATGACAATATCATTATGCAATCCAATTCCACCGATGCCGCTTGCCACTTTTTCAAACTCTTCACTAATGACGACAGCATAGCCAAAATCCGCGCCTATCCCGCCGTATTTTTCTTCAACGGATGGTGCGATCAATCCTTGGGCAGCAGCTTTCTTCCAAAATGATCGAGGCACTTGCTGTTCTTTCTCCCACTCATCTATATAAGGTACGGCTTCCTTCTGCAAAAACTTCTGCACTGATTTTCGGAGCTGTTCATGCTCTTCCGTCATAAATGGTCGCTTCATGCATCCGCCACTCCTTTACTCTCCTGTAAGAAAGCTTCTATTTTTATACGTGAGGATTAACAGGTCGATTGGAAACTAGTGCTTCCCGAATACGATATTTCAATACTTTCCCTGATGCATTTCTCGGGATCTCTTGTTCTTCGATAAATTCAACTGGCACTTTATAATCCGCTAACTGGGTTTTACAGAACGCTTTTAACTCTGCATAATCGAGCGTCTCGTCTTTCTTTGCTACTACAATCGCGACTACTTTCTCTCCCCACACCGGGTCCGGTAAGCCGACCACTGTTGAATCTAGCAGTTGAGGATGTCTATACAGCGCTTGTTCTACTTCCGTTGAGTAGACATTCTCTCCTCCAGAAACGATCATATCTTTCTTTCTGTCTACTAATGTAACGAAACCGTCTTCGTCGATCGTCGCCAAATCACCGGTATAGAGCCAACCGTTCCGGATCGCTTTCGCCGTTTCTTCTGGTTTATTATAATAGCCTTTCATGACCATCTCGCTTTGGATAATAAATTCTCCTACTTCACCAGGAAGTATATCCTCATCATGATCATCCACCACGCGTATTTCCGTGTTCAGCGAAGCTTTTCCACCCGTACCGATTTTATCTTTATGATCTGCTGGCAGAAGAAAAGCACCACCACCTGGTCCGCCTTCTGTCTGACCACACATATTGTAAAACTGGTTTGTACTGAAAAGTTTCATGATCTGTTCCAACAAAGCGACAGGCATCGGCGCCGCACCGTATCCACATCGTGTAACAGAAGATAGATCGTATTGCTGTTTATCTGGAACTTGCAGCAAGAAATTATACATCGTCGGCACACCGAAGAAGAAGCTGATTTTATATTGATCGATTGCTTGTAATACTTTTTGAGGTTCGAAGTTTTGATGAACGACTTGCGTGCAGCCTAAATAAATTCCTGGTACGAGAAATAAATTTAATTGTGCGGAATGAAACAACGGTGCCGCATGAAGCAATATGTCATCGGGATTGATTTTGAGGATTAAAGAGGTGTTAAAGGCGACATGAAGCACACGGTGATGATCAAATAACGCGCCTTTCGGATAGCCAGTTGTACCGGATGTATATAATATTTCTGCATCATCCGCTTCATCGACAGAGATCTCGGGATCATCTGTACGATTTTGTACTACATCTTGATAAAGGACTTGGTCACTTATTGCTGTAGCACCTGTTGTGATTTTCAAATTGATTTTGCTATTTGTCGCTGTTGCTTGATCGATTAACGAAGCATACTCTTCATCAAACAGCACAACACTTGCATCACTGTCATCCAAAATATACGACACTTCAGTAGCGGTTAAGCGGAAATTCACGGGTACTGTAATAGCTCCAGCTTTCAATATGGCATAGTAGACGATGATAAATGTATCTGAGTTTTTCATCATAAGCGCGACTTTGTCACCTTTTTTCACGCCATGCTGAATCAGTCCATGTGAAAGTTTATTCACCTCTTGATTCAGCTCGCGATACGTATAACGTCGATCCTCATAAATAACTGCTGTTTTCTCAGGTATTCTGCGCGCATTACGGGAAAGTGATAATCCGATATCCATTGTTGTTGTCCCCTTTCTCTCACTAAACTTACTGTCGTTTACATACCGCCTACCGATTTTTCTAGTATCCCCGAAGAACTTCTTCTGTATGTTCACCTAAACTTGGAGCAGCGCCTTTAATTTTCCCTGGTGTTCGCGATAGCTTAATAGGCGTACCGATATGCTGGATTACTCCAAGCACGGGATCTTCTATTTCCTGAATCATGCCACGCGCTTTCACGTGCGGATTCTCTACCACTTCACCAAATGAAAGAATGGGTGAGACACATGCAGAGATCTGTTCGAAAATCTCCATCCATTCCTCACGTGTTTTCTGCCACATAATTTCCTGAATTTCTTTTTTCATCTGTGTCTGCACATCGATCGGATCACGGACCTTTGCGACGAACTCTTCTTTTCCAATCACCTGACAAAACTCACCCCAAAATTTCGGTTCGAGTGCGCCAACAGACAACCATTTTTGATCTTTCGTTTCATAGATTGCATAGCAAGCAAGCTTTCCACTTAAATCAAGTTCGCCTCTTTTTGACTCCTGCCTCGACGCAAGAAAGTTCGGGAAAAATGTCGGCATCCAGGATATCGCCCCATCCATCATGGAGATATCGACCATTTGGCCTTTGCCTGTCTTCTGCCTCTCAAACAATGCAAGCAGAATTCCCACCGCCGCTGGATATGCCCCGCCACCAATATCCGCAATTTGTGTGGCTGGAATTTGCGGCGCACCTCCTTGTTCCCCCATCATATTTAGCAATCCCGCGTAACTGAGAAAATTCACATCATGTCCCGGCCTCTCCGCGTATGGACCCTCCTGCCCATAACCCGTGATCGCACAGTACACTAGACCCGGGTTAATTTCATTCAACGTTTCATAATCTAGCCCCAACCGCTTCATCACGCCAGGACGGAATGACTCAATCACCACATCCGAATCTTTCACGAGCTGTAAGAACTTCGCTTGATCCTCTGCCGCTTTTAAATTAAGGCAAATACTCTTCTTACTACGATTCAATGAATGAAACAGCGCACTATCTTCCCCTAACTTCGGATATTCCGCCCGCGCATAATCACCCACGTTAGGCTCTTCCACTTTGATCACCTCTGCACCAAAATCTGCAAGAAGCATCGAACAGTATGGCCCTGGTAATAAGCGAGATAAATCTAGTACCCGAATAGCATCTAATGGCAATAAAATCCCTCCTCTCTACGTCTTGACTAGCGTGATCAGCAGTTACTCCAACCTTTCCAAAATGGTCGCATTGGCCATGCCGTGACCTTCACACATTGTCTGCAAACCATAGCGGCCACCTGTTCGTTCGAGTTCACTCATCATCGTGATCATCAAACGTCCGCCGCTTGCACCGAGTGGATGACCAAGAGCGATAGCCCCGCCGTTTGGATTTAACTTCTTTGGATCTGCACCTGTTTCTTTCAACCATGCGATCGTCACAACAGAAAACGCCTCATTTACTTCAAATACATCGATATCCTCCATAGTCAGTCCCGACTTTTCCAATGCTTTTTGCGTAGCAGGTATTGGCCCTGTTAGCATAAGTGTTGGATCGGAACCTACGACTACACGCGTGAGTACTTTAAACTTCGGCTTCAATCCAAGTTCTTCTGCTTTTTCACGTGACATCAACAAAATCGCATTGGCACCGTCGCTGATTTGGCTCGAGTTTCCTGCCGTCACATCACCATTTTCTCTAAAAGGAGTTTTCAACTTGCTGAGCTTTTCCATCGTCGTATCTTCCCTCGGTCCTTCATCATCCTTCACGATCATGTTCGTACCGTCAGGAAGTGTGACCTCAATTGGCATGATTTCGCTATCAAACTTACCTTCTTTTCGAGCAGCGATAGCTTTCTCATTGCTTTCGAGTGAGTAACGATCCATTTCTTCTCTTGTGATCTCCCACTGTTCAGCAATTCTTTCGGCTGACTCACCTTGGTGAACCATTTCATATTTCGATGTAAGTTCTTCACTGAATGCAACGCCGAGTCGAGTACTGCCCATCGGTACTCGAGACATACTCTCGACGCCTCCTGCCACGACGACATCCATATCTCCACTAATAATCGCTTGCGCCGCGAAATGTACAGCCTGTTGACTTGACCCACATTGTCTATCCACTGTAGTCCCCGGTACTTCAACTGGATATCCTGCCTGCAAAGCAGCGACACGCGCGATATCAAAGGATTGTTCCCCTACTTGCGATACACAGCCGAAGATTACGTCCTCTACTAGTCCGGCATCGATTCCAGCTCGTTTAATTACTTCTGCCAGCGGCTTAGCTGCCAAATCTTCAGCCCGCATGGTACTCAATAGACCATTTCTTTTTCCTACTGGCGTTCTTACCCACTCCACAATTACTGCTTCTCTCATGTCGATCCCTCTTCCTTCAATATATTTGTAAGCCCTTACATTTCATTAGATACAAGCAGGTCAGTCTTTACGCATAACGCCTTACTTAGGCTGCATGCGGACTGCGCCATCGAGGCGAATTGTTTCCCCATTTAGCATCGTATTTTCGAAAATACCTTTTACTAGTTGTGCATATTCTTCGGGGTAGCCTAGTCGCGAAGGGAAAGGGACCATCGCCCCAAGAGATTCTTTTGCCTTCTCTGGCAATGAAGCAAACATCGGTGTTTCAAACAAACCCGGTGCGATAGTCATCACGCGGATTCCTTCAGATGCTAAGTCTCTCGCCAGCGGCAATGTCATACTGACGATCCCGCCTTTCGATGCCGCATACGCTACTTGGCCAATCTGTCCGTCAAATGCCGCCACAGATGCTGTATTCACAATAACTCCTTTTTCTCCATTATCATTCGGTTCATTCTTCGCCATATGTTCGGTAGCGAGTCGGATCGTATTAAATGTTCCGATTAAATTAATCTGAATGACTTTACTAAAGTTCTCTAAGTTATGTGCGCCTTTTCTGCCGCTGTACGTTTTCTCCGCGACACCAATTCCCGCGCAATTGACAACTGCATTAATCATGCCAAAAGTACTGACGGCATGATCTAACGCAGCTTGAACACTTTCTGCGCTAGTGACATCTGTCTTTACGAATGTCGCATGATCGCCAAGCTCCTTCACCAACTTATTCCCTCGATCTTCCTGCAAATCAAAAATCGTAACGTTTCCACCAGACGCGACGATCTCTCTTGCTGTCGCTTCGCCTAGTCCTGATGCGCCTCCTGTAATAACTGCTGATACGTGATCCATATTCATAATATATTCTCTCCCTTTCTCGTCTTAAGGATTTACGATATTAGACTAAGATCTTCAATAAATAATCGGCAATCGAATTGGCTAACTCTTGTATACTTTTACTTCCTTTTGGAGAATACCAAATCACCACATTATTCATGGCACCTAGGATAATATTATTCACAATATTACTATCTACATTTGCAAAACTACCATCCTCAATCCCTTGTTTAATCAGTCCGTCCATGCAATCACTGTATTCATTTCGCAGACGTATGATTTCCTCTAAATGCTCTCCTACGAAAACTTGATCCGGCTTAGCACCTATAAAGAAGTCCGTTCTTTCTGTAATGACATATTCCATATGGACAATCATAGCCTTCCGAAGCTTCGCTATAGAAGGAAGTTCTTCCGCCAACACTTCGTTAAGTTGCTCGATACTTTGTTCTAGAAGTATTTTGTGACTGTCATACACTAGTGCTTCTTTATCTTTAAAATAATAGTAAACGGAACCCTTCGTCATGAGTAACTTCGCTGCAATGTCTTCCATCGTAGTAGCATGATATCCTTTTTCCGCGATCACACTCATAGCGGATTGCCGAATCTCTTCTTTTTTCTTTTCTACTTTCTTCTCTCGTAATGACATGAATTTCTCACTTCCTTCACATTGCCACATCTCGTTGTGTTTACATTCTAAGTTTTCAGAATTTGAATGTCAAGTCAAATTTTAACGTTTGAGTATTCATATTGATAATTATGTATGGGAAGGTACTAGGTCCCGAAAGAGATGTTGCTCCTCTGGGATTCTATATTTCTCTACTATTTAATACAATTGAAGTGGTACCATCCTATTGTCAGAGTAGTCTCTAAACATAGTATTTTATTGTGATACTTGTGATACGATGAATATAGAAAAACAGTAAATTAGAGGGGGTTCTTGATGCAGGGATATATTGCTGTTACAACCATTTCACTATTAATCATACTCGTAATTATTCGGTCGATTCAATTAAAGAAATTCGGCATTAACGTATTTAAATTTGGTCACATGGACAAAAAAGATTTCATCATACCGCCCTTTGCGTTGCTGTTGTTATATTTAATCACTTCAAACGCTTTTAATTTACCAAGGTTGGGAACAGAGCTATTTACTAACGGCATTGTGGGGTGGATTGGTGTCGCCCTTTGCTCCGCTGGACTTTTGCTATTCCTTTATAGCTTAATTTCATTCGGGAAAAGCTTTAGGGTAGGCATTGATGAAGAGAGCCCAGGTACACTGATTACTACTGGCGCTTTTTCCATTAGTCGAAACCCGATTTATACTGCTTTTGGAATGGTCTTATGTGGTGAATTTCTCATTTACCACAATTGGATCCTATTAATATATTTGATTTCAGCTTTTTGGTTATTTAATCGACAAGTACGACTCGAAGAACAGTCTTTAGTAAAAATTTATGGAGAAGAGTACGTACAGTACTGCCAAAACGTTCGTCGATACATATAACTAGGACCAACTTTCGAAAAGGAGCTACAAAATGAAAAAATATCAAAAACGTACTATATATATTTCAATTGCCGCACTAGCTTTCTTCTTAGTATTATCTTTACTAACAAAGAATTGGGGCTTCTTTTTATGGAGTTTGCTACCCATTTTCATAGTGTTGATGACTACGTTTTCCACAAAGTTCGATAAATGAAATAACGCTGAATAAAAAATTGCCATTACTGGCCAGAATGGGAGTTGATTCAAATGAAAAATATCAAACTGATTTTTAAAGCAGTTGCATTGGCAATGGGTGTCAGTACACTTGTTTTAAGTATTTTAGGGGATGTATCTGTAGATACCGCCATCACACTACTGTCCATTGGTGTTGCTTGTCTAGCAATTGTCCAACTACAAGACAAAGAAAAGTAACTATCACTATAAGCACCAGGTCCCGACATTATTCTGAATCGGCCTTCCGTTGTGTAGCGTTCGGATACCTCCATCATTGAAAAAGCACCAGCTCCTCAAACAATATGCATTGTTTAAGAATCTGGCGCTCACTAGAGAGTCTAACTATTGACGAAAGTCATTCATTTTCTGTTATTTAAAATTCGCATAAAACTCTTCTGGTACCACTTGCAAATCAATTCCCCAAAGAAGTGGTAGCAAGAAGTAGGCGGCTAATACAATGAGAATCAGCACAAACACATTAATGATAAATCCAACGCGTACCATTTCACTTAAGCGGAGTTTCTCCGTAGCGAAAATGATAGCATTTGGTGGTGTACCTACCGGCAACATAAATGCACAGTTTGCAGCCATGGCAGCGGGTACCATCAATGCATACGGGTGGATATTCATTGTTAGAGCTAGAGCAGCCAATATAGGCAGGATCATTGTAGCGGTCGCTGTATTGGAAGTGAACTCCGTCAAAGCTAGAACAAGGAATGAGGAAGCCGCAATGATCACAATCATATGAAGTCCTTCCAAAGCCGTCAATTGCGATCCAATCCATTCAGAAAGCCCCGTTTCACGGAAGCCTGCTGCGATCGCCAGTCCTCCACCGAATAACAACAAGATGCCCCATGGAATTTCCTTGGAATCTTCCCATCCTAGAATACGTTTGCCAAATTTCTTGGAAGTAGGTATAGAGAACAACAATGCTGCAGCTACTACCGCAATCATGCCGTCTTTTAATGACGGGAGAATAGTAATCCAAAGAAATTCACGTGTAATCCACATAAATGCTGCAAATGCGAAAACAGCTCCCACTGCTTTCTCTTCGAATGTCATCTTCCCTAATGCTTTCCGTTCTTCTTGGATCACTTCTTTTCCACCCGGAAGACCTTTAATATTCATCTTAAAAGCAAATCGTCCCAGATAGATCCATGTCGAAAACAAGAGAACTATAACAATAGGTACCGCGATCAGCATCCAACCTGCGAAGGATATCTCGACACCGAATAATTCTTTTACTTGTGCTGCCAGAATAATATTGGGTGGTGTACCTATTAACGTACCTAGTCCACCAATCGTTCCTGCGTAACCAATACCGAATATAAGTGTCTTTTCAAACTTCGGCAGTTCTTTTTCTTCCGGTGTGCCCTTTAAAGCGGCTGCCACCTGAGCGGTAATCGCCAAGCCCATCGGAATCATCATCATAACTGCTGCGGTATTGGAAACCCACATCGATAAAAATGCGGTCGCAGTCATGAAACCAAGCAAAATCCGCTGCGTTCCTGTACCGATGAACGCGATAATACCAAGTGCAAGTCGTTTATGTAAGTTCCATTTTTCCATCGCTGTGGCAATAAAGAATCCACCTAAAAACAAGAAAATAATATCATTACCGTACGAAGAGGTTACTGCATCCGCTTCCATAGCGCCCGTTAACGGTAATAAAACGATAGGAAGCAACGAAGTGACGGGAATCGGAATCGCTTCAGTAATCCACCAAGTCGCCACCCACAGAGTCACCGCAAGCACCGATTTCGCTGCCGGATTCATCCCTTCAGGAGATAAAAAGAACATCATAATAATAAATAAAAGCGGACCTAGAATTAGACCGACGCGTTGGACGGTAGAATAGGACGTACTTTTATCCGAATTCTGATCAGGAGGTTGGGGCGAAGCCTGTTGCCCACCTACTTGTACGTGATCTTGTGCGGTCGTTAGTTTTTTCTTATGTGAAAAGAAATTCAATAAATCTTTCGCCTGATTATGTGAACGCCATAATCTTTGCCAAGTAGTTGATGCCATTTCCTTCATTGTTATCCCTCCGAAAACGCTTTCTTCATAGAAAACTATAAGTGAGATAATTCAGGAAATATACGTTGCGTAACTAAGTAAATACTTTTGTAACTAAAAAAAGCAACACGAGCAACAGCGAACTTCTCGCTACATTGCTCGGATGCTTAGTCATGAAACAGAAATATTATTCACGTAGGAGTGATTGAAGGATATACACTTTTTCAGGTCGCAGTCGGTAGTTCGTTAGCGGACGACCTGTTTCCTGATACACTACATCGGTATCGATTAGTTTATGTGCCACTAGATAATGTAAATACTTTCGTGTCGATACGCTCGAAACCCCAATATCGTCTGCGAGCTCCGCTGTAGAAAATGTACTTCCTTGCCATGCGATAATTTTCTTGGCGATACGAGTGAATGTCGTTTTCGTCAGACCTTTCGGCAATTCAAATAGGTCACTGTTTATTCGATCTGAAGCATGAAGCAAATTATCAATTTCATCCTGGCTAATTTCGTCATGCTGATTCATCAAATAAAATTGCTTTTTAAACTGCAGCAAGGCATTCTGAAACCGTTCAAAAGTAAATGGCTTGATCAAGTAGTCAACGGCTCCATAGCGAAGCGCCTGTTGTACAGAGTCTTTATCATTAGCTGCCGTGATCAGAATCACATCTACCGAGTCGCCTTCTTTTCGAAGTTCCGTTAATAAATCGAGTCCAGTCGGTCCTTTCATATAGACATCCAGTAAAATGAGATCCACTGGCGAAGACTCCAAGAACGTCCGACCTTCGGCTACATTTTTCGCAAAGCCTGCTATTGTAAAGCCTGGAATGCTTTCTAAATAAATCCCATTAAATTTCGCTACCATAGGATCATCTTCAATTATTAACACTCGAATCATCATTCTTCACCTGTATATGGCACACGAACCGTAAATTCTGTCCCATTCCCTTTCGTAGAAGATACCGTCCACTCGCCGTTTAATTCATCCAATGCGATTTTAGCTAAATACAATCCATATCCATGCCCTTCTCCTTTGGACGAGATTCCCTGTTCAAATACTTCTTCTATATTTTCTAAAAGGATCCCCGGCCCATTATCTCGTACGCTGAATTGTAATTGTGACGCTACGTAATCCAGAGTCAATTGAACCTCACCGTCGACTTGTTCACTTACCGCGTCGCAAGCGTTGTCGAGTAAATTCCCTAGTATAGTGATGATCTTGTCCATATGCTCCATCTTTTGTAACGGAGGCAGCGGATGATTTCCATCTAACTTGATAAGTATGCCTGACTCGCGTGATTCACTTAATTTGCTCATTAAATAGCCCGCGATGACAGGATCTTTAACAAGTCTAGATACGACACCTGTTTCCTTTTGGTACGTATCTGAAATATAAGACGTATACTCTTTTAACTCATCATAGGATTTCGTATGAACCATCGCCATAATGACATGAAGTTTATTCATGAATTCATGTGTTTGATGTCTTAATGTTTCCGCATATACTCTAGCGCCAGTTAGTTGTTCCACTAGGGAAGTGAGTTCGGATTTATCACGGAATATAGCAAGTGCACCGACTAACTGATCATTGGAAATGACAGGTACTTGCGTCACTACGACATCTAGCCCATTTAATTTCAGCTCTTGATCATACTGGGGCTTTTTATCTTCGAGCATCTGCTGCAGAGGAAGTGACGGAACAAACGATTGAATCGACTTTCCAAGAGGATTGCCTTCTACACCTGCCGAACGGAAAAGTGTAATAGCCGCTTGATTCACTAACACAATTTCTGCTTGATCATTAATCGCAATAATCCCGTCACGAACCGCTTCTAGCATCGCTTCTCGTTCGCGGAGTTGCTGCGCGATTTCCCCCGGTTCCAGTCCAAATAACGTACACTTCACTTTTCTTGCCAATAAAACGGCGCCCACTAAACCGATCAGTAAACCAAATCCAATTCCAATGAAACTAGTATTGACACTTTCTAAAACAGCGGAACGGACGTTATCCATCATAATACCGACCGCAACCACACCGATAATCTGACCTTCCGCCCAAATGGGAACGAACGCCCTCATCGATTTCCCAAGCGTCCCTGTCGCCATCGACGTATACTGCTGCCCGTCAAAAGCCAAGTCTTCGTCACCGCCAACAAAATATTGACCAATACGTTCAGCTACTGGATGGGATTGTCGGATACGTTCAGTATTCATGACGACAATATATTCCACTTGTGTTTCGTCTTGAACCGATTGCGTAAACGCCTGAATTTCCTCAATCGGCCCTTTTCCTGTTAAACCATCAATGACCGACTGTGTATGGCTTATCGTGATGGCGATATTCATCGCTTTTTCCGATTGTGAATCCCTCGCCCGATCCGCTGCACTGCCTCCAATTAAAAAACCAGTGACAGAAAGAGAAACGAAGACCACTAGACCGACCAAAGCAGTCAACCAGACTTGCATACTAATCGGTCTCTTATTATGTTTTTTCATTTTTTCACCCGAGTGTTTGTATAGTAGATTCTTCTATACTAAGCATATACCAAAATGACAGGCGTGGGTAGCGCATTTCCTATTGAGGATTATTGGCACTATAGTCTTTCCAAGACCAAACCATTCCTCTGAATTCAACTATCAAAGCCTCTATGTTATGATAGCAGGATCAATTAGAACTTGTCGGTGGAAGGGAAAAATTCTCCAAACCGCAAATTACATACAGTAAAAGAGGAGGAATCATGACGTGAATATTCATCCAATCAAAGCCTTTTCTGATAATTATATATGGTGCATTCAAGAAGAAACAGAGGTAGTTGTGGTGGATCCAGGAAAAGCGAGTGTTGTCCTAGATTACCTTGAAGAAAATCAGCTTCGTTTGGCTGCCATTCTTTTAACGCATATGCATGAAGATCATACTGGCGGAGTACGAGAGATTCTCGCGAGTCATCCAGAATGTCTTGTTTATGGACCGGAAGAAACGAAAGACTTGGTGAATAGTGTAGTAAAGGAAGACGACTCCTTTCATTTGATGGGTCAAACTTTCCAAGTCTACGAATCGGGAGGTCATACGCATGGCCACATCAGTTTCTTAATGGGAAATCATCTATTTTGCGGGGATGCTTTATTTTCAGCAGGATGCGGTCGGGTCTTTACAGGCGATTACGAAGCTCAATATGAAACGTTTCAGAAATTCAAGCACTTAGACGATGATATTAACGTTTATGCCGGTCACGAGTATACCGAAACTAATTTACGTTTTGCATACGAAATACAGCCGGATAATAAAAAAATCTCCAACTCATTGGATGAAGTCCAAGAAATGCGTGCGAAAGATCAGCCAACACTCCCGTCAACAATCGGCAGAGAGAAGGAAATTAACCTCTTTTTGCAAGCGGAAACTTTGGAAGACTTTATCGAATTACGTAACGCGCGTGATAATTTCTAAGACAACTGACTTTGTTCAATCGCATAAAGTGTACTGAAATAGTATCTATGATAAGATTAGGTCAATAAAATCATGGAGGATGATAGTGATGAACCAAGTACTTGTTGAAATTTGTTTACGTGTTAGAGACATTGATGCGACTTTAGATTTTTATACTGAGCTCTTTGATTTTGAAGTAGCCAGTCGCAGAGAATTCCCAGAGCATAAATTTGATTTAATCTATCTAAATTCACCAGGCGCGTCAGTACAAATAGAACTTACGTATAATTATGATGCAGAACCATATGTTATTGGAAATGGTTTCAGTCATTTAGGCGTAACCGCAGATGATTTAGAAAAAATGCATGAAATTTGTAAAGCTTCTCCTTATGAAACAGGTGAGTTAAAAGGACTTGCAGGTGGAGCACCATCTTACTTCTTCGTTACTGATCCTGACGGCTATAGAATTGAAGTAAAGCGTAAGCACTAAAACATTCCAAAAACCAAAATGATTGTAAAAAGCCTACCCCTCGACACTCTTTTACCAAAAAGATAAATGAGGGGTAGGCTTTTTTTGTCGTGTTATTTGGTCTGTATTAATAAGGGATTTATATGTAGCCGAGCGCGTGGTGAACCCTCTTCGCTTATTTAAAACCCACATCAGTCGCAGCTACAGAGAGTACAAGAAGTTCAGTTATAAGTGACCCATATTAGAAAAAGGGCTGTTGCCTGATTGGCGCTCTATTCTCGATTTCAATTTAAATAATCTCGGCCGATTGTATCGTTGAATTAAGCAAAAAGGGATATGAATGAGGAAATTAACAACAGAACAAATAAAGGCCATCCAAAAATATTCATTAGGGTTAATGAATATTGAAAGAAAACCTAATACAGCTATGGTTAAATGCCCAATTTCAGCATAATAAGTTTGCATAATCACTTGATCCAAGTATTTAGGATTTAATTCTTTTTTCAAACGTTTAAGAGTAGAATTCACTGCCGGTAATTGATCTTTCCAGTTGTTGATTTTTATTAACTTGTATAGTTTTCTTTCAAATGATTTTTCTTTGAAAAACAAATTACTTTGAAAGACCCCCTTAGGCAATAAACGACTTCCATACGCTACGCCATAGTTGAGTATAAGCCAAAATGAAGTGTTAATAATTATCATATATATAGTAAATGGCAAATTCTCACCCTTTTAATAGTTTTCGGCTTAATTTATTAAGTAACCCGTATCCGATTGCGGGATAGTGGTTGGAGGCCGTTGATCTGCGCTGCAGCCGGACGCGTATCCTATGGGCGGGCTGTGAACCTCCCAGTGTCGCCGGCTTCCACTCCGATCAACTAAGTGAGTGCTTTAAACTTTATTCTTTAAACGCGCCCGATTGCTAAGTATAAAATTCTATATTTTTAAGACTGTCCCAGTAAATTAGCTCTTGTCTTTATGGCAAGTTTATTCAAAAACAGCCAAATGTGAAGATAAAGAACAGAGCCCACAACTCCTAAAACTAGATATTCCATAACTCCTTCGCCCCATCCGTTTCTTACCAAATCTCCTAAGGCATAAATGTTATAAGCTATTCCCAAAAATATAAATATAATTAAAGAAATAAAGTAATTTTTTGATTTAAAAAACTCCTGTACAAAGAAATCTACGCATAAAGCGATAAAACCACCAATCAAAAAGACTGGCAATACAAAAAATCCCCATAATGCAAGAAAATCAGTTAGCTCAAAGTAATTTAATGAATCAAAATAACTTAATGAAATCAGTTGTACAAATATAAAACTGCTAACAAAACTAGTGACTGCGTAGATAATTAATATCATTCTTCATTCTCCTTTTTAACAAAGAAAGGACCATTCCATTTAAGAATCTGGCCCTATTGCTGTATTGGGGCATTTGCCTATATAACAAACGCACCCAAAAGTTTATATATTTCGTTCTCTTTTTTGGCGTATTGACCATCTTGAGTAAAATAGTAACTCCCCGATTATTAATCCAAATAAAATGGCGACAAGGCCTGATGTATAATCAGGTTGATCAAATAGAAATGTAACAACGACAAATCCAATTAATAAACCAATAGAGATACTTATATAAGACTTATATCTTTCTTTCAGATATATTTTCATAGTCAATCACCTTTCTGATAACTATTCAGTAATCTGGTTCAAATACTTAACCATTAGCCTACTTATACGTCAAAATGGCACCGTTCATTCGAATGCCATTTGTTGTTCTTATTTTTCTACACTCGCTTGTTTTTTCAGCTCTTGTACCATTCAACTGAACGGGTTACGCTTCCTCTTTCCAATTATTCAACTTCTCCATCACTAGATCATACGTCTTTTGCGAAATATCAGGGAGTGTTCCGCCAAGTGCTTGCTTCGCTTGATTAAATCCTTCCTCAATAGAACTCTTGAGAAGATCGAACTTACTTTTGTCTCCTCCTGAAATAGCGTTGGCGAATTCTAGGATCCGATCACTGACTTTTTCGGGACTTTGCTCTCCCCCTTCGCTAATGGATTTCTCCGCATCTAACCGTATTTTTTCATCCACTACAATGGTCTTCTTGCCGCTACGTACATCTTCCACGGTGATCCCTTGTCTTTCGAGAAGTTCGCGCACCAAGTTTTGTAAATTCTCATACGCTTTCTCGCTTTCCGCCTTCAGCCGTTCAATCGTCGGTCCGTCAATTTTTGTCATCGGCTTGTCATACCCCGCATTTTTGAAGTTTGTTGAGGGTATATACTGATCGACCGGTTTATTGTTTGTCGATTCATTCTTCTTTGTAGCTTCTTCTTTTTCAGGAGCTGGCTTTTGTGTTTGAGGCATTTTAAAAGTAGATAGGTTTGGTGTAATCTTCATTTAATTTCCTCCTCTATAATTTCAGTTTGACTATTCTGTTATTATATCGGTCACTTCTATTGTTTTTATAGATTACGTTATGGGCCATTCCTTCAAAATGGCTCGCGCAATATGTGAACCACTTAGCGCGGAAGACAAAGTACCGGGACCCGGGAACGACTGCTCGCCCGCAATATAAAACTGCGGCAACGCTGAACGCACACTCTTCGGCTTAAGTATCGCGTTTCGTACCGTCAATGGAAACCCACCTACGCTCGTCTTCCCGATGTAGGTCTTATAAGTTTCGGGCGTTCCCGCTTCCGAATAAATCAAATAATCTTCAATAGGAAGAACTTTTTGGATTTCTGTGAACATTGCTTTCGTTATGGCTTCCTTCAATTGTTTATACTCGCCTGTAGACAATAATCCCCACTGTTCTGTGTCCGCATGTATCGAGCACGTCATCATCACTTCATCTTCGATCCGTTTGTTACGTTTATCGTAAGCTGGCTGGAAAGTTACGTATACGGGTCCATGTCCGTCCGAATATAATACAGACTGGGCTTTATCAGGTACGATTTGGAGTGCGAAAGGAAGTTGTCTGCCATCTAGCTCCTGTTGCCAGAAAGTTCCGTTCAGAAGCGCATCGATTCGGAAAGCACCCCAGGAAAACTGATTCGATTCCGAATGACTCGTCCGTGGACCAAACGATATACCTGAATTGTTGATGACAAGATCATACGTACCTGAACGCTTCCTACTCTTCACATGCCACTTCTTGTCTTTATAAAACAATTCATTCACCGCGGACGCTTTGACCACTTCGCCACCTAGTTCAATAATCCGCTCCGCCAGTGCTTCACTTAACTGCGACATGCCCTTATCAACATAAAAGCTGCCTCTTCCATAGATCGTCAGCGCAAGACTCGAGGGTAATAAAGCGGCTTTTGTGCAATCCGTTTGTGCCGCATCAAGCAGTTGCGCGTCAAGAAATTGCCGTAGCGGTTCATATGTATCTAGCTTATATATACGCAGCAAATCTTCCACCGTGCGTGTCGCATAGCGTGCCAATCGCAACATACTGCCCGCATGGAATACAGCATGGCCAGGTAGTTTCCCGAGATCATACATATGCTGAATGGGTAAAGAAACACCGGTAGCCGTCACATCAAATACCCCTGCGCTAATTTGCTCTACTCTATTCCAGAAAGCCAAGACATCTCGTTTTCTTTCATGAAAGACTTGGCCGAGCTCTTCTTTCCACGCGGTTCTGTCCCTGTACAATGATATTCTGCGGTCTTCTAGCACAACATCCATTGGGTGATCGAGCAATGTGTATGGAATATTCATATCGAGTTCATTGAATAACGTATCAAGCAAACCGTGTTCTTCCAAACCGAAAGCAATCGTCGCACCAGTAGGAAATGTATGCTTGTTTCGTACATACGCCCCCGCTGATCCACCTACTTTTGTCGCTTTTTCCAAAACAGTGACCGCGTAGCCTTCTTTTGCTAACAAAGCGCCTGCCATCAGCCCTCCGATACCTGCTCCAATGATACAAACGGTTTTAGTCAAAGCGATCTCCTTCTTTCTCATTATTTCAGGATATGTATTAATTCTTGTAGATAACTTTAATATGCTGAAATGAAAAAAGACAAGGCATTAAATGCCCCGTCTTCTCAATCGCCAGATATAATTTCCAAAACATTTAATATTGTCAAATCGTCAGCTTCACCAATAAACTTAATCAATCTGTCTTTTGGTACACGATGGACATTAGTTTTATAGCATTTCACCCAAGAGGGCTTATCCAAACCTGCTGCTTTCCAATCAAGTATTTCCACTTTAAATACATCATATGTTTTAGGTGGATCATTGGGTTCTGCAGACGTTATTTCTGCAATCGTCACTAGATTATTTTCTGAATCATCTATAATTAAAACAGGTCGACGTTTGGCATGTCCTTCTTGCCCCTTATAATAAACTTTGGCCAAATATATATCCTTGAATTTCCCCAATAATCTTTACCTTCCTTCGTACCACTCTCTATGGGAAGGGTTATTAGGATCAAGCTCAATAGCCTTTTTATTGCCTTCTTTTAATATGGGTATATTTTCATTTTCCATTTGAATTTTTTTTCTTAGTTCGGCAATTCTCTCTTGAACCTTATCAGTTGCTATCGCCATGTCCTTTTCCTCCTCTTTTTCACACATATATATCACATCCCTTTTATACGAAATATATGTGTAAGTATTACTATTCATTACCCTAATTATACCATAGCTACTCCTAACAAAGAAGACAATGCAATCTTGAGAACTTATCAAAAGAGTAATTGTTAGAGATGATTATGAATTTATTCTAAAAAGACCCCCATATTGTACGATCAGTAGATTTTTTACATGGAAGTAAGAACACGCGGCAGGAACTGATACACTTTCATTAATCTCTCACATCGATTATCCAGAATTCGTTCATCTCAAAATTCTTTTTTCCATAACGGCAAGAACCATTTGACGCCACGCTTGTTAACAGGAAGGATCTTTAAGTCCGCGATGAGATGACTAATATAACCGGCAAGCCCCGCAGCGACTAGTCCTTCGATCGGCCACTCTGCATGCAGATGTTGCAAAATATACCCATAGAACACAATGCCGAGAATGGAATGTGTATACGATCGATGCGGTATGAAGGAAGCAATAATAATATAGCTTCCCGCGAGTAAAATGCCTGTTGACTGATCCAGTACGAAACCGAGAAGCATGACGAGAATTCCTGTGATCGTCAGCATTCGCCGTTGTGTGATGATGCGTGAAACAATGAGCAACAGAAGCCCAATACCGCCATACACATAAATATCTTGGCTAAGCCCTTGTGTAATGACTTGATAACAAAGCGTCAATAAAATCACGATCCCCGCAGTCTCCATCATCCATTTACTTACTTTTTTACTTAGTGTAATACTATTGCTCGCGAGCCCATTCGTGTCAAGATCTGGCACAACGCCAGATATCCCCCCTACTGCCGCACCAATCAATGCGGTCTTAATATCTGGCTGAGCAGCATAACCCGCAATCGCCCCGACGGTTGTACCGATCAATAAATGTGAAGTGCCTTTCATATGTAAACCTCTCTAGTTGTATAGTGTACGGTCGAATCAAGAACGTATATTCGTTCCGTCTTTTTTAGTATAATTGATTCTCATGCGAAAGGGAAAAGTTTATGTGTTGTAGAAACTTCTTGTGAAAGATAGATTGTAAATTTACATAGTTAGATGTTAAACTAGACGGTTGATTTAACATAAATGTGGGCGTATATTGAGCCTGTAGATAGTAATTACATGTATATAAAGGAGTGTTTAGTATGGCAGGAATGATGGTAGGAAAAGCAGGATTGGTTACAGGATCAGGTTCGGGTATCGGTAGAGCATCTGCACTTGCATTAGCAAAAGCAGGCGCAAAAGTTATGGTCTCTGATGTAAGTGAAGAGGCTGGACAAGAAACGGTACAAATGATCAAAGACCTTGGTGGCGAAGCAGCCTTCATAGCATGTGATGTAAGTAATGAAGAGCAAGTCATCGCACTAGTAGATAAAACAGTTGAAACGTTCGACCAGTTAGACTTCGCACTGAATAATGCAGGCATTAACAAAGGTCAAAAACCGATCGGTGAATTGGATTCAAAAGACTGGGATCTTACGCTTAAAGTCAATCTGTACGGCACATTCTACTGCATTAAGCATGAAGTAAACGCTATGCTAAAAACAGGTGGCGGTGCAATTGTCAACACGGCATCCGGTGCAGGTCTTGAAGGTTCACCAAACATGACACCCTACACTGCATCCAAACACGCCATTGCCGGCTTAACTAAATCCGTTGCGTTGGAATACGGTCAACAAGGCATCACGATCAACTCGATCGCTCCAGGTGCTACAATTACCCCTGCTATCGAAGGCTGGGCCAAAACATCTCCCGAGCAATACGAAGCAGTACTTGCATCACTTCCAGCTGGAAGAATGTCCACTGCAGAAGATCAAGCAAACGCGGTAGTCTTCCTATGCTCAGACCTCGCCAGATCAATCAGCGGCGTCACACTTGCGGTAGATGGCGGGTATACTGCCGGTAAAATGCAGTCGTAATGAATGGAAACGTTAAAAATCAAAAAAAATGGATCAGGCATAGTGCCTAATCCATTTTTTTCTGATATCTTACAAGCCAAAGTATTTCAAACAGCTCTATACATGATTAATTCAAGATGTTGTGTACATAACTCCAAGAAGTTAAATCAGTCAACTCATCCATTTGCAATTCAACGTTTCCGCCTAAATAAACGGTATCTCCTTCGATCGCTAATACCATCGTCTGTAGAATGGGTTTACTGCTGTTGCATTGATAGATGTCTCCGATTTTAGGTATATACGTTTCCGGTGTGTGGACTTCCTTCTTGAGTAGTTTTTGTTCATTTATATAATCAGCGTCTGGGTTTTCGAGATCAATAATGTTCGCGCCTTCTTCAAGCCCTGGGATCATCGTCCAATATTCGTTATGCTTGATCCCGTTTGACTGGTTGCTGATTACGCCATTCGATTCAATTGACGAGACGATCTCCATCGCATGAAGATGATAATGGTCAAATGAATCCGGCTGTGGGTTAATAATTAAAATATAGTCCCCCACTTTTGCTTTCTCATCTTTATGCAAAGTGTATCGTTTATGATTCACAATAAAACTATCCATATGCTGTGGTCTATACAATGTAATTTCCTTAGCCGTCGCCAACTGCTGTTCATAATCTTCGAGACGAATAAGGTGAACCGACTGCTTAAAGAAAGCTTTCACAGAATAGACTTGATGCAGTTTTTTTTGATAGTAAACAAACTGGCCTTTTCTAACATTTAATAAATTCAATAGATGTCACACCTTGTTAAGTATTTTCTGCTGGCTATTGTCCTTTTATATCATCTAATCACCACAAAGCATTTCATTGGAATTAGAGAACATCGCGCAGAATCTATACTTATCATAACAATAATTGAAATTTTAAGAAAGTTAGCCGGTCTGGGCGTAACTGTGAAATATTTCAGCATCTGCAACGTGCGGTAATGTGTTGCGAATTTTTACTGGATCCATTTCCTCTTACAACTTCACGATCGGTTCCATCACCTTCAATGTTCGATTCACGGTATCCATATTTACATTAGCGCCAATAGGTACGGCCGCTTTGTAATGGCTATGTGCGGTGGCTAGGTTGGTCAGTAAAGGTTTACCAAGTGGCACTAAAAATTCATTGATCAAATCTACATAGCTTTTTCCGTATGCCGTTTCACAGTTCGTACATTGTCCCATAATAATTCCTACACAATCCTCAAATTTCCCTGCCAACTTCAAATGGCTTAAGTATCGGTACACCGTATTGATCGGTTCATGCGTCTCTTCTAATAAAATAATTCTGCCTTCCGTATTGATTTCATAGGACGTACCTAACGTGCCTATAAATGACGTGAGATTCCCACCGACAATCGGCCCTGTAACATTTCCTGGCACTACTCCGATCAGCGGAACTTCAGGTGGATTGACAATGGGCCAGGGCGCCGTGATAGTCGATGTTGCGGCAAAGAATTGATTGAAATTATATGCTGGAGTTCGCGAATTGAAGTCTAACAACAATAAACTTTGTAAACCGATAAGATCGCCATATTCAAACAATGCATTCAATAATATCGTAATGTCACTATATCCCGAAACAATTTTAGGGTTTTGTTTTATTACGTTAAAATCAAGGAACGGTAAAATACTCGCCACGCCGACGCCACCTCGCGTAGGTAAAATCCATTTCACTGCCGGATTTGTAAACATCTTCATTAAATCTGAAGCCCTTTGCTGAGGAGTCGCGGCAAGAAAGCCGTCAGCTGAATACACATGTTCACCCACCACGACTTTATAGCCCATACTTTGCAACATTCGAATCCCTTCCGTAATACGATTTGCTGCGAGCGGACTTCCAAGCGTTACAATCCCTACCGTGTCACCTCTTTTTAATTGCTGCGGTTTCGTAGCCATCAATCAGTAACCCCTCTCCCCTAGTAAGTAGCACAAACCTATTCTATTGTAGTAGCATATGTTCGCGGATCTTTTTTGGGACGCGAAAACTCCGCCAGTTTGTATTAAACTAGCGGAGTCTATTTGTTAGAATATATGAATGAATAGCTTTGCAACCAAGTAATATTGAAATTACTTACCTGCGATATCTAGACACCAAGTGAAATTTTCCCATGCTGAATACCAGCCAGTGAATTGCTCGTGCGAATCATCCCAACGAACTTCAAACTTCTTTTGACCGTCTACCTCTATCAAATACAGCATCAACGTAGCGTCTTCCTTAGCCGTCGCTAACTTCATCCCATTTTGAAGTTCATCTTCAGTCAATTGCACATCTGAAACGGATCGCAACTGGGCTTGCTCAAATACCTGTTTGTTACTAATTCTATAATTCATAAAGACCCTCCACTAAAACTTTTATTATTACTAATCATACATACCTCTTGCGTACTGTAAAGAAGCACAGAAGTATATTTTATACGTATTAACCGATGAAATCAAAGGGGAAGTTTAATAACTGAATGGAATAGCGCAACGATATCAAAAAAACACTATATATTTGGCTGTAATTTCCTCCACATTGAAGAATCTAGTAATTAGAATTCCCTTCTGTTCTATACTGTATAGTACTCACCGTTACTGGCGACAATTAATTATGATATGATTTATGCAATAAAAAGAAAGTCAAAATAGAGGGATACAATGATGTTTATATTTTTATTTTTTACGGTTCTTATTCTGGCGATCACCGTTAGACGCCTTGGACATAAGCCAGTGATTTCCACAGTTGCTGGCGCTCCGCTTATGTCGATGGGCATAGCACTGAAAAGCGTCGGATTCGTATATTTTCCGCACGTAAACAGCACCGTATTTTACGTACTTATTGCGGGCGCTTTTTGGATACTGATTCATTACGTATTCGATGTATTTCAGAAAGATTTTTATTTGCTTCATGTACAAGACCCGATATCGAGTTTTTCAATCGGCACTTGGATTGCCTCTGTTTCGATCATACTTATTTTACTGTCCGATCAAAACATCTCCAGTTCAATGAACATTCTCTTTTACATTAATCTCACATTTTGGTTTATTTATATTGGACTCGTTATAAGAAATTATAGTCTCATTTTCACCAATCTAAAAAAGTATATAGATCAAATTCATGGCGGATTGCTGCTGACGTGCGTGTCCACACAATCCATTGTGATTTCTGGCTACCATGTTTTCACTGGTGAGAATTGGACAGTTCCCGCTACTACTCTGCTCATTATTGGTTCACTGTTTTACATACTAAACTTTTTGCTGATCGTGTTTCGTTATGTAAATGCTTCGACTAACGACTTAACAGTCAACTGGATTAATACGAATTGCATTTTACACGGCGCTATATCCATTACAGGCGTGGCTTTGACATTCTCCCATCCTTCAGCCTTCTCCCTCCTATACATCGTTTGGATTCTTTCATTCGTTTTCTTCTTGGTCATTGAACTAATTGAGATTCTGTGGGCTTTTCAACGTATTCGGAAACTCGGCTGGCATCATGGCATCTTTGTCTATTCACCGACGCAATGGGCTCGGGTTTTCACATTCGGCATGTTCCTTTTCTTTACGGAACGAATTCCTACGGGCCAGCATGAATGGATCGATGTGTTAGCACAGTTGCTGCAACTCTTCTTGCCGGTTGTGATTGTTCTTTTAATTATCGCGGAAGTTGCGTTGATGAGCATGCAGATTTATCGTCAACTACGGTCAGAAAGAAACGGAGCGATTGATTGAATGACTGTAAACAATACCAGATCCGTACACGACTCTAGTTCAATTTCGAACGATTTTCGGGTGGTGTTTCGGACTGGTATTCAATCTGTTCTTGTATTAACTTAACTAATATGTTAAGGTATTAATTCAGACGACTTTCTTAATTTATTAAGGAGCCACGTCTATTTTTTTAATTCCTTATTTCAAAACCGAATAGTTATAAGGATTTCCCTTTAATAACACACAGGAGGTACTTATGCTAAAGTTTGAAAATGTTACAAAAGTGTACGATGGTGGATTTCAAGCTGTGAAATCTGTCAACTTCGAGATTGCTGAAGGTGAATTACTAGTTCTCATAGGACCCAGTGGTTCAGGTAAGTCTACTACGATGAAAATGATTAATCGGATTATTCCACACACAAGTGGGAAAATTTCTATCAACGGCAAAGATATCAAATCTTACAATGCCGCTGATCTCCGCAGAAATATCGGTTATGTCATTCAGCAAATCGGTCTTTTCCCTCATTATACAATCGAAAAAAACATTTCTATTGTACCGCAACTTAAAAACTGGGATGAAAAAGAAATTAAAGCACGTGTACTCGAACTACTTGAATTAGTCGGACTGGATCCGGAAATCTATGCTACACGGTATCCAAAAGAATTATCAGGTGGACAGCAACAACGTGTCGGAATTGCGAGAGCGCTTGCAGCGAATCCAGATGTGATTTTAATGGATGAACCGTTCAGTGCGCTGGACCCCATTACACGGGAGCAATTGCAAGAAGAATTACTGAAGTTACATAAAAAGTTAAAGAAGACTATTGTCTTTGTTACACATGACATGGACGAAGCGCTAAAGATGGGCGATCGTATTGCCATTATGAAAGACGGCAATTTACTTCAGCTAGACACGCCAGAGAAATTACTACATGAACCCGCTCACGGCTTTGTAGAAGAATTTATGGGTAAGCATCGTATTATCCAAAATCCTGAACTGATGCCGGTTACGGAAATCATGGCAGAAAAGGTCGTCACTACACGTTCTACTACTTCTCCAGAACGAGCCATTTCTCTAATACGTCAACGTAAAATTACGGATCTTCTCGTTGTAGATGATCATAAGAAATTACTTGGCATCGTCTCCGCTTACGATTTAATTAAAAATTTGGATAGCATCAAAACCATTGATGACGTAATGAAACCCGCAGTACCTTTTTTATTGGATACAGCAACGGCGAAAGATGCCATTATTATGATGGACACTTCCCCGTTCGGCATGATTCCAATTGTCAATGAACAGCATATATTGGTAGGTCTTGTAAACCGCGGCTCCTTGCTCTCTGCGATGTCTAGTCAATGGACAGATAAGGGGGCAGATTTAGATGAATGATTTAAATATATGGCAACAACTTGTGGAACAAACCAAACTACGATGGCCGGAAGTGCTCGAAGCAACTTCCATCCATATTCAACTCGTATTCTTCTCAATGATCCTCGCTGTAGTCATTGCGGTAACGCTCGGTATTCTTATTACACGTGTACCTAAACTAAAAACTGGGGTACTTGGTGCGGCAGGCATTATGCAAACCATACCTAGTTTAGCTGTGCTTGGCTTTATGATTCCCATTTTCGGAATTGGCGTTAAAACAGCTATTGCTGCGTTATTCCTTTACTCTTTACTGCCTATTATGCGAAACACCTATACAGGCATTAAAGACGTTGATCCCGCCACAATCGAAGCGGCGAGAGGTATGGGTATGACCAACATGCAAATTTTGTTTAAAGTAGAATTACCGCTTGCCATTCCTATTATTATGGCCGGAATTCGAACAGCTGCGGTTATTAACGTCGGTAACGCGACACTTGCAGCATTCATCGGAGCAGGTGGACTTGGTGACTTCATTTTCCTCGGTATTACACGTGGAATTGACGGATTGATTTTACTTGGGGCCATTCCAGCAGCGATCCTTGCGATTGCCCTTGAAACGTTCTTCAGCGCCGTTGAACGTTGGACGACGCCGAAAGGATTGAGATGACTTGAAAAACAAACTGACACTGTTGCTTGTCACGACCTTACTGGCTAGCCTACTTTCAGGCTGTATTTTCAATGAAAAAGATTCACTTAGACTCGGTTCTCGAAATAATACGGAAAGTATTATTTTATCTAATATCATGGGACAATTAATTGAAGATCGCTTAGGTGTAGATATTATTTACAAAGAAAACTTAGGCGGCTCATCCGTCGTCTGGAACGCGATGACTAATGACCACATCGACGTCATCCCTGACTACACGGGAACTATTGTCGTGACGTATTATCAAGAAGAGCCTGGAACAGCTGAAGAAACACTAGCTTCGACCAAACGACTCGTCGCCGGTGACAACATTACCGCACTCGGTACGTTCGGATTCAATAACACGTATACACTAGCACTTGATGAAGAGAAAGCGGAAGAGCTAGGCCTTGTGACATTTAGTGATTTCGCTAAGGTATCCAAGGACTTCACTCTCGGCGCCGTATTTGAATTTATTGATCGACCAGACGGATTACCTGGTTTCGAAAAAGAATATGACATCGAATTTAAAGACGTCAAAGGGATGGATCACGGTATGATGTATCGTGCGATTGGCGCAAATGAAGTAGATGTCATCAACTCCTACACGACAGATGGACAGCTAGCGATTGCGAATCTACGCGTGCTAGAAGACGACAAAGCGTACTTCCCGCCCTACCATGCACTGCCGTTAGTACGGGACGAAACACTTAAAGAATACCCAGAACTCGAAGAAATACTCGGTCTTCTCGAAGGTCAAATCGATGAAGAAACGATGCAAGTGATGAATGGAAAAGTCGATAATGATGGAATTATGGTCGAACTCGTCGCCAAGGAATACTTGGTGGAGAGTGGGTTAATTGAAGAGAAATAAATAGAAACAGCGCACCCTCTTTTGTAGATGAGGGTGCGCTGTTTTTTTCGCATTATATAAGTATCTGTGCATGAAAGTCTTATGATTATTATAATATTTATGTTTGTCCTTCATACAGGGACCGTTTTTTCTATGAGCAGTATTATCAGCTTAACGGCCTCAACGCAGTCGTGCGGTCGATATATAGGAAGGCGTCGTAGCGTTCGCTGATGCGGGAGGGGACGAAATTGCCGTGGGCTTCAAACTCGGGATTGTAGACCACGCCAATTGCGCGGTGACCGATCCATTCATCAAACTGGCACCGGTTCTCCTCATCGAACAACAGCATTTTGTCATGTGCGCCCGCTGCGTGCAGTTGGCCTTCCCATGTATTAAACCGTGCAGGCGGTACGACCATTTCTTCCGGTGTCTCTCCCCAACTGCTTCCTGCAATGACCGTTCCTTCATATGTGCCGAAACCAATCGCGTACGTATTTCCCCTACCATACTGCTCCCGGATCAGCTGACCGACGTTTGTCAGTCCATGATCTGACATCGAAGTCGCCGATGCGTCACCGATATGGGTGTTATGTTCCCACACAATAATTTTGGCGTCTTTGCCGTAATAATTGTGTACTTCCTTAATTGCCTCTGCCATATGGGTGTCGCGAATATTCCATGACAGCGCATCATCCTGAAGCATCGCCCGGTAATAGGCTTCCGCATTTTTCGCAACCAAAGCGTTCATTGTCAAGTTCAAGTCTTGCTCATTCGCGCGGGGATAATGCTCTTCATTGGTTCGGATGGATTCCAGCAGGCTCGTAACCTCCGTTATGCATTCATCCGTGAAGTGGGCAGTAGACAAGGCATAGTGTTCGGGCATCCGATTATACGGTTCAAAACAGGAGAACGCTTTCTTTGCAAGTTCCAAATCGGCACCGTAGGATGAATGGCTTTCCAGGAAGTTCATGACTTCATCGATGGAATCGTATAAACTGTACAGGTCGATGCCGTACATGCCGACTGTAGAATCTGAACCACGTTGCCTGTTTTCATTGGCCAGCCACGTGACAAATGCTTCAATTTCTTCATTCGCCCACATCCATGCCGGCCACCTGCTGAATGAACGCGACAGCAACTCGTTAAGGGGTGGTTGATCATTGTAGCCTTTGACATAGCTGTTTATTAACTGTACGGATGGCCAGTCGCCTTCCACAGCAATGGCAGCGAAACCCTTTTCCTCTATGAGTCGTTTGGAAAACTCGGCGCGCAGTCGATAAAATTCAGAAGTTCCATGTGTCGCCTCACCGATCATCACAATCTGTGCATCCCCCACATCTCTCAAAAGTCGGTCAAATGCAGTAGGGTCATCCAGCGGTATCGCCTGCTTTTTAATAGAGGTTACTAATTTTCTGGACATGAAAAAACCTCCTTCATGATAGTGACCGCCACACTATCTCACTCCTCAAATCCGATGGGAGTTTTTTTCGGATTGCAGTACCAATATAAATTCAGCGACGTGTACATCTAACAACCTGTCACTACTATCAAGCAAGAAATGTACTGATCACGATTTATAAAGTAATGAGATAACTAAGATCCATGATGGATTACTCGCCTTTTTTCATTCGAGCATCATTCAATTGCTGTTTGATTAAATCCAACTGACTCTTATGTTGCTGAATGGTATCTAACTCATTGTCATATTGCTCCACATTCACAAACGCATTTTCCGCGCGCTCAATTGCAGTAAACGCATGCTCGATAGCCATCTCTTCTGGATGAGACATCGCTTGTTTCACTGCACGTTCTGCCTTCTCTACCGAATTCCCAAAGAATGTGCCTGGGTGTTGTTTTTTCCAACTCTGGCCAAATTCCTTTCCCAAATCCTTCGCCTCCCACATGTAAAATCCATGATAATTATACGCTTAGTATTGCAATTTATAGCGGAAGTATACGCAAGAGGATTTGAATTGTGCGCGCACTTTGCACCTAAAATCAAGCATATTTATTTAGGTACAGGAAACACTACGGACTAGAGATGAGGTGATATAAACTGAAACGTTTCTGGCTTATTTCTTTCATTGCTTGTATAGGAATACTTTACCTAGTTCTTTTCACCAATCATTGGGGAGCAGATACGGATCTAGTAAGCACGGCCTCCGCATCTAAAAATAGCAAAGACAGACTGACGACAGAATTGGAATCATTCAGCAAGGCGCATCATATCCCCGCGGTTGATGCAAAGGTCGACAGAGTCTGGAAAGCCATCCCCGGCTACAATGGACTGGAAGTGGATCTGAAAGCCAGTTACAAGAAAATGAAAAAGACTGGTACATTGGATCAATCAAAAATCGTGTACAAAGAAACTTCCCCCACTGTTCATTTGAAAGATCTTGGCCCCCACCCCATTTTCAAAGGAAATCCCGATAAACCGATGGTGGCTTTTTTAATTAATGTTGCCTGGGGTAATGAATACATTCCTGAAATTTTGGATGCACTCAAGAAGCATAAAATAAAAGCTACCTTCTTCTTCGACGGCAGCTGGGTAAGTAAAAATCCTGATTTAGCTAAATTGATTCATAGTGAAGGACATGAAATTGGAAACCATGCATACAGCCATCCCGATTTACAGCAGAAATCAAAAGCTGAAACAATGGAAGAGTTAAAAAAGACCAATGAGATCATCATAAAAACACTTGGAATTACATCGCCCAAGTGGTTCGGTCCGCCAAGCGGCAGTTTTAATCAGCAAACGGTTGAAACTGCAAGCCAGCTAGGAATGCATACGGTTTTATGGACCGTGGATACAGTCGACTGGAAAAAGCCGGCGACGAATGAAATGGTGAACAGGATCGTATCGCAAGTGGAGAACGGCTCGATGGTTTTAATGCATCCGACTCAACCTGTAGCTGAAGGAATGGAAGATATGATTACACAAATCACAGAGAAAGGTTTTCGTCTGGGGACTGTCAGTGAACTGATGAGTGAAAAACGTGTGAACGGAACAGCATGGGGTGATGAATGAGGTGCTTGCGCAAAACAAAAAACTCCCCTGTCAGAGTGCTTTAAATATGTAAAACCGGAGATGGACACCACGGTCCTGTCTCCGGTTTTTTCAGTTGCTGTAAGTAAAGTACCAGGTCCTCATACAACTCCAGAACAATTCAGAATTGTTCCCGAATTGTGTGGGGACCTGGTACCGTCTACACTCTCTTCTTCCTAAACCACGCAAAAACAATAGCACCAATCAACACAAATCCAAGATAACCCATTACCGGATAAACAGTGCCCACGAGAGTTACGAAACCGATGAAGCTTGCGGCATATGCAACTAAACCAAATAGGATGATGCTCCCTTTAAAGCGTGCTGTGTCAGGTTGGATAAAGCGTACGGTGAATGCGTACAACATGCCTACTGCAGTATTATAAATCATTCCCAATAAAATAATGGACATGAGTGCACCAACTACTGGGCTTATATTATTCGCCAAGAACAGCATCGGCATCGGTACCGCGGCGATTTCTTTCAACTGTGTCAACATCGATATATTGATGAGAAGAAGGAGAAGACCCAGCCCCAGACCTCCGATGATTCCACCCCACGCAGCAACTTTTTCGTCCTTGACTGTTCCTCCCATGACCGTGAGCATCGCAACACCAGCTGCTATATTATAAGAAACATACAACAGTCCACCTAATAGCCAGTGAGGTGCCCCTTGGTTTTTACCGGTAACTGCCGCTTGAATTTCAGCGGCCGAGAAATCATAGTTGATAACTGAATACACCGTGATCACCATTACGAGCAAAAGTAAAAACGGTGTGAATGCCCCAATGAGCGTGATGACTCTTTGAACACTTAACGTCACGGTCGCGATGGTTAAAATAGCCATTATAATACTTCCAATATATCCCGGAATATGTAATTGCTGTTCGAATATTGCACCGGCACCTGAAAACATGACGACGGTGACGCCGAATAGGAAAAATGTGATAACGAAATCCACAACAATACCTACATAACGTCCACAAATATGATAAATGACATTCTGATGGGATGTGGTTTGCAAACGGCTACCTAATTGAGTTAAATTCATGCCGATGAATGCAAATAATATGGCTGCGACAAGAGTTCCAACTATACCTATTGTGCCAAAACTAGTGAAAAACTGCAGTATTTCTTGTCCAGATGCAAATCCCGCCCCGACGATCACACCGATGAAAGCTGCACCGATTTGAAAACTCTTTTTCATCCCTCTTCCTCGCCTTCCAGTATATGTTTCTAAGTTTTATGTAAACTGATTTTTCAGATTTCAGAAAGCCTAGTGGGCGAACATTCTCGCCCACTTGACTCATTATGCTTTATAATTCATTTCTTTCACCGTAAATTTATTCATTGCTTCAAGATTCGGTTCATATCCAATGCCATATGAAGTGGGTACCGTAATATACCCATTTTCCACAACGACTTCTGGCGTGATGATATCTTCCTCCCAATAGCGGGATGATCCTGCTGTGTCACCTGGCAGAATGAAATTAGGCAGTGTCGTAAGCGCTACGTTATGTGCGCGTCCAATTCCTGACTCCAGCATGCCTCCACACCAAACGGGAATACCATGTTCCATACAGTAATCATGGATTTTCTTCGCTTCAGTCAATCCCCCGACACGACCAATTTTAATGTTGATGATTTTACAGCTCCCAAGCTCCAACGCTTTTCGTGTATCTTCAAGAGAGTGGATACTTTCATCCAAACAAATCGGTGTTTGGATTTCTTTTTGCAAAGTGGCATGGTCGATGATATCGTCCGAAGCAAGCGGTTGCTCGATCATCGTTAAATTAAATTCATCCAACTGTTTAAGCAGTTCCACATCTTCCAGTGTATAGGCCGAGTTGGCATCTGCCATGAGCGGTACGTCAGGGAAGTTTTTGCGAAGTTCACGTATCACGTCCACATCATATCCCGGTTTGATCTTCACTTTGATACGTTTATAGCCTTCCTCCACAAAATCGCGGACTGTCTCTACTAATTTAGCTGTATCTTCATGAATCCCAATACTAATACCGACTTCTATTTTCTCAGCTTCTCCACCCAACGCCTGTGCTAATGTCATGTTGTTACGCTTTGCATAAAGATCCCAAATCGCTCCCTCGACAGTGGATTTCGCCATATTATTTTTACGGATTGCGTTGAAAAGTGAACTTACTTCATCTGGGTGATGGATTTCCTTCCCAATCACTAAAGGGATTAAAAAGTCCTCCAACATATGTAGATTGGTTTCGATGGTTTCTTCACTGTACCAAGGTGAATGGAAAGCGACGGACTCCCCCCATCCCGTGTTTCCGTGCTCATCTATGACTTCAAGCAATAGAAAATCTTTCTCTTGAAACGTACCAAAGCTTGTAGTGAAAGGGGTTTTCATCATCATTTTCATTTTCCGGATATTAATCTCTTGTATAATCATTCGAATTCTCCTCCTGTTTTATATGTAGTGGAATCATGGTTCTTTTTATGAATTGATAGTAATGAACGTCCGTGTCGGATTTCTTCAATCCTACTAGCGCATAACCTGCGCCGAATAGTGATTGAAAGACAGCTCGAATCTTCATTCGCCAATCCAGTGCAAGTTCAGGCTCATCCTTTTTAATGAATTGAATATTGTTCGGTATCGGTACTTCAATGCCCTCGCTACTTGAAGGGATTTCCTCTAGATGTACTTCCATCATCGGGTTGCCTTTTTCAGATTGTCCGACTGCAAACGGTCGGTCGTAGTTGGGCAGTTTGGGTGTCCACGCGTCTTCCACCCGTTCACTAGAAATCCACCACTCGACCTGAAGCCGATCTGATGGTAATCCTTTATTCAAACCATCTTCCATTTCGCCATAGCAATTTTCCAGATAAGTAGTGCTGATACCGTACAGCTTCGTCAAGTTTAAATAGCCATTACGGCTTTCCAACGGATCAAATGTCCATGTCAATAAGTCATAGCCGATTTCTTTGGCGAGTTTACGTTGCTCATCCTTTAGCATCTTACCAATCCCTAATAATTGATAATTCGGATGGACGCCAAGCATATGCGAACATAAATACGTTTTTCCATTTGCAAATCCCGGAAAGCTATATGAAAATCCGACCAACTCCTGTTGATCGAAAGCACCAATTACTAACCCACCATTTTTCGAAGCCGTATAGGTTTGATGTGTTGGAACCGTATTCTCTCCCCAAATTTGTTTTTCAAGTCCTTGAACCATTCGCATGTCTTCGTTCGATTCTAATTTGCGAATCGATAAATTAGTCTTCATAAACTCACGTCCTTTGTTCTAGCTGCTCAAATGTGCGGTTCACTGCTCGGGCGAGTATTTCGATTCCCGTCAGTATACTGTCATGATTGAACGTCATATTCGGATGATGAAGTCCCGGCGATAGATCACACCCAAGTCCAAGCATCGTCGCTTTGATGGCCGGTCGTTTCAGTGTGTAATAATGAAAATCTTCTCCACCCGGCGTGACGATAGGAGGCACGAGAGACTGCTCTCCCACTGTTTCCTTAATTGCTCGTGCCATTATGTCAACTGCGGTTTCATCCACCTGTGCAGCGGCTATTTCTGATTTGATTTCAAAATCGATCTGCACTTCAAACATCTCAGCAACAGTAGAAATCTTTTGCTCCACTTGACTCATTAGCTTCTCCATGACCTCATTTGTTTGGGCTCGAATGTCTAAGCTGAACACCGCGTTACCGGGAATAATGTTTGCTGATTCCCCACCCGCTTGGAACATCGTCATTTTTGCGGAATGCGGAACCATTGGATCGACGTGAATAGCATGGATTGCCTGAACGAGTTGCGCCATTACTTCAATCGCATTTTGACCAAGATGTGGCCTCGCACCATGTGTATCCGTTCCTGTAATCGATCCCGTTACCATTTTTGCAGAACCATGCAAAATAGCAGGCGTCGAATAGCCATCCCCGAGTTCTTGAATAGGACGAAGATGCACACCATACAAATAATCTACATCGTCCACAACGCCTTTTTCCACAAATGATAATGCACCGGTTCCTTTTTCCTCGGCAGGTTGGAAAATCACTTTTAAGCGACCCACTTTTGGAATCCCAAGTCTCTTCAGAACGAGTAACGTCCCAACCGCCATCGTCATATGTGCGTCATGTCCACATGAATGATTGGCTTGATACACCCCGTTGACTTCTTGCCATAATGCATCAATGTCTGAACGAAGCGCAACGCAATGCTTGCCAGTACCAAGCGTCACAACCAGCCCAGTCGAATCCTCAAATGTCGTCACGTGGAACCCTTCATTCTCTAATAACTGCTGCAAATACTTCGTCGTCTCTACTTCCTGCCAACTGATTTCGGGATGTTCATGCAGATGAGTAAACACCTCTTCAATCAATGGTTTCACTTCTTTCAACGCGGCTTCCATCTTCAATCTACTCCTTCCACGAATAAAAAATCACTCGCTATGGATTGATAGGAATTTTGTCTTTTCTCAAAACTGTCTTTTTCCTTCACCGATAAACCAGCCACAATCGCATTCATGAATGAAAATAAAGAAGCTGTTGCGTCAAGTGTCGACTTATTCGGTGAATAAATTGGAAATAACAAATGACTATATGTATGGATCGGAGCTAGTGTCGAATCTGTAATCCCTATAATGAATGCATCCTGTTCATGTGCCAATCGTGCAATTTGAATCGTTTCTTTTAAATAACGATGAAACGAGATGACAATCACTACGGAGTTGCCATTCATTTGACTCAATGTTTGAATGACATCTTCCGTTTCGGGCCGCAACAATCGCACGTTACTTCTCACTAAACCGATTGTATAGGAAAGCCAATTAGCCGCGGTATAAGACGATCGAAGGCCAAGCACATAGACCGTTTCGGCGTTAGCAAGGCGTTCAATTGCCTCTTCGTAATCGGCCTCCTCGATCTGTTTCATCGTCTCCATAATGGCTACACGATCCTTCTCCATGACTTGCTCGAAGAAATGCGGTTTTTGTTCGAGCACAAGCTTGGATTGCTGATAGGTCGTCAAGCTGCTTTGTTGAAACAACAAATTCTCTCGAATATCCTTTTGTAATTCTGCATAACCGGAAAACCCCAAACTATGACTGAAGCGGATAACCGTTGTTTCACTGACATCAAACTTTGCCCCGATTTCTTGCGCTGAAGACATCGCAACGATTTTTGGGTGATCGATCACATACTGACCTACTTTCTTTTGGCTTTTCGATAAAGTATTGTAGCGTTCTTGAATAAGCTCTTTAAGTTTCAATCACTTTCCCTCCTTTTGAAGCCAAGACATCTTTAATATAGCAAATGAAGTTTAGACTTCATTATTGGTCATTTACTAACTTACCATATGCATTGACAGAATACAATGTATAATCTGAATCATAGAAGGCAGCAATAAGACAATCCGCACCATTATAAATAGCCCCCTACGAATGCGTAGAGGGCTTGTTGTAGAACGTATTCATTATCGTTCGGAACTAACAGAAACGTGATTTACAGTTTCCCACCAACTGACGCCATACCTCTTAATAGGTTTGCGCTTTCGTTGAATACTTCTAGATTAGGCTCTGACATCTGTTAACAAGTTGCCTTGAAGTATTTAAAAACTACGATTCGCAATCTGTCTTAATTCTAAAAATGCATCTACCAAATGATTGGTTAACTTCTGCGCATGCTCTGCTTCATCAGCATGGGAGGAGATATTAATAGAAATCGTTTGATCTAATAAAATATAAGCGAGTCCAAAACCGCCTTCAACGACTGGGCCGAATATCCGATACTTTACATTGTCATAAGCCATACCACTTGTCGAAATAAAATCATGACGCATCGCCAAATAGCCAGGCTCGCTAAAGAGTGCAGGTGGATCCGTCATACCGATTTCTGCCCCGTGCAACTTATACATTTGCTCCAGGCCGTACATATGCCTTTCAACACCGAATCCTTTACGACACGTGATAATTCGATCTGTATGAGCCGCGCTCGCCTTTTGCATTAAGGCATACAACACTTCATTACTCTCTTCACCGCTTTCTAGCGCTTTCACCAAGTTCAGCTTCTCCATACTGGTCGCTCTCGCGCATTCTGTTCTTCCCTGATAAAATGCACGGACTGAAACGGGTTCATACACACTTCTACATACGCCAAACGTTCTGTACTGTGCAATTTGTAAGGCCATATGAAAAAAAGCGTCCGGACTCATATTCATTTTTTTGATTTCATCTGAACCAAAGCCGTTGAACGTTCTATTTTTAATAAAAAATTCTTTTTTGACTCTCGCATGATTTTTTTCGAATCTCCTTAACGACTTCTCAATCTTAGCAGACAATTCCCATTGTTGTTTTTCCATTAAAGTTGGTTCAGTCGTATAGATTGTTTCAGGCTCTTCACTTTCTAGACCTTCATTTACATAGCTAATGACAGCAAATATCGTCGTGTCATCAACCGAAGAATGCTCGATGCTATAACCCAATTCACCTTTTTTAGTGAGGATGACTTGGATGGTTTTATCAAAGTATTTGTTCGTTCCATTTAACATTAAGTTCTCAATCGCTTCTTCGGAACTATTACTTTCTTCATCCATAGAAATGACAATTAGCGAATCCGCTATCGTTTGTAGAGTATCCGCATTCACTTTAGATACGGTGAGTTGATCATAGATCTTCGCGGCTTCGTCTCTTTTCGCAGTGGTAAAAATCCCTACGTTGGCGCCTTCACTTTGCTCTTCTTGAAAAGCTCTTTCAATAGCAGTTGCGATTTCACTGCTTTGATACATTTCACCTTCACTATTGGTTACGTTCACTTTATACACATTTCTTTTATATAAAATCATGATATGGTTATTTCTCTTCTCGAATGCCGCTAGTCTAAATTCATCCCTTTCTACTCTCGGAATGCGAACGGACTTAAAAAACTTCTTATACTGACTCATATCTTGGGGCACACCATTTTGTATGACGGGTGCTACTTCGCCATCAATTATTAAATGATATAATTCCGCGATTAAACGGCTGACCCTTCCGGCAAGTTCCGCGCGCGTATATCGATTTTCATGCTTTTTATTATCTAATAAAATATTGAAATGCATGCCCGTTGGCAAAGGGTCGCGGTATTTTAAATACATGTCATCCCATAAAGGCTTTAGCCAACTACCTTCAATTTTGGCATCCCATTCGCATAATTTTTTTTGAAGTTTTTCTGCGTCTCCATCCACTTTAAAGAAATGGTTAACAACCTCCGTAGTTTCTTTAAGTTGTTCATCGTTTACAAGAGGTTCAACCCATTCAAGAAGTTTCTCCCTTGTACTCGTTAATGGTGGTATTGGTAAAGATGGTAATTTATTTTGGTAAGCAAATGTCTTTTTTATAGTAATTAGTCCCTTCATGATTCATTTCTAAGCGATTATCGTTTTTCACGCTAAAAAGAAGATCGGAATTCCAATCTTCTTTTCGAGCCATTTATTTGTTAGTGTTTTCGCATTCAATAAAATCGTTAGACCGAAATTACATTTCAATCGCGATATGTATGGATAATAAGTATAAACAGTTGGTTTAGCAACATCAAACAGTATACCATTTTTATGTTCACGGGGAAACCTCGAACAAAGCTTGAACATTCGGGCCTGAAGCCATATGCTCTCGGACTATAAACCCGCTTGGATCGGTACAAGTTCAATTCCCAATTTCTTGTAGCGATCGTCGATGAATTCCGAACACATATACTCTTCATCATCTTTTTGTCTTCCTATGCCTAAACCAATGCGTGCAATAATTCTACCTCTCTCTTCTCTGTTATCATTTCGATTGAGTATATCAATTGCCTTTGAACACATTGCCTTAATTTCTGCTTTGTTAAAGTCTGGACGATCAACAATTTCATGTGGGCGGATATACATTTGTCCCTTGTATTTCTCTTTGCTATTTTCATAATTGGATAAAGTTTCGTTTTATTTTCAAGAAATAAAAAAACGATAATTCAACTGATTTCCACAGGTATCTATCGTATGGTTAATGAGTCTTCACCAGGATACTTCCATCATTCAGTTACAAATTTTATATGCACCTCGCACCTTCTTTAAAATAATTCATCAAATTTATTAATTTCTTGTTTTATTACGGCTATCCATGTATACTAATTTAAAAATTGGTGAATATTTAAAATAAGGGTAAGGTGATTCGATGGATTATGAAAATCTCACGAAATTATTTTATAAGTTAGATGAAGTACAATTCGAAAAGGAATATGCTAAACGAATCAATAGCTACGGCAGTATGCATACACTCTTACAGATTCAGTCCTTTCGGAAAGGAAGACTTGATAAGGAACAATTTGAACTTTTCTATGTTATGACACCTGAGCTTATTAACTTAAGTAACAAAGTGTTGCTTAACAGCGGAACCATTCAGTCGTTAATCGGCAAATTACCACAGTTCGCAGCAGAGCCGTATTTCCGCCGTTTAATCATCAATGATGCGCAGAGTAATAATGAAATCGAGGGAGTGCGCAGTACGAAACAGGAACTGAGCGGTGTGTTGAAGCGATTGGATGAGCCTGACCCGAAAAAGAAGCGCTTCACTGGCATGATGAAAACTTATCTGCATATTGAAGACATCGGTCCCTTTCACAGTTTGGATGACTTCAGGAAACTATATGACGAATTAGTCGCAGATGAAATTGCCGGTCAGCATGCCCCCGACGGTCGATTATTCCGGAAAGAAGGAGTCGAGGTGACAGACGGCGCAAGAGTAACACACATCGGACTGCAGACAGAAGACCAAATTGAAAAGGCGCTGTATCAGCTCATACAGTTTTTACAGGACAGTACCCATCCCGAACTCTTCCGTTATTTAATTGCACACTACGTTTATGAGTACATTCATCCGTTCTATGATGGAAATGGGCGTACGGGTAGACTGTTGGTCGGCAGTTACCTAGCAAAGTATCTGGAGCGTTATTCCGCAGTGACGTTCTCATACACTATTAACAAAGATAAAATAAAATACTACAAGGCACTGGAGCAAGTGCCTTCTCCTATGAATCGGGGAGAGTTGACGTTTTATTTGAAAGATATGCTGGAGTTGCTGATTGCAGGTCAGGAAAACGTAATAGAAGATTTGATAATCAATGAAGTAAAATTATCGAGAATACATGACTTTTTATTCAGTGATAAGTGGCAGTCAAATCCCGATAAACGTTCGATTCTTCTGCACCTACTCGTACTGACAGTATTCAACGCGATTGAAGATATTCAGGTGACACAACTAATGGAAGTATCTGATCTCTCACGTTATAAAGTGAATCAGATCATGGATATGTTGGTAGAGGAAGGCATTGCTGAATTGCATCAGTTGCGGCCCAAGTCCTACCGAGTAAATTCCGAGTTTCTGCATGAGACGCTAAAAATAGAGTAGCTAGCACATAGAATCTTATGGTACCTGCTCTGTCGGTAGTAAGATCAAAAATGGTACCAGGTCCCCACACAAATCTAGTTCAATTCAGAATTGTTTCCAAATTGTGTGGGGACCTGGCACCTACTCAACCCCAAACCAGTCCCGTCCCCACTTTTTGATCTCCTTCCAAAACTCTTTTCTATTCTGGTCCTTCTCTTTTTTCTTCTCTTCCTTTTCTCTTTCTTCCTTTGTCATGTTCTTCTGCTTTTCCAACTCTTTTATTTCTTCATCTATTAACGACAAATCAAATTTCTTCACAGTCAATTCGCTGGATGATTTTGAAACAACCTGCGCAAAAATGGGCGGTGCGGTAACGCTACTGGTGGAGGTTAAATAATGGTCGGCATCTGTTTGATCATATCCGAGCCAGACCGCACCGGCAATATCAGGTGTATAGCCGACGAACCAATGATCTTTTGAACCATCCACTCCTTCAATCGGGAGCTGGGTAGTGCCCGTCTTTCCCGCCACGTCCACACCGGAAACTTGTGCTTTTTTGGCAGTGCCTTCATTTACAGCCCCTTGCAGCATATAGGTCATTTGCTGGGCAACTTCTGCATCTGTCACTTGTACAGACTCACCCTGCCACTTCCCAAGCACTTTTCCTTCCGAATCTTTAATTTCGGTGATCGCATGCGCTTCCTCCATCACACCATCATTCGCAAACGCAGAAAACGCTTGAGCCATCCGCAAAGGAGAAGTACCTTTGTCCAGTCCTCCAAGCGCTAATCCAAGCGCACGGTCATTTTTTTCTAATGAAATCCCAAACTGCTCAACCGCCTGCACGCCATTTTTGATGCCGATCTCATCCAACAACCAAACAGGAGGGATATTATACGATTGCGCGAGTGCATCGTACATCGTCACTTCCCCTCTATATTTCTGATCAAAGTTTTTCGGAGAGTATCCATCCATATCAATCGGTTCATCCACAAGCAAATCTGACATATGGTACCCTTGCTCAAGTGCCGGAGTATAGACGGCAAGCGGCTTCAACGCAGATCCAGGCTGCCGTATGAGGTCAGTCGCATTATTGAAGCGTCCCTGCGTATATTCTCCTCTTCCACCGACTAACGCTAGGATTCCACCTGTTTTAGGGTTCAAGAAAACAGAGGCACTCTGCAAAAGTTGATCTGGCGTGCTCTTAGGAAAATATCTATCATCCGCATATACTTCTTCTAGCGCATTTTGGACCGTCGGATTGATTTCTGTCGTAATATGCAACCCGCCGGACAGCACTTCATTTCTCGTCAAATCGTACATAGTGACCGCTTCGTCCACTACACGGTCGATATAATACGGATAGTTCACTTTATAATCTGGAACTGTCGATTCAGCCAATGCCAGTTTCTGCCCGACCGCTTCATCGTATTCTTGCTGACTGCTATACTGTTCACTCAGCATCAACGACAACACGAGATTGCGCCGTTTCACCGACTTTTCTATATCTTTCGTAGGCGCTAAATGCGACGGTGCTTTAATGATGCCCGCAATTGTCGCAGATTCACTTAACGTCAATTCGCTAACATCCTTACCGAAATAGGTCTGCGCTGCTCGTTGAACGCCCCATGCCCCGTCACCGAAATAGATTTGATTCAGGTAACGTTCCATGATTTCCTCTTTCGAATACACGCGTTCAATCTTCTTTGCGAGGATCAGTTCTTTGAATTTACGCGAATACGTACGCTCTTGCGTCAAAAATACATTTTTCGCAAGCTGCTGCGTAATCGTACTCCCCCCTGCCACGATTTTACCTTTGAACGCGTTCTCGACTAAGGCGCGTCCCATCCTGAAATAATTAATGCCGTGATGTTTGTAGAATCGTTGATCTTCCACAGATACGACGGCTTCAATCAACGTATTCGGAATCTGGTCGATCGATACACCTTCAATATTCGAATTCGAAACCTTACTGATCACTTCACCGTCCGGATCGTAAATCACTGTCGATCTGGGCGCAGGTTCTTCGAGTTTACTTACGTCACTGAATGTGATGAAGATATTCAGTACGAGTAGTACGCTAAGAACGGCAAGCAGTGCACTGATCAATACGAAACGGATGATCTTGTTCTTCAGGCTTCTTTTCTTTTTAGGTGCTTTTTTATGTTGTAATGCCTTATACTCGGATCTTTTCATATAGGTTTCACCTGCTTTATGCTGCGAATTTTTATTGGTTCAGTACAGCATAAGTATTGACGATGCCGGTGTTTGAAGGTTGCGGACTTTGTCTGTTGGGGGATTTTGGTACGGATGTATGTAAAAAAGATACTACTCAGAAGTTAGGATTCTGGGTAATATCTTACTAAAAGTACCTGTGCATGAAACTTTCATGATGGTTTCGCGCACAGGTACCTTATTTAAAGAATACGGTCCACAATCTGTCGTAATTCTAAAAATGCATCTTCCAAATGATTTGTTAACTCTTGCGCATGATGTGCTTCATCCGCACTGGAGGAGATATTAATAGAAATCGATTGATCCAATAAAATATAAGCGAGTCCAAAACCACCTTCAACGACTGGTCCGAATATCCGATACTTTACATTGTCATACGCCATACCACTTGTCGAAATAAAATCATGACGCATTGTCAAATAACCAGTGTCGCTAAAGAGTGCAGGTCTATCCGTCATACCGAGGTCTTCCCCGTGCAACTTATACATTTGCTCTAGGCCGTACATATGCCTTTCAACACCGAATCCTTTACGGCACCTGATGATTCGATCTGTATGGGCCGCGCTCGCCTTTTGCATCAAGTCATACAACACTTCATGACTCTCTTCACCATTTTCTAGCGCTTTCACCAAGTCAATCTTTTCCATACTGGTCGCTCTTGCACATTCTGTTCTTCCCTCATAAAATGCACGAACTGAAACGGGTTCATAAACGCTTCTAAATACGCCAAACGTTCTGTACTGTGCAATTTGTAAAGCCATATGGAAAAAAGCATCCGGACTAATATTCATGGTTTTGATTTCATCTGAACCAAAGCTGTTGAAGATTGTCGTTTTAATAGAGAACTCTTTTTTGATTCTTGCATTCTCTTTTTCAAATTTCATTAACGACTTCTCCATCTCCGCAGATAATTCCCATTGTTGTTTTTCCATTAGAGTAGGTTCAGTCGTATATATTTTTTCAGGCTCATCACTTTCCAGGCCTTCATTAACATAGCTAATGACAGCAAATATCGTCGTACCATCAACCGAAGAGTGCTCGATGCTATAACCCAATTCACCTTTATTCGTGAGGATCACTTGGATGGTTTTATCAAAGTATTTATTCGTTCCATTTAACATTAAATTCTCAATCGCTTCTTCGGAACTACTACTTTCTTCATCCATAGATAGGACAATGAGCGAATCCGCTATCGCTTGTAGATGATTCGCATTCACTTTAGATACAGTGAGTTGATCATATATCTTCGCAGCTTCGTCTCTTTTCGCAGTTGTAAAAATCCCTACGTTGGCGCCTTCACTTTGCTCTTCTTGAAAAGTTCGCTCAATAGCATGTGCGATTTCACTGCTTTGATACATTTCACCTTCACTATTTGTTACGTTCACTTTATACACATTTCTCTTATATAAAATAATGACATGGTTATTTCTTTTCTCAAATGCCGCTAGTCTAAATTCATCTCTTTCTACTCTCGGTATGCGAATGGACTTGAAAAACTTCTTATATTGACTCATATCTTGGGGCACACCATTTTTTACGACGGGCGCTACTTCGCCATCAATGATTAAATGATATAATTCCGTGACTAAACGGCTTACCCTTCCCGCAAGTTCCGCACGCGTATATCGATTTTCATGGTTTTTATTATCCAATAAAATATTGAAATGCATGCCCGTTGGCAAAGGATCACGGAATTTCAAATACATATCATCCCATAAAGGCTTTAGCCAACTCCCTTTAATTTCAGCATCCAATTCGCATAATTTTTTTTGAAGTCTTTCTGCGTCTCCATCTAATTTGAAGAAATCGTTCACAACCTCAGTAGTTTCTGCAAGTTGTTTATCGTTTAAAAATGGTTCAACCCATTCAAGAAGTCGCTCTCTTGTACTCGTCAATGGCGGTATTGGTAAAGATGGTAATTCATTTTTGTAAGCAAATGTCTTGTTTATAATAATTATCTCCTTCATGATTCATTTCTAAGCGATTATCATTTTTAACGTTAAAAAGAAGATCGGGTGTCCAATCTTCTTTTCGAGCAATTTATTTAGTATAACATGAAAAAGAATCGCATAATAAAGGTACCTGCGCATGAAAATTTCATGAATGGTTAACATTCACGCTTATTTCTCACACAGGTACCTTATTTGTAATTTTGAAGAATGAAGACTAGACTAGCCCACCCTTTAAGAATAGTTAATAAATTGAGCAATGAATAAGAATGCAATAGCCAGCCCATACCAGATTAAGAGAAGAGGCCAAATGAATTTCACCCATTTGCTCCACTGGATTCCCACAATTGCTAAAGCTGCCATAAAGTATCCTGACGTTGGATAGAAAATGTTCGAGAATCCATCTCCAAATAAGAATGCAAGTACAGCCGTTTGCCTAGATACACCTGACAAGTCTGCAAGTCCAGACATAATGGGCATGGTCACCATCGCTTGTCCGCTTCCCGATGGAATCAGGAAATTCAGTAAACCTTGGACGACTAGCATGATCGTAGCCGTCACACTACTTGGCATCGCTGCTACGAGATTCCCAGCTGCATACGTAATAGTATCCATAATATTTCCGTCATTTAGCACAACGGCGACTCCACGTGCAACGCCAACGACTAAAGCCCCTAAAAGGATATTTTTAAATCCTTCAATAAAGGACTCCGAAATTTGAGATACTCCGAGACCTCCGACAAGACCCACAACAATTCCGGTCATAATATATAAACCAGATAGTTCCCGGAAATACCAGCCGTGTTCGAACAAGCCCCAAAGTAAAACACCAAACGCAATCAACACCACAACAGATGCAAGTTTTTGCCTAGTGGTTGCTTTTTGCTGATCCGTGTCCAGCATTGCTTCATTCTGCGTTAAATCAGACGCATCATATGTAATACTTAACTCGGGATGACTCCGCACCTTTTTAGCGTATCGAACGACGAACACTATTCCAACTAAGAGTATAGTAGCAAGAATAATAATTCGGTAACCCATTCCAGAGTATAACGGAAGTTGAGATACCGTCTGGGAAACACCTAAGTTTGCAGGAGATGTGAGTGCAACAGTAAATCCAGAGATTGTGGCCACAAGCACTGTTCCTGCTGCTGTCACTTTATCAAAGCCGAGTTTAAGCATGAGGGGTAAAATAGCAGGCAAGTAAATTAAAGATAATTCAACTTGACCCGTAAACGTAGTAATAATAGCAAAAGGGATCATCAATATCGGGATCACCCATAGTCCCCTATTTGAAAACATATTTGCTAATTTCCCAACACCGATACTAATAATTCCAGTTCGTTCAATGACTGCGAACATACCGCCAATCATCAAAACACCAAAAATAATTTCTGCTGTCTCAATCAAGCCCGTTGGAACCGCAAACATAAAATCAAATAGTCCAACCGGTGTACTTTCAACCAATTTAAACGTATTGGGATCAATAACCTCCCTACCGTCTTCCATCGTCACACGTTCGTACTCACCTGCAGGCACGATATAACTGGCTAGAGAAGCCAAGATTATAATCATAAACAGGATAACGAAAATATGTGGCATTGAAAATTTCTTCTTTTCCCTTTTCACTTCACTTTCTTTCATTAAAACGTACCCCCTCTTTCACCATTCACACGACTCCCTACACTTGTTTTGTGGAGTCTAGGATTTTGATGTATTTTTTCTTGTTGAATATCTTTTTCCTATTCGTTCACAGTAAACAGGACTTTCAGGAAATAAAGTATTCTATCAATTTTGGCAATTGAATACATTCTATACTATATATTATTTTCATATTAATCAAGGCTTCCTTTGTAAGGATACATGAGCCGATACTTTTTATTTTTCATTCAGAAACAAAATCATTGCTTTTGTAAATTAAATCGTATAAGATTAAATCGTACACAACATAAAAAGAAAAGAGGAATTTTACATGAAACCACTATACGAAACGACGATTATTAACACAGGCGGACGCGATGGCTCTGTTTATTCACCAGATAATATTTTCAATTTAGATGTAGCAAAGCCTGTAGCACTTGGCGGTGTTGTGTCTGGCGCATCAAATCCTGAACAATTGTTTGCGGCTGGATATAGCGCATGTTTCAACAGTGCACTTGAAATTCAGTTAGACAAAGGAAAAGTAGAGTATGCTAGTAGTGAAGTCATCGCAACTGTAGCACTTTATCCGGATAAAACGGACGGCGGCGTGAAGCTAGGCGCTAAACTTGAAGTAACAATCGAAGGTGTAGATCAAGCAACTGCAGAAGAATATGCAAAGAAAGCACATAATTACTGCCCGTATTCTAAAGCACTCAACGGGAATGTCGAAGTGGAAATCACAGTGAAATAAAAGGAGGAATTTACTTGGTATCGGTATACGATTTTGAAGTTAAAAAAACGAATGGCGAGATCTTGTCTTTGAAAGAGTATGAAGGAAAGCCTTTAGTTATCGTCAACACAGCTAGTAAATGTGGCTTCGCTCCACAGTTCGGTGGTTTACAATCGCTATATGAACAATATAAAGACGATGGCCTGATGGTAGTCGGTTTTCCTTGCGATCAATTCAATGACCAGGAATTTGATAATATTGATCAAACAACTGAATTCTGCCAACTGAACTATGGTGTTTCATTCCCAATGATGGCGAAAGTGAACGTAAACGGCGATGAAGCAGACCCATTATTCGATTACCTGACAACAGAGAAAAGCGGACTGCTCTCGAAGAAAATCAAATGGAATTTCACAAAGTTCTTAGTAGATCGTGACGGACACGTCGTGAAGCGATACGCGCCTCAAACCGTTCCTGCAAAGCTTGCGGATGATGTGGAAAAACTATTATGAAAAAAGACTTTTCTACGCTAGATAAACAGCTCTGTTTCGCGGTTTATGAAACGGCTGGAGAGTTCACTAAACTATACGCCAGTGTCTTAAAATCATTCGGACTGACGTATCCTCAATACTTGGTGTTGCTCGCGTTATGGGAACATGACGAAATCACGATGAAAGAGCTCGGCGAACAAGTAGGCCTAGGAACAGGGACACTCACACCGATGATTTCCCGTATGCAGGAAAAAGGTTGGCTACGCAAAGAACGTTCAGTAGAAGACGAACGTAAAGTTTATGTCAAGTTAGAGAAAAAAGCATACGACGAGAAAAACTCTATTATTGAACGAGTTAATGAGGAAATTCAATTGTGTAATATTGGGTTAAGTGAGTATGAAGAGCTTATGGTGCGATTAAATGAGTTGCAGGGGAAGTTGAAGGAGCGTACGAGGTTGTGATGAAGGGTACTGGGTCCGCACATGATTCTAGATTTATTTAGAATTGATTCTGAGTTGTGTGGGGGGTCTGGTGCTTTTTTCATTTTGAATAAAATGTACAAAAAAAAACGATAGAGTGACTGATTTTCACAGTTGTTCTATCGTTTGTTCTTGTTGATATCATATTCGAACATAAGTTTAAGGTACCTTGTTTTAGAACCAGTCTTGACCTCGAGCAAGTCACTTGTTTTTCTTCACTTAGAAGTATTAAATTGTTTATTTACATTGACATGTTATTTTTTATGGAGCTGGTATTTTCCTGGTCAATTAAACGTTCAAAGTTATCCAAGATCTGAAATAGATATTTTTTGCTTTGCTGACAAGTTTCTTTATTGGCTATTTCCTGAGATGTTTGTGTATAGCGACCTTTTTCGAAGGAGTCACCAAACTTATCTAGTATACGCTGTAGATATTCATTATCAATTTCGGGGTGAAATTGAACTCCGAGAATAGAACGTCCTATTGTAAATGCTTGATTATCGAATGCTTCATTGTCTGCTTGAAGTACAGCGTCTTCAGGCAGATCAAATGTATCTTGATGAAACTGAAAAAATGGAATTTCGTTCGGCAAGCCTTCTAGTAAAACATGAGACTCGCTGTTTTCAACAAAAGAAATCTTCCACCAACCTATTTCTTTATACTTGGCTTTTCTTACAGATTTTCCATACACACTAGCAAGTAGTTGGGCCCCTAAACATATTCCAAAGATCGGTTTTCCACTGTCCGCTACACTGCGAATCCATTTCTTCTCTCTTATTAACCAGGGATACTCTTGTTCTTCATACGCGCCCGCTTGACCGCCTAATATAATTAGCATTTCAAAGTTTTCGATTGGGGGATACTCTTGCCCACAGTCTACACGAATAATTTGCATTTCATGACATCGGCTGATCACCCATTCCTTTACAAAACCAGGTGCAACTAAACCTTCGTGCTGTAAGATACAAACTTTCATATTCTAACTGCACCTTTCTATAAGTATACTTACAAGTTAACCCCAACCAGTGTATTCTTCTAATTTGGCATAATCAAAATCGCCTTGCGCTACATCTTCACAAGCAGCTTCCAAAAGATTCAGAGCTTCTTGTACTTCATTCTCAGTAATTATAAGCGGAGGTGTGATCTCTAGTACATTCCCATGAATTCCTACTGTATATACAAGCAAGCCTAATTCGTAAGACCGGTAGCATATAGCTGCAGTCACTAACGGATCGGGTTGGTTGCTTTCAGATTCAACAATCTCAATCCCTATTGCCAGCCCTTCACCTCTTACATCTCCAATAAAATTGTATTTCTTTTTAATTTCCTTAAGACCTGTCAAAAACTGATTTCCGCGTTCTGTTGCATTACTCATTAAATTTTCTTCTTTAATAATACTTAAATTTTCTATGGCAGCAGCAGTGGAAATAGGATTCCCACTGGCAGTGAACATATGGCCAGCCGGAACAGCATCCATGATTTCCTTTCGCCCGATAACTGCACTTATAGGTACACCAGCACCAAGAGATTTACCGACCACGATTGCATCCGGAATAATATTATCGTGTTCAAACGCAAACCATTTTCCAGTCCGTCCTAAACCCACCTTCACTTCATCCAGGATCAGATAGATTCCATGCTGATCGCATATCTCACTTAGAGCCTGTAAAAAACCTTCAGGTGGCAGTACCATTCCGCCATCACTTTGTATCGCTTCGATAATTACCCCTGCAGTATCTCCAGGAGGACATACTGTAGCAAATACCTCTTTTAAAAAGTGAATGGCTTGTTCTTTGATATTTTCTTTAATTCCACTGAATGGCCGGAATTCATTTGGGTACGGAATTTTAACGACATTTCCTCTTCCTTCAAACATCGATTGAGCGGCATGGCCAGAAAGGGAGGAAGCACCCATTGTTTGTCCGTGATATGAGCCGAAGAAAGATATCATTTTTGAACGTCCGGCAGCCACTGGTATAAACTTGCTAATAAATTCGTTCGCATCCGATCCTGAATGTCCAAACCATACTTTCTTCTCAAATGTCCCCGGTGAAATACTGATTAATTCATCTGCCAGTGTAGTCATTGTTTCACTTGGTGCACTAAGTTGGGTAGTGAATGAAAGCTTTTTATATTGATCATATATTACCTTTGCAACTTCTTCTCGGCTATAACCGATGTTTGCCACTGCCCAACCTGCTGTTAAATCTAGATAAGAAGTACCCTCCGTATCAATAATTCTCGTTCCAGATGCACTCTCTACAGAGATTGGATGGAAACGAAGACTGAGCGCTTTTGAAATCAACTTTTTTTCTCTCTCAATAATGGTGTCTGTTTTCGTCAAACATATCTCCACCTTCTAAAAAATATATTAACTCTTACGCCACCTTCTGAATCGTTGAGTTTAATTAATAAACAGAAGAAAACAACTGTCTTTCCCATTCATTTACTTGATAAAAATGAGATTTCCATTCAGATTTTTTAACTTTAATAAACTCTTCCCAAATATCTCTTCCAATACTTTCTGCGAGTATCGTATCTTTTTCAAGATAATAAAGAGCTTCCTTTAAATCTCTCGGTGCATCTTCTACGCCTAATGTGATTAATTCTTCAGCTGATAATGAAGCAATATCTTTTTCAAGTGGAAGACCAGGATCCATCTTCTGCCGAATACCATGCAACCCTGCAGCAATCAAAGCAGATGACAACATATACGGGTTACACGTTCCGTCTGCACCTCTGTATTCAAATCTCCTTTCTCGTCGGGGTTCAAGAACACGGACGAGTGCAGAACGGTTGCCTACTCCATAGCAAACATGTGCAGGAGCAAAAGTTCCAGGCAATAAGCGCTTATAAGAATTCATAGTAGGCGCAGCTATTGCAGAAAGCGCTTTCGCGTGGTGCAAAATGCCGCCTATGAAGTAATAGGCAGTATCAGACAGCTCTAATCCTCTGCTATCATTAGTTTCTTTAAAAACATTCCGCTCTCCGTCAAATATACTGATATGGACATGCAGCCCACTGCCTGCATATTCTTCAAAAGGTTTCGGTGCCAAAGTCCCAACCATCCCCATATCTCTGGCTAAATGTTTGAATAGCTGACGGAAAGTTACTTGGTTATCTGTCGCTTTAAGACTTTCATCGTATTTTGTATTAATTTCCAGTTGTCCAGGACCGTATTCACTTGATATCTGTTCTGTTTCAATTCCCAACTTATACATAATTTCAACAAACTTTTGAACAAATTCTTCTTGAATATCCAATCCATCCGTTGAAAAACATAAGCTGTTATCAGCGGGTACAAGTTTCCCGTCATGCTCTTTTAACAAGTAGGCTTCTTGTTCGTAGACCATATTAATCTCGCCGCCGGTTTCTTCTTTAGCTTCCTTCAACAGCCTTTTTAATGCACTTCTGGGACAGCCGTGCCAAGGGTTTCCATCTTCATCTACTAAATCAGCATACATACGCGCCGTTTGATTTCTGTGCGGTAGAATTACAAAAGTGTCTGGATCAGGCATAGCAAAGAAATCACCATCGTCCGCTCCATATCTGGCATTTTCAATCATCCTATCAAACATATTGAAATTCATAATAGCTGTACTGAAATTAACCCCTGTTTCCATTGCGCTTCTCACTTGACTCTTATGAATAGTGCGGGCACGAATTGTTCCTGCGTAATCTAAAAATTCCACACGTACATATTGGATATTCTCGCGCTCTATTCTCTCTAATACTTCTTCTTGCTTCGAGTTCATATTCGTTAGTTTAATTGATGTCATTTCACTCTCTCCTTTTCAGCAACTCTTCGGCAATACTTGTATATAGTTCAACACCGTAAATCAAGACCGTATCGTCGAAGTGAAACTTGGGATGATGCAGATCGAATATTTCTTCATTGTCTTTTTTAATACCTAACCGGAAGTACAGCGACGGTACTTTTTCCGAAAAGTATCCGAAGTCATCGGCACCCATCGAAGGTTCATCAAGCTCATAGACTTGAGTATCACCAAGCAAATCAGTCGCAGTTGTCTTAAATAACTCTGTCATACTGAGTGAGTTATTGATTGCTGGGGCACCAATAATATATTCTATCTTTATAGTGGCATTCCATAATCCTTCTGCGGCTTCACAAATATCTTCAATCTTTTTCCTGATCAATTGTCTCGTTGTCGCAGAGAATGATCTTGCTGTACCTTCTATTTCAACTGTATCTGCTATTACATTATTAGCTTCTCCGCCTTGAATTTTACCAATATGAACTAAAGCCGGCTGAGTAGGACTTGTGTGTTTCAACGGAATTTCTTGCAAGTCTTGAACTAACTTTGTTGCTATATTAATAGCATCAATACCTAGATGGGGTCTTGCACAATGACCACCCTTACCTTTAATAACAATTTTAAAATCGTCACAAGATGCCGTCATGCTTCCGCTCTTCACACCAACAGTTCCTAACGGCAGATATGGCCATAAGTGCATACCGACTACACATTCTATTGAGGGATTTTCAAGTACTCCTCTATCAATGAGCTCCTGTGCCGCTCCATCCAATTCTTCACCGGGCTGGAAAATACAGCGTACAGTTCCTTGAAGCTCATCTTTCTTTTCATGCAGCAGTTTAGCTGCACCTAATAGCATAGCCGTATGCCCGTCATGACCGCATGCATGCATTACTCCATCATTACGTGAACGGTAAGAAACTTCTGCCTCTTCTTGAATAGGCAGTGCATCAATATCAGCACGCAAGCCTATGGTTTTGCCTGAAGCGTTCCCAATGATGTCGACAAACACTCCTGTTTCCCCGATCTTTTTATAGTTAATCCCCCAGCCAGTGAGAATCTTCGTGATAGTTTCCGCTGTTTGATACTCTTTAAAAGACAGCTCGGGATTTTGATGGAGTTCTCTTCGAATGGATATTACTTCATCTTTTAATTGATTCAAATAGTCTTTGTTATTCATAGTCCAAATCACCTTTTATTGGTTCCGCGCTATTTTTGCGAAAGGCATTTTTATTGAAGATTTTAAATAGAACAAACAGCACAGTTAGCCAAGCAGCACCTCTTAGTAACGTCCCCAGATCATTGACGAATGATCCATAAAGAACAACTACTATACCGATAAACCCTAATACAGGAAACATCGGAAACAAGGGTTGTCTCCATGATAACTTTGCTACTTCTTCTTTGTAGCGTACTCTGTAAATCACACTGGCAACCAATGTAATCCCCCATGAAAACAACCAAGCAATCACAAGCTGATTTGATAACTCTATATATATCAAATCCGGATTAAATTGACCGATAACAATCAATAAAACAGTTGCAGCCCAAATTACTATAATTGCATTAATGGGCGTGTAAGTTTTAGGGTGTATTTTACCCATGAATTTAGGCAGCATGCCCTCCCTTGCCTGAGAATAAAAAATACGTGAAGTCGCATAAATAGTTCCCATGAGAATAGTAGTTGCTGCGGCTACCCATGCAGCAGTATTCATAATAAATGCACCTGCAACACCAAAAACTTGACCTGCTGCCACTGTAAATGGTGAACTGTCAATCGTCACATTTTGCCAAGGGATGATACCTTGAAGTACGAAATGGGCAAAAGAATAAATAAATAAAAATGTCAGACTTGACCAGATCAGTCCGCGCGGAAGGTCTCGTTCAGGATTAATAGCTTCAGCTCCTGCTGTAACAAGCGTAAGCGCGCCTAAATATGCATACGTACCTAAAGGTATCGCACTTAAAAATCCTGACGCTCCATGTGGCATCAGAGGAGTGAAGTTACTAAGATTTACATCTTTAAGACCAATAACCGCAAATACGATCATTATAGCTACAAGGCCCAACACGAGCCAAAGCTGTATCCTGGCTGCAAGCATAGTACCCGCTATATTCATTAAAGCAAATAAGGTGATAAACACCAGTGCAAACACCATCGGCCACCATTCAGCAGTTAAACTCGGGAAATACCACATTGTTATTTTTCCAAGTGCTAGTCCTACACTGCCGCCAGCTATAATCCAGCCGATCGCAAATGTCATTCCCGCAATGAACCCCCAAGACTTCCCCAAAATCCGTTCAACCCAGTATGACATTGCTCCTGCATTTGGCATGGCAACCGCCATTTCCACTAATGCCATTATTAGAAATAACTGTGACAGACCTGCTACTCCGTACGAAATAATTGAACTTGGTCCCGCCACAGCAATTCCTTCACCCATCAAAAGAAAAATCCCGTCGCCAACTACTGCTCCGACTCCCAAAGCCCAAATGTGCCAGAATTTTAAAGTTCTTTTCGGCTGAAGATCCAACTGTAAATGATCACTCATAAAATTTCCCCTTCCCTATTCTTTTTTATAGTGTGATATTGTAAATCTTTTCAAAATTCCTATAGAGAACCATTTCCCCGATATATTGAGCCCTTTCCACATCCATGTAATCTTTTTCAACCCACGAATTCAGCACTCGCTCAAAGTTTTCAATAAAAATCTTAACACCCATCCAGTTCATTTCAGGAACTGTAAAAGCATCTGATCCATACATGACCTTATCAAACGGTGCCAATTCAAATACTTGAGACATAATCCGTTCGACTCCATGTGCCGTAAATGGATTTTGTAAAGAAATATCCATATATACATTAGGAAGAATACTGACTATAAAGGCAGCCTCCTCCATCCATGGGTAGCCTCCGTGGACAAGATGAACTTTTGTATTTTCGTATTTTTTTTGACGAAAAATATCTAACAAGTAACTTGGGCTTGCTTTTGGAAGTACAACTTCTCCATCGCCGATGCCCGTATGAATATGCATAAATTTGTCTGCTTCAGTGCAACATTCCATCGCAATATGGAAACAGTAGTCACGAAGCCTTTTTACGGGAGCTCTTGTATCATTTTTAAATGTTTCATATTCTCCTGACGCTGCTGACTCATCAATTTCTTCAACATCCAAGCCGCTTCGGTAAGCAATAATTGTTTTTAATCCTACTATATGTTCTTTTCTCAAATCCTCTTGTAAGCGCTTTCTATAAAGGCTAATGAAATCTTCAAATGATTGATGATTCTCAGAAAGCTCCACCATAAGAGGCTCTATTCTACTTATTTCCCAAACCTTGATATCACATAATACTTCGAACTTCTCTCTGTCTATCGGAGGTTGCGGATAGCCAAAATCCATGATAGCTCCCTGCAAATTTACATCCTTGAAAAGTTTTTGAGTATAGGCAGAAAAATCTTTTGATTGCTCATTTCTTGCATGGACAATTGCTTCAATTTCCTCATCGCAATTGAGATAACGCGACATTCCTCTTAGCAGCCTTTGGATCCACATATTCGATCCTGGATACGGCTGATGCTGTTCTACTTCACTCAAGTCTGAAAACATCTCCGGAATTACTGATAAGGAAAGGTTCCGTAAAAATCCGACTGGTGATTGGGATTCTCGATTTTCTTTAAACGGATGTGCATGCACGTCCACTACTTTTACTCCAGTTAGGTTTACTTTCTTCATTCCATATCTCCTCTCAATTCTGCATTCCAAAAAAGAAAAATTACTTTCGGAAAAAAATTTCCGCTACTGTTTTTTCTATTCTGAAAATTGTGATATGATTGATTATATTTTCTAAACTTTTAAACTTCAAGGAAAGAAAAATATTTTTACAAAAGGAGAAAAAAATGAATGAATTCAACTTGAAAGACGCAACCCAATTATTAGCACCTTATCTCTTCGAAGGGATTATAATTATCGATAAACATGGTTTTATTAAAACACTTAATCAATCAGCAGTAGATTATTTCCCTGGAGCCACTAAAAGCCAACTAGTTAGTAAATCCATACATAATTATCTTCCTTCTACAAAAATCTCTCAATTCTTCATGAATAGAATAGACATGAAGAATATAGATATGTCCATTGGACAAAACCATGCTTTAGTCAATATACATGCGATTGATAATTCAGAAGCACTTATAATTTTGCGGCAAGTTACAACCATTAACCGTCAGAATACAGAAATACAAAAGTACCAGCAGTATTTACGTCAGTTTGAAATAATCTTAGATCATATAGAAGAGGGAATCTGTTTTATAGACAATAGCCAAAAAGTTGTTCTTTATAATAAAAAGCAAGGCGAACTGGATTCAAGAGAGACAAAAGACGTTCAGGGGAGATATGCTGCCGAGGTATTTTCGGATAAAGTCAATCAGGCTTCTTCAATTTATACACTTACCAACAACAAGGAAATCGCATCTAGCAACATATTCTTTTCAAATAGTGGAAAGAGATATAGCATCTATCAGAGAAATATACCACTTCTTATCGGCAAACAAAAAATCGGAAATATTCTCATTACAAAAGACTTTTCAAAAACCGAAGATTTTATTGAAACTCTTTATGTCCGGCAAACAGAAGTAGCACAAGATGATATAAATAAAGAAAAGCAGCATTCAAGTTTCTTTTCAGACACTAAAGCGCTATCTTCAATACTAAAGGAGTTAAAACAACTGGAAAACCCTTCTGCTAACCTTATATTTTATGGTGATCGAGGTACAGGAAAAAATGCTTTAGCTCGCTTCTATGCTGAGAACATTCTGAGTAAGCCTGTATATATGATCAACTGCGGCCTTCTTTCTTCTCAATCACTGTCCAATATGCTATTTGGTTCAAACAGTAAAGCAGGTTACTTAGAACTTGCACATAAAGGTGCATTGATAATAGATAAGTTGACGTTAATGCCGCTATTTATCCAGGAAAGACTTTTTAATGCGCTTAAAACCAACACGATTATACGCAATGGGTGTGATGAGGAAATCGAGATAGACACACAAATTATTTCTCTATTGAATGAAAAGCCTTGGGAGGCCATTCAGGAACAGCGATTGAACGAAAACCTCTTCTACGAACTCAGCTCATTCTCTTTTTACATTCCTTCCTTACAGGAGCAGCAGATATCAATCATGCAGTACGCAGAGTATTTTCTTGAGCTATTTGGAAGTAATAACAGTAATACAAAGCACTCATTTGCATTGGAAACTGTAACCTTCTTGAAAAATTATCACTTTCCCGGTAATTTGAGACAACTAAAACATATGATTGAGTGGATGATTAATCGCTCTCCTACTGAATCTGAATTTAAAATAAATCATTTACCAGAATACTTACAAACGGTAGATGCGCAAATAGAAAGTACAACAACAGCAACTTACAATCCTAAAATTGATTTGGTAGAAACAGTCGAACAATATGAAAGGCAAATTATCGAGAATACATTGAACCGCTGCAATTATCACTTAACCAATACGGCAAATCAACTTGGAATTTCCAGACAGAATTTAAACTATAAAATCAAAAAGCATCAAATCGAGTTTGAGAAATAGATTATGTATCCATTGAATCAGAGTACTATAAATATAAAAAAACGGAGATGAACACCAAAGTTCTGTCTCCGTTTTTTTATATTTGTGTTATGGCATAAGCATAGTCTACACGGTCATCTTTATAACAAACAATTATAGGTACTTGTAGATGATTCCTAAATGATTGTTTAAACATATATATTTTTTCTTCAACAGGTACCTTTTTAACACTAGATTAAATAAGTAATTTTCCTGGTTTGTGTGGGAACCTGTACTAATTTAAGGTACCAGGACCTTACACAACTCTAGTTCAATTTAGAGTTGTTCGTCGCTACTGTGAATATCTTATTCCTCATACTAAAATACTTATTTTAAAACCCATCAAAATATTTACGGTAACATTTGCCGGTAACCGTGTTATATTTACAATGTGTTCGAAGAGTGGTCGGGACTCTCGGAGTGCATCTGCACTGCATTCTAAATCCCGTAATCCTTCTCTCTTTATTGGAGGTGTGGTTATGGAGATCCACATCAAAATCTCAAGTAGCTTAGTCATTAAGGTGATTACAGTTGCGGCAATCATCCTCTTCCTATAAAGGTTGAGGTTTTTTTTATAAAAGAAAACTGTCCTGTCGGAACAACTGAATGGCTTACTAATGAAAAGTACCTGCGCGGGAAACTTTCATGATTGTTTAAACACTCAAGAAAGTTTCTCACACAGGTACCTTATTTTTAAGCGTATCCTTAAGATATTTTTCTACTAATCTTCCATCGGTACAAATACTCGTTGCTTATTATTTACGGTAGGAATATATAAAATCTCCTTCTCTTTATATGGCAGTTCAACGACTTCGACGATAATATTATCAATTCGATCGTTCTCCTTGTTTTGTTTCATGTCTATTTTTACTTTTCCCAAGTTTTTGTTTTCTAACTCGATTTTTTCTACCGCTTTATTAACATCTCTTTTAGATTTAACAAGCCTCCCCGCTTTGATGGCTAGAATTCCCCAATGAGGAACAATAGGAAAATCAGTAAATTTTTCTAATGACTTTTCATATTTCTTCTCTTTAGCAACCAATTCACTGTTACTTTGTTGCCGTCTTATTGAATAGACCTTCTCAACTTCTAAGTCAACCTTATGATAAAAACTGCTTGCATAATTTCTTTCTAATTGACTAGTTAATCCATTAATAATTTCTATTTGACCTCCAATCTTCATCCTGGTTCCAATCTCAATTAGTTCTGCAAACAAAGATAGTTTATTGGCTTCAAAAGCAATCGTCATTGTAAAATTAATATCAATGAGTTTTTTTCCCTCAGCATTCGAATCAAATTCCATGTTCAATTCACGTTCTAGTCTTTCTAAACGATACATATATTCCTCATGAATTTCATCTGCAGTTTTTTTGTAGTTCCTAATTGCATATAGATCAGTCGCATCAACAAAGTCTCTACTTGCAATTTCTGACAATCCTTTCCTAGTCGCAATTAAACGTCCTATGTTTGTGTCATGATGAATATTTAGAAGCTCTTCTAATTTCGCATCCATATTAGTAATTTGATCCTGAATTTTATGTAAATAATATGTTCCTGAAACAGCTGACATCACTTGCATTCCGGCTGAAAGAATAATTGTAGGATTCACTGATGCACTTATACCAATGTCAGCAAAACCCGCGTGCTCGGTTATACGACCAGACGAGTCTCGCACCATTGTCGATGTAGTTCCATTTGCGAATTTGGACAAATTGGAGGGATTTGTAGTAGCAGTAAACAAACCATTAGGTGCTTGTTTCGCAATTTGAGTCACAGTCATTCCCTGATTAGCAACTTGCAGTACCGCCTGTGAAACATTACCCGTTATCAATGACAAGTCAGATACAAAGACTTCCTTGTATTTTTTCTTCTCTTTCAATTTATCATCGTTTACTTTTTTCAGAGAAAGCATATCACCTATAGTGTTGGAGAGGACAATTTCATTGATTTCATTTAGGTTACTCAACATTTTTTCTTCAGGCATCATTTAAACTCTCCTTCAGTCTTTTCATTAGATATATAAGTCTTAAGATACCTGGTTCTGAAACAATTCCGAATTGAAGTAGAACCAGATACCTTTAACATTTCACTTGTTTTCTTCTCCGAGTAAAAAATCATAGTTACCACACTTCACATCACAATCAAAAGCACCTGTGCATGAAACTTTCATGATTGTTTAAACATTCACGTTTGTTTCTCACACAGGTACCTTATTTTAATCGAATCTGTTATTTCGAATTTATTGAAGGAACGGCGCCATTAACACTTTTCCTGTTCCGCGGTAGACATTTACCAATCCTTCGCCTGAAGCCGCCGAACCCATAAGTGTTTTTCCAGAGCGTTCGACAGTAAATTCTAAACCGCCTGACCAAGCAATCGCCATATTTCCATCGATTTTCAACTCATCATTTTCTAACTCAATTTCTATAAGTTCCTCTCTTGCCACGGAAGATTCCAGTGCAATCACTCCTTGCCCGGTAAGTCCCAAATTGAAAAGACCTTCCCCGCCCAAAGCAGCAGAAGAAAGATTAGAACGCATCACGGCCTTATGTTTTAATCCTGAATCACAAGCTAAAAAGAGTCCGTCTTCAATGACGAGTGACTGATCCCACTCATATACATCCAGTAGCAAAATATGCTTATACGTTGGTTCTAAAATAAGTGTACCGGTGCCCGTGTACTCCGGTTTGATGCTCGATTCTTTGGTCATTTTGCCCCTAATCGTTTTTCCGATGAAGTCTCCTACTCCCTTAAGCCCAGTCGTCGCTTTCACGTCTCCCGCCATCCATTGCATGGCCCCTGCCTGAATCGTAATGTTTGACTGACTGACATCGCAAACTAGCTGTCTTCGTCTTACATTCATTTCGGAAGCATAATATGCCGATTGAGCCGTTGCATGATTCGTACTTAGTTCTTTTTGAAACTCTACTACTTTAAAAGGACCTAGTTCTTCCCTGATTTTCACATTCTCATTATCTTCAAAGTTTTTAATTGTAAACAGAATAATCGCCCGCTTTCTGATTTTCTTTTTTTGCAATGTTATGGTAATTATAGCATGATTAGGACTAGTAAAATTCACATTTCCTATGCATTGATGAAAGGTTTCTGTGCATGAAACTTTCATGATTGTATAAACATTCACGTTTGTTTCTCACACAGGCATCTTGTTTTGAACATTTATGTTTGTTTATCGCGTAGGTACTGTACACTATTTCATCGTTCAATTATTCAATCCGATCCCCATTCCGCATGGAAACGTTTCATAGCTTCGGGACCGGTGATTGTTTTCAGGAAATATTCTTCCGCACGTTTTGTACGGGCATTGATGAGGTCATCCATGCATATATCACTCTCGCAGTTTCCGTATTCTGAGTCTGTGATCCTGCGTAACGTCCTATAATCATCTGTTACTTTAGTAAAATCACCTTCAAGCCATCGTGTCAGCATTTCTCCTACGATTGAATTCTCTTTCGTAAACCGTTTTAAGTAACGTATGTTTTGCTTCGCCATTTCATTGTATCCACGATACTTACTGTACAATTCGATTTCACGCGTATCGCCATAAGGACCGTCTTTGATGGGATCTGTAAGTAAGTAGTCGGCTGGATAAAGCGTCACTTTCTGTTGCATCATACTAAGCATGGCTTCTGCTATATTATAATCGGAACTCTGCAGATATTCAGGTTGCGCAGTAGTCAATTGCCCCGGCAACGGTCTTTCAGGATTTTCAGGATTGATCGGGTCATTCCGATGCAGGGTCCGGTAGAGGAAAACGGCGTAGTGATCACGGGAGACAGCGATATCTGGATAGAATATGCCACCGTCACCCGTCGTAATATCGGCAGCATACATTGCTCGTATGTATTCACTCATCGGATGGTTTCTCGGTACGTCAAGGAAATCAAAGTCCGAAATCTCTTTCAGTTTAAATGCTATTGTCAGCACTTTCGCCATCTCTCCACGTGTAATCTGCTTGTTCGGATAAAAATTACCTTTTGCATCGGGCTCAAATATACCCGCTTGCTGTACTTTCTGGATGTCATGAAAATAAGGATTCTTCGTGGAGACATCCTTGAATGCCACAAACTTCTTCCGTGCCGGCAATTTGACAATTCTGTTGACAAGCGCGGCTGCTTGCTTCCGATTGATTTTTTCTTTCGGCTTGAATGTACCGTCCGGATACCCACTGATAACTTTCTGATCCCGCATTTCATGCACCATTTCAAAATAAGGATTGTTCGTTGACACATCTCGGAATGGATTCTTGACGGACGCCTCTGTCCCCGTCGGTATCATGAGCAGCGGCAATATAATCAACACTGTCATCATTATTTTCCATAGTTTGCTTTTCATATAAATACCTCCTATCGGTTAGTACGATATATTTATCAGCGTACAGACGTAGATTTCAGGAAAAAGTTTCAAAATAAAAATCATAAAGGTACCAGGTACGCACACAACTTTAGTTCAATTCAGAGTGATTTCTCACTTTCCTAACAACCTGACACCCACTCAAAAAGCCATGCAGCGAATAAAATATATTCGCTGCATGGCTATGGTAGTTTCTATTAGTTAGACTGTTTTTCTTTGTTTTTAAGTATATGGCCCATGAAATTCAGCATCGTCATAGCTGCTACCCGAGTCGTGGCACCAGTAGGATCATATTGGGGAGCAACTTCAACTAGGTCGAAACAAACTACATTTCCTTTTTCAGCGATTCCAATTAAAATGTCATTTAGGAAATCGAATGTGAATCCTCCAGGTGAAGGAGATCCTGTACCCGTAGCCAATGAAATATCAAAGCAATCAATATCTATTGTCACATAGTATTTATCGGCTTTTGGAATTTTATTAAGTATACCTTCTACACCCAACTTAGCGGAATCGCGTGCTGAGATTAGCTCGCTCCCGTAAGCTTTTGCTGCGTCAAAATCTTCTTTTCGACTACTCCCTAATCCACGTAAACCGATTTGTACCATATCTTTAATATGATCCATTTCAGACATTCTACGCATAGGGCTACCGTTTCCTAAAGTTTGTCCGCCTGGTGCATCTGACCAGTCTAAATGGGCATCTAATTGAATGACTGTGATATCACCTTCATCTTTTAATGCACGTGCAACAGGAATGGAAATCGAATGGTCTCCACCCATAATCGCAGGAATGGCACCTTTTTCTCGGATTTTTGCTACAGCATATTCAATTGCAGTAAATGCTTGCTCTATATCTCCATGGATGACATCCGCATCTCCTGCATCCACGATTTTTACATCTCCACCTAAAAATACTTCATCACGTTCCGGATCATAAAATCCTGCACTACCACGCGCGTAATGCGTGGACACTTCCCGAATTCTTCTAGGCCCAAATCGACAGCCGCTTAAAAAGCCAACGCCCGTATCATACGGAACGCCTAGAACTGCGATATCTGCATCAATTTCTTCCCAGTCCGTGCAAATTGGATACTTAGCAAAAGAACAAATTCCTGTGATTGGCATATTAATTTTTTCCATTGTTATTCCTCCATTACTAGTTTAATTTCCTAAAAGGTTTGCAAGAAATACAAACATAGGTACTCCGACAATATCTGTTAAAACTGTTCCCGCAATCGGGATAATGATAAACGCTTTCCTGGAAAAGACGCCATATTTCGTACATATCGCATTCATTACAACCAATCCATTTGGCGTGGCTCCTAATCCATGTCCAATAAATCCTGCTGACATAACAGCTGCGTCATAGTTCTTTCCAAGTAATCTGTATAGGATGAATGCTGCAACTGCTACTGTGACTAGTGTTTGCAACACAAGTATTACCGCCAAAGGAAGAGCCAGATCGTACAGTTCCCATAATTTCAGTTTCATCATGGCCATTACTAAAAACATATTCAATGAAACATTTGAAATCATATCCATTGTTGTGTCAGTCATAGGCACCCATGATGTTCGCTCATTAATTGAGCGGAATATAATTCCTAGGAATAGACTAAATATATGACCTGGGATGGAGAAGCCAGTCACATTGGTAATCCACTGTGCTGTTGGCAAACCAATGGCCAATATGACAAAGATTAAAGAGCCTTCTATAAGTGTATTTTGCCAAGTAATCGCTGTCTTCTTCTCTTCAATTTCAGTTGTAAGCGCATTCAAATCAGCTGAATCAGTTTGGATTTTTAAGTTCTTTCTAGAGATCAACCAATTGCCAACAGGTCCTCCAATTAACGAGCCTGCTATTAGTCCATATGTCGAAGCAGCCATTCCAATTGTAAGTGCATTTGATTCACCAAATGACTCTATTAATGGAGCAAGTGAGCCAGCCATGCCATGACCGCCCTGCATAGATGCCTGTCCTGCCATTAATGCAGAGAGTGGATTAATGCCTGTCAGCCATGCTGCACCGATACTAATACCGTTTTGCAAAATCGCTAGGAACCAACACACCAACATGTAAATCAAAAGCAATTTGCCGCCTTTTTTCAAAATCGACACGCCGGTAGACAAGCCAATTGTTACAAAGAAAACATACATGAATAAATCATAGAGTGTATTGTCGTATTGAAACTCAAAAAGCCCTAATTCATAAGCTCCCCACATTAATAGTGAAAATCCAAAACCTCCAATTACAGGTCCCGGAATGGAATACTTCCAAAGAAATTCATATCTTTTTACAATCCATGTCCCCAAGATTAGTAACACTGCCCCGATAGCAGTAAAAGTAATCATATCGACATCCAGGATTAGCATTCCATTCTCACTTCTACTCGATGACATAGCAGTTCCTCCTTTCTATTTGTCGCTAAACATCGCTTTTGCTCAGGAGCTAAAGCTAATTCCATAAAAAATGAAATTAAATGAATTAGAACTTTCTAAACACTCCATCTAGTTGAAATTGTATAATAGTAATTATATAATGTCTAATATCGAAATATTATAAATTGATAACTAATAGTTATAAAGAGGAGGTTTTAAAATGGACATTCGCTCTTTAAAGCATTTTCATACTATTGCAGAATGCGGACAATTTACAAAAGCTGCAGCACAATTACATATTTCACAGCCAGCGTTGAGCAATACCATCAAATCATTGGAAAACGAACTGGGATGTATATTGTTTGAAAGAAGTACAAAAAATTTGAAGTTGACCGAACCAGGGGAAATTTTGTATAAACATGCGGAGAATGTATTGGGGTTATTTGATAAGATCTACAAAGAGATGGAGGATGCAAGAAATGTAGGTAAAGGCAAAATTAATCTAGGAATGATTGAATCATACCGGTATTTCATTTCTCATATGATTGGAATTTTCAAAAGCAAATATCCTGCTGTATCGATGAAAGTGCGGGAATTAGGACCGAGTGATATTGTAAAAAGTTTAGAGAGCTATGATATTCATCTAGGAATCACTTCTATAGCTAATGATCACAATGACTTCAAATATATACCTATCTTCCAAGAAAATTACGTATTACTAACACCTCCGGATCATCGATTTAAAAATCTGAACAGTATTGAAATTATCGATTTGAAAGACGAAACATTTATTCACAGTCTGGAAGGTTTTAAAATTAGAGAAACTTTTATTAAAGCATGCGAGTATGTAGGCTTTTCACCATCAGTAGAATTCGAAACAGAAAGTTTAGAAACGGCATGTAGCCTTGTGGAGAATGGACTAGGAATATCAGTTGTTCCAGAAAGTTTTCTCGCCCTCAATCCATCGAAACGAAGAAACGTAGTCTTCATAAAAGATTTCCCTTCCAAAAGAACGGTTTATTTAGTCTATCAGCCTGAACGGTATCTCCCCCCTCCTATTCAAGACTTTATTGACATTACTCTTCAATTTTCTAATGAGATTATTGTTCGTAAGTGATGGATGATGGTACCGGGGTTGCACATAGCTTTAGTTCAATTCAGAATTGTTTCCGATCTGTATTGGAACCTTGCAGCTATACTAATTCGCATGTGTACTTCACACTTTATTCAAAATGTGAGGATAATGATCTTTGACTTTTTGAAATATGAAAATGCACCTTCTTGATACACTGATTGTATCAAGGAGGTGCTGTGTTTTATATGCGTTATTTGATTGGAGCCTTACAGCCTTTTTCTAATTGTACACTTTCGGCGCTTATTGCGAAGTATTACTTAAGATCTGACACTAAATGTTGTGGACCGCAAATAGCTGTGTTTTTCTCTTTAGTTTCCTTTTTCAGCTACCCAAATTGTGTGGGAGTTATGCGGGGACCTCGTAGCTTGTTTTAATGTCTTAATATTTAATCACAACTCTTTACTATAGGATAGATAAACTCCCTTGAGCAGTTCATAAAATCCTCCCAACAACTTTCATGTATTCCTATTCGATATGGTAAATAGTCAGGGCTACTGTCGGTAAAATAACTAGATACAAAATTATAGCTATGACAAGAACCAAGCCTTGTATTTCTATCATTATTTATTACAACATAATGACCTTCATACTCGTTACGCCCCCATCCCTCTCCATGAAAATCGAGAGGCGGTTGAATTACAGTAATGTGATACTTTCCTTTTTCACCTTTCATAACAAAGTGGTTGAAATTTCCTTTTTGAGTATGTTGAATCAAACTAATCATGACTTCCCTCCAATGAATTTGTAAGTTCTTACAATTGTATGGTTGTTCAAGATTAATTAGACGTGCGGGAACGAGCATTCCAAAATAGAGTGGAAAATAATTTTGTCGGACCTGATATCTTATTTTATTAGGTCTTATTTTATTACGCAGGGACGTGGTACCTTATTTCAATTTACCTCCAAACATTTTCTAGTTTTAAAATTTCCCAGAATAAGATAATAATGATGAAAGGTTTCTTGAAATCTATAGTTTTTGTTTATTAATTATCAGTATTAATAGAAGGTAGCTGTGCGAGAAACTTTCATGATTGTTTAAACATTCACGTTTGTTTCTCACACAGGTACCATTTTTATTCATTATCGCACCTGCGCCATATCACGTCACCCGTCTCTACAAGTGTCACCGACTCGGGAATATTTTCTGACCCGCCGATCTCCAATAGACCGCCGTCCCCATTACATACTCTCACCAGCGCCGCATGAAACTCTCGGTATTCCGACTCCTCCATCTCCAGCCCATTATCCGTATCATAAAACGTATCCAGTTCATATAAACCGGCAAGCCCATCCGTCCAGGTGATCTGCAGCAAAGTCCCTGTTTTATAGTGAAGAAGCTCCTTCACCGGTGAAGATAAATCCATTCTACTCACCTCCTGCTATGTCTTTATCTTAAGCAGTTTCGCAGTCTGTCACAAAAATAAAAGTACCTGTGCGAGAAACTTTCATGAATGTTCAAACATTCACGTTTGTTTCTCACACAGGTACCTTACACTCTAATTCTGCAGAAATACTCTCTTTCAAATAAATATAATATAAGATATTTCTACAAGTTGTTATTTAGCAATGTAGTCATATACCCCTTTTTGTGTTTTCACTCCTAATCTTCCTGCTTTTACATATTTGATAAGAAGTGGACTTGGTCTATATGCTTCTCCTAATGTTTTATGCAAATATTCAAGGTTTTTCAATCTTACATCCAAACCTACTATATCTCCAAGTTTAAATGGACCCATTGGGTAATTTAATCCTAATTCAATCGCTTTATCAATTTCTTCTGGAGTACCTACACCCTCCATTAACATATTAAAGGCTTCATTTCCTACTAATGCACTGATTCTGCTCGTCACAAATCCAGGATGTTCATTAACTAAAACAATTTCTTTCCCAATTCTTCTAGTAACTTCTTTAACAGTTGATGCAGTCTCTTCCGAAGTTTCAAGGCCTTTAATAACTTCTACTAGTTTCATTTTGGGAACCGGATTGAAGAAATGCATTGCAATAACTTTATCGGGTTTCTTCGTAAAAGAACCAATTTCTGTGGGACTCATAGCTGATGTATTAGTTGCAAGTATTACTTCATCTCGTGTAAATTCATCTAATTTCTTAAATGTTTCTTCTTTAATACTAATCACTTCTGGAACCGCTTCAATTACAAAATCAGCTTTTCCTGCTGATTTCTTCAGATCTAAAGAGTATTGAATTCTACTTTTACTTAGTTCTGCATCTTCGTACGACATTTTCCCTCTTTCAATTCCTGATTTGAAAAATGATTGTATATCAGTTTCCGCAATGCCTAACGCATCTTCATTAATATCATTTAAAATAACATTGTATCCTCCTACGGCTGATACATATGCAATTCCTCTTCCCATAGTTCCTGATCCTACCACAAGGATTGTTTCAATAGACATAAAAGTTTCCCCCTATAATTTAGTTAGATTCTTTCTACCAATAAAGCTATGCCTTGACCACCGCCGACGCATAAAGTAGCTATTCCGTATCGTCCTTGTCGTCTTATAAGCTCGTGAATAAGTGTAGTAGTTATCCTTGCTCCTGTAGCTCCAAGAGGATGCCCTAATGCGATAGCTCCTCCATTTACATTTACTTTATTAATGTCAATTCCAGTCTCTTTAATAACAGCTAATGCTTGAGCTGCAAAGGCTTCATTTAATTCAAATAGATCAATTTCTTCTTTCTTTAAACCTGTTTTTTCAAGTAATAGTTTAATGGCTGGCACTGGACCAATTCCCATAAATCTCGGATCAACACCTGATGTGGCCCAATCTACTATTCTGACAATAGGTTTTAGTCCTAATTCATTAGCTTTTTGTTCTTTCATGATTACTATCGCAGTAGCTCCATCATTTCTGCCACAAGTATTACCAGCTGTGACAGTTCCAGCTTCTTTAAAAGCAGGTTTCAGTTTTTCTAAAGAAGAAATTTTTGTATCTAATCTTGGATGTTCATCTTGCTTAAACAGGAACCTATCTTTTTTTCTCTTTATTTCAATGGGAACAATTTCTTTTTCGAATTTTCCTTCTTCAATTGCATTTTTGGTTTTTTCTTGACTTAGTACAGCAAATTGATCTTGCTCTTCTCGAGTGATTTTATACTTTTCTGCAACATTCTCTGCAGTGATACCCATACCAAGATCATTTCCATAAGTTTCAGTCGGTTGCTGACCGTTTAACAAATTAGAATCAATTAATTTAGGAACTCCTTCTCCAAATCTAGCATCGTATAAATAGAAAGGAGCTCTACTTAGGTTTTCTGTTCCACCAGCTACTATAATTTCAGCTTGGTTAAAAGCAATTTGCTGTACAGCAGAAGTAATTGCCTGCATACCAGATGCACATAAACGATTAACAGTAAAAGCTGGCTTTTCAATAGGTATACCTGAACGTAATGCTGCTACTCTCGCGACATTTGATGATTCAGAAGTCTGTCTGACCTCGCCCATAATTACCTCATCAACTTGTTCTGGTTTAATTCCTGCCCTTTTAATTGCTTCTGTAATTGCAAAACTTGCTAATTTCCCTGAATTAATATCTTTTAATGATCCTCCGAATCTTCCAATAGGCGTTCTAACAGCACTGACAATAACGTAGTTATCTTTCAATTTCTTTACCCCCTTTATTTCCCTTTGAATTCAGGACTTCTCTTCTCTAAAAATGCATCTGTTCCCTCATTTTTATCTTCAGTAGCGAAAAGAACTGCTTGTGATAACTTTTCAATCATTAATCCTGTATTGATATCTGTTTCGTTTCCATATAGAATAGCTAATTTTGCTAATCTAACCGCGAGTGGTCCTTTATTGAGAATTGATTCTGCCACTTTTTCTGTTGTATTGCGCAACTCTTCACTTGGAACTACATCGGTTAGAATTCCTATAGTTTTGGCTTCTTCAGCTTTCATTACCTTCCCAGTAAGGATTAACTCGACTGCTTTACCTTTTCCAATTAACCTTGATAATCTTTGTGTGCCGCCTGCTCCTGGTATAATCCCTAGATTGAGTTCTGGCAGTCCTAATTTTGCGTTTTCTGAAGCTATGCGTATGTCACATGCTAATGCAAGTTCAAAACCACCACCTAATGCAAAACCATTAATCATTGCAATAGTTGGTTTTTCATAACTTTCTATATAGCTATAAAATTCCTTCATTCCACCTGTTTGAAGAATCTCAAGCATAGACTTCTCTCTAATCTGTTTGATATCTGCTCCGGCTGCAAATGATTTATCACCTGCTCCAGTAATAACAATTGCTCCTATACTATCGTCATTTTTAGCTTCTTCCATGAACATTTTCATTTCATCTAGAGTTTCCTTATCTAAAGCATTTCTTACATCAGCTCGATTAATAATTAAATATGCTAATTTCCCTGTTTTTTCTACTGCAATAAATTTGTAACTCATAGTTTACTTCCTCCTAGCAGTTTTTTAAAAGTCTTAGACTTAATTCGTTATGTTTCCAGCAACATAAATAGTCTGCCCCGTTATATAGTCTGATTCCTTTGATGCTAAAAACTTAATTAGATTAGCAACGTCTTCAGGTTTTCCTACTCTTTTAATAGCATTACTTTTAATTACTTCTTCTTTAATTTCTTCATACGAAACTCCAGTTTTTTTCGCAATATCTTTTGTCATTTGTGTTTCAATGAATCCTGGTGCTACAGCATTTACATTTATACCAAATGGTCCAAGTTCAATAGCCATAGTTTTTGTCATTCCTTGAATCCCTGCCTTGGCAGCAGCATAATTCGTCTGTCCTCTTTTCCCCAACGCTGATCTAGAAGATAACATTATTATTTTTCCATGCCCTTGCTTCACCATATATTTTTGTGCTTCTCTTGAGCATAGGAAACTTCCCTTAAGATGAGTGTCAATAACCATATCCCAATCATCATCACTCATTCTAAATAGCAAATTATCGCGTGTTACCCCTGCATTATTAATAAGTACATCTACTTTCTCAAAATGTTCTACTATATCCTTAAAACACTCTATGACTTCTTCATTTTTAGTAATATCACATTGATAATATTTTAATAATTTATTATTTATCAGAACAGAGGCTTGTATCTTTTCAATTTGCTGATCAAGAACAGCTACTGCTGCTCCCTCTTTTAGAAAAGCGCTAACAGTCGCCGCGCCTATACCTTGAGCTCCGCCTGTTACTACCACAACTTGTCCTTCAAATTTATTCATTTGATACATCCCACCTTCTACTTACACTTTAAATCTTAAAGTGTAAATGTTCCTATAATCATTGGTTTATCATTAGTTAGAACCGATAACTCCCAATCATTTACCTGCTTTTGAATAAACTTAATATGAAATTCCTGATTAACAACTATAGGTTTCAAATAGTTCACTTCAATAGTTTTTATATTGCTTCCTTTAAACTGGAAGTGAGCTTCTTTTTCTATAATTGCAAGCATGTAAAGGCCATGTACTAATGTTTTTTTGAAAAATGTTTTTTGAGCATATTCGGGATCTGTATGAATAGAACCCATTCCACCACTATTTTTTGCAAAACTATTGATTTCTTCTTGAGAAACAGTATATTTACTACTGATTAAATCTGTACTTTCTAAATTACTCATTACTACACTCCTCTAATTACCATTGGCAAAACCCCATAAGTATGTTGTGGTTTCTTTACAATATAATTTTCCATCTTTATGAAACTCAGTTTCAAAAACTAGATAATCTCTTTCTTTTTTACGAAATTTATCTTTTATAGTTATCGTCACTTCAAAATTATCTCCAATTTGAGGTTCTAGTAAATTCTCCATTTTTTGTTTTAAATGAATAGTACCAGGTACAGGATTCCCCATTGTTGAATTCCAAAAATTATATATTGCAAAAATTGATGATGGAATTTTTTTATTATCTTCTTTTAATCCAATTGATCTTAAATAGCTCTTTACAAATCCTTCTTCTAACTCAAAAAATGTTTTATACTCATGATTAATTGGTGTTTTTTGATATTCGAAGGCTAGCATAATAAGTCTCCAATCTATTTATATAATTATCTGCCTAAATAATTTGGTTCACGCTTTTCTTGGAAGGCTGTCTTACCTTCTTCATAATCATGTGTAGTATAAGAAGCAGCTACAACAGTATTTTGTACTTTTACTGATTCTTCAAGTGAAGTTCCAATACTTTCATTTATAGCTCTTTTGATTAAACCAATAGCAGCTGTAGGAGCTATTGATAACTTTTCTGCCAATACATTAACCGCTTTAGAAAGTTCTTCAGGTTTATGTATTTCGTTTACTATTCCTAATTTTTCAGCTTCTAATGCTGAAAAATATTCTCCCATGAATAGGTATTGACACGCTTTTTGATATCCTATTAGTTTAGGCAATAATACTGTTCCAGATACTAGACCGCGTTGCGCAAATACTAATCCAAATTTTGTATCCTCAGCAGCTAGAACCAAATCACAAGCTAAAGCTAAATCACAACCTGCTCCTAACGCGTATCCATGTACTTCAGCTATTATAGGTTTATCTAAATTTCTCAAAGTTAATATTAACCTTCCATATCCTAATTCCGATCTTCTTAATATATGTTCAGGAACTGATTGTTTCTCTGTGGCCATTCCTTTTAGGTCATCACCTGCACAGAAAGCTTTTCCGCTTCCCTTCAATACAACGACTCGGATTGAGTCATTGTATTTACTCTCCTTTATTACATTTTCTAATTCCTCAATAACATCATAATTTAGAGAATTCAGTGCTTTAGGTCTATTTAAAGTGATATTTCTTACTCCGTTCAAATCTTCAACAATAATGTTTTCGTTATTCATTTTTCTCACCACTTTTCGATATCTTAATAAGAGCATCTGCTATTGTTACACCTTTACCTTTATCTTTAACAATAATAGGATTAATATCTATCTCTTCTAGATTATTTTCATTCTCGAGTACAAAGTCAGAAAAATTTGTTATCACTTCGCATAACTTATTAACATCTTTTGGTTTTTCTCCTCTTACTCCTGTTAGTAACGGGGACAACATTAGCGAGTTAACAGCATGTTTTGCTTGCTCATATGAAACTGGTGGGATTAGTAATTGAAAGTCCTTTAATACTTCTATATAAATACCACCGGATGCAACCATAATTATTGGTCCGAATACAGGATCTTTTTTCAAACCTAAACTAATTTCGAATCCTTCTTCCGACATTTCTTCCACTATTACTTCTAATCCCTTATTTGTTTTTGGAATTAGATCGTTTGATAACATTTCAGAATAAGTGTTTAGTAGTTGCTCTTTATCTTTTATATTGAGTTTAACCCCACCGATTTCTGATTTATGCTGAATTTTATTAGAATTGACTTTTAAAACTACTGGATAATTAATATCATTCCCGATGTTATCAATATCTTTTTCGTTCGATCCTTTATACATTGGACCGATTGGGAAATCTGACTTTAATACACGCTTACTGTCATATTCTGATAGAAACCCTTCATTAGTCTCCATATTTAATAATAATGAATTCCCTTTTGAATAATCGGGTTTATCTAAGTAGTCACTATTCTCAAAGTTATTTGTACAGTACTCTGCATACTTGGCAACTGCCTTGACACATAGTGTCGGGTCTTCAAAAGCTGGTACGTCATTACAGTTAAATTCTTCAATTCTACCCTCTTGACTACCTACCCAAGCCACGCTAATCAATTTTTCTCCATCTTTTTGAGATTGAATTATACTACTAATCATTTTATCAATATCATAACCTTTACCAATTATACCTAGACCGAATAGAATAATATCTACATTGGGATCAGCCATCAAAATCGGAAGTGCATTAGATAACAATTCTTTATCATTTAATAATTGTGCTGTTACATCGATTGGATTTTCAAATGATGCAAATACGGGTAAAATCTCCGAAAGTCGATTTACTGTATTGCTCTCAAACTCTACGATGTTTAATCCATACTCTTTACATTTATCAACCATCATTACACCTAACCCACCAGAGTTACTAAGAATAGCTACATTTTTTCCTTTTACTCTTTTAGAAAGACGAAATACTTTTGAAAAAGAACTAAGCTCATTAACATCGTCTACTCTAACTAATCCATTATGTTTTAAAATTTTATCTACTACTATATCTTCCGCAGCAAGAGCACCCGTGTGTGAGCTAGCTGCTTTTTTAGCTTCTTCACTTTTACCAGGTTTCAATACTAATACTGGCTTATCTAATCTTCTAGATTTTTCAGCTAGTTCCACTAACTCTTTGACGTTTTTTATTGATTCCATATAAACTTGTACTACCTTAATATCATCATCATCTAATATATAGTTTGCTATACTCGGAATATTGACATCAACTTCATTACCAGTAGAAGCCCAATACTTAATTCCAGCTCCATCGTTTTTTTGCATATTATAAACCATAGCAGCAACCGCACCACTTTGACTCAAGATTGCTGAAGAGCCGTTTACTAATTCTCCTTCTACAAAAGCTGTTGAAAAAGTAGTAATGCTCCTATTTTTCAAATTAGCTATACCTTGACAGTTTGGACCTATAATAAACAACCCAGTTTCTTTGGCGATATTTGTAATTTCTTCCTGTAATGATTGTCCTTCCTCTCCCATTTCAGCAAAACCGGAGCTAAAGATCATACAAGATTTAACTTTTTTTCTTACACATATATTTATATTTTCAATTACATATTTAGCTGCGATTGCAATTATTACTAGATCAATTCCATCTGGTAACTCTTCAAGTGATTTGTAAGATTTAACACCTTGAATAGAATCATATTTTGGATTTACCGGATAAATATTTTCTTCTTTAAATCCGTATCTTTTTAAATATTCAATTGGTCTACCACTAATTTTGCTTGGATCATTAGAAGCTCCTAGAACAGCAATACTTTGTGGATCTAAGAAACTTGAGTAATCATTTTTTTTCTTAACTAAATTTTTTATCATTTTTATCCCCCTATACTTTGTGTAGACGACTCGATAATCTTATCGCCTGATTTTAATTTTTGCTTAGGTAATTTTTCTTTTGTCTTCCATATATACAATGAGAAAATCAGCGTAATTGAAATACCTATTATATCTGTTGTTATACCTGGATAAAGTAAAGTTAAGGATGTAAGTCCGAAAATTGTACTTTCCCAAATTTTTAAGTGGCGAATGAAATATTTTTGTATAGCTATAGCTAGTAAATAAATCCCTAATATAGCTGTTATTACACTAGTGACTATTCCTATTGTTGTTCCTTCTAAAACTAACTCAGGTCCTAAGACAAACATAAATGGAAGGAGAAAACCTGGCAAACCTAGCTTTAATGAGCTAAGACTTGTTGCCAATGGTTTTTCTTCTGCAATTCCTGCTGCTACGATCGAAGCAAGCGCTACAGGAGGTGTTATAGCAGAGATAATACCAAAGTAAAAGATAAATAAGTGTGCTGCTAGTGGATATACTCCTAGATTAACAAGTGCAGGAGCGACCATAACACTTAAAACTAGATATGCAGCCACTGTTGGCAGTCCCATACCCAAAATCAAGGAAACAACCATAGTTAATAGAAGTAAAAGTATTAGATTATCGCCAGCAAGAGTTATTAAAATAGATGATATTGAAAAACCTAAACCAGTTTGGTTTATAACTCCTATTACAATACCAACACATGCACACGCGATTGTAGTTTCAAGTGAACCTACTGCACCTTTTTTCATACTCATAAAGAATTGAGATACACTCATTCGATTATTTTTATTAATAAATGTTGAAAGTAATGTAATTACAATAGCTCCAAATGCAGCCTTCATAGGTGACCATTGTAAATATAGTAATAGGAAGACTAGTGCCAATGGAGAAAGCATTAGATGCCATCCTTTTTTTAATGTTTCTTTGAAGCTCGGGATATCCTTTGCATCTATACCTTTAATATCATGTTTTACGGCTTCAATATCAACCATTATAAAAACAGCTACATAATACAAAATTCCGGGTATTAATGCTCCTAGTGCAACCTGCCAAAAAGGAATTGATAATACCTCTGCAATTAAAAATGCAGCTGATCCCATTACAGGAGGCATGAATTGACCCCCTGTAGAAGATACCGCTTCAACAGATGCAGCAAAGCGTTTTGAATATCCTGTCTTCTTCATCAACGGAATTGTAAATGAACCAGTACCTGCTGTATTTGCTACTGCACTACCTGAAATAGATCCAAATAAGCCACTCGCTATTACAGAAATTTTCGCGGGGCCTCCACGAATTCTACCTACAAGTGAGGTAGATAAGTCAATAAACACCTTCCCCCCCCTGATTCTTGAAGGATAGCAGCATAATAAATAAACAAGAACACAAATGTTGCTGCAACTCCTAGCGCTATACCAAATATACCTTCGAGCCCCATTACTTCGTGACGAAATAACTCTGAAAAAGTATATCCTTGGTGTTGGAATAACGGTGGTAGGTAGTTCCCGAAATATGAATACGCGATGAAAATGAGACTAATAATTGGAAGTGACCACCCAATAACTCTCCTAGCGCCTTCGAGTACTAATAAAATGATTAGAAAACTAACAATCTCTTGTAAAAAAGATAAGGAACCAGTCTGTGACCATATTTCAATGTGATTAATAGTAATATATCCTACTGCAAAAACAGAAAGTGTTACCATAATAATTTTTTCAAACGTGATTTTTTCTTTTTTAGAACCTTTCTTTGTTGAGAATGGATTCATCAGAAATATCATTGTCAATGCGAAAAGTAAATGAATAGCTCTTTGTTGCAATGCTGGCAGTACACCAAATGCTGCCGTGTATAATTGGAAAGTGACCCATACAACACTAATTATAAGGATTACCATGGGTAGAATTTTTTTCTGCTCATTAGTTACTTCCATGTATTCACCCTCTCTCTAAGAATGCGAGTAACCTCTTCTAGATTTTTCAAGAAAATAGACTTTCTAAAACTATTCATCCCAGAAAGTCTAGCGTCTTGTAAACGAATCATTTCAATACATTTATTCTAAAATCCCTTTTTCTTTGAAATACTTAAGCGCACCAGGATGTAAATCTTTTTGATCGATAATGTTTTTTTCAATATATTCTTTTGTTTTCTCTGGTTTAATATCTTTTGCTGCTGGATGGAGAACTGATATATCTTCATAATTATCAAATACAGCTTTTGTTATTTCATAAACATTATCCTCAGATAAACCTGAATTTACGTAAAGTACTGTGAACATCGTATAATAATTACTATCTTTATCCATTCCTTTATAGGTTTCTTTTGGCGTTATACCGTTTGCCCACAATGGATATTCTTTATCCCATTCTTCTCGTATATCTTCATCTATTTCGAGAAACTTCAATCCTTTTCTTGAAGTAGATAAATCCTCTAATAAACCTGCTTTCGGATAAGAAGTGAAATTTCCAACGTCAATACTTCCCTCTTTTAACGCTTCAGCTTGTTCTGAATAAGAAAGAAATACCCATTCAACTTCATCATGGGGAACTCCTGCAAGTTCTAAATAAGGAGATACTACGTCTTGTGTAGATTTCGAAGAAACACCTACTTTTTTTCCTTTAAGGTCTTTTATATTTTTAATTGGAGAATCAGCTGTAGTTACAATTGCCATTACGTTGTCGTACATTGCAAATGCTGGTTTAATACTTTCGTATGGCTGATCAAACTCTCCAACGCCTTCCTTGGCACGTTGCATCATATCTGCCATTCCTATACCTACGATAGCCTGCTTTGTATCTAACATTCTTGGTACCTCACTAATAGATGGAGGTACAGTTGAGTTTAGTTTAATATTCTCAGATTTTTGATTTATAATGTTTGCCATACCACCGCCTAATAAATCATAAAGTCCGCCTGAACTACCTGTTGAAAATGCACCAGTTAACTTTTCACCTGAAGACTCATCGGACGATTGACCACATGCAGCTAGGACTAGTAATGTTAGAATAGAAACTGTTAGAAGTAAGAAATAACTTTTGATTTTTTTCATATTAATCCTCCTATAATTCTGACCTATTCATATTAATGATGTTAGTTCATCTATTAATTCTTTGACTTGAATTGCAACGTTTTTTAAGTCTTCTTTATTTCTTCCATTTTTCAACATGATTACTGTTATAGCAAATTCTATATCTCCTAGCTTGTTAAATATAGGAAATGATATACCGGAAATCCCTTCATAGTGCTCTCCTATGCTAACTGAAAAACCTTGCTCTCTAATCACTGGCATTTCATTTAAAAACTCTTCTCTATCAAACTTAGTTGTATTTGTATATTTTATTAAACCTATACGATCTAAAATTTCTTCCCTTTCTTTTGGTGATAAATAAGCCATTAATAATTTTGCTGTTGCTCCTGCATTCAAATCAAATCTCTGCCCAACTTTTATTGAAATACTATAAGGTGAATCAGGAATTTTTGTTTCTACATACAACCATTGATCACCGACCCTTTGACAAAGTCCACATGTAGACTTTGTTAATTTCTCTATCTTTCCCATATATTCTCGGGTTACTTCCATATAGTCAATAAATTCCGAGGCTCTATTTCCTAATACCATTAAATAAGAACCTAGAGAGAACTTTTTTGTCTCATCTTTGTATCTTAAAACCTTTTCACTTACAAGAGTTTGTAAAATTCTATAACAAGTAGAACTATTCACTGAAACCCCCTTACTTATCTCTGTTAATGTTGACTCTTTATTTTTATATTTACTTAAAAATGTGATTATTTCTATTGCTTTACTAACAGCTGGAGCAGAATATACTTTTTTCTCAACCTCATTATTCTTCATTAATACTTGTGAATTTTTGTCCACAAAACTCCCCCCTATTTCTATTCATTTTTAAATGAAGCGCTTTCATTTGGTTACTAAAAAATGTATTACCTAATATAATTACTGCTTTTTTTATATATGAAAGTTCTTTTTATATATAATAAGAACTTTCATATACAACAATACATAGTTGTCTGACTAATGTCAACATTAAAAAAATAAAAATAAAAATATTTTAACAACTTCAGTTTTATGACACTTTTATCTTGTTTAGGCTTTTATCTTGTTTTTAAAATAATTAGTATTTATAATTTACAAAATTGAACCCAAATAGTAAATGTCACTATAAAAAGTGGCTACTATTTGGGGTTCAGCTTTGATCATAATATGAGCATATTATTTTCATGATTGTTTAAACATTGACGTTTGCTTCTCACACAGGTATCTAACTTCTCAGTCCTTTATAACTATTTAAGCATTTAAGTTTATTTCTGACATAGGCACCTCATACATACATTCCCCCACTCACCTCAACTCATCTCCCAAAGGAACAATCACCTCATTCAACACATGAATCCAATCACGCTTCATTTCAGGTCCGTACATAAACGGCTTCGCGCCTGGATTTTCAGCTTTATACTTATCAAATTCCTTACTATCAAGGATCCCTCGGATATTCGGTATGGTGTCTGATCCTACGGTGTACTGAATTGCCGATAAATGAAGTTGATCTTCTTTCACAAACCACGTATTCGACTGCGTTTCAATCGCTTCATCATATGCCGACGTGAAATAACGTCGCTTTAATAAAGGTACCAGGTCCTCACACAACTTCAGTCCAATTCAGAGTTGTTTCTCATTTGTCTGGGGACCTGGTACCTACTTTAAACATTACTCTTCAATTTTCTAATAAGATTATTGTTCGTAAGTGATGGATGATGGTACCGGGGTTGCACATAGCTCTAGTTCAATTCAGAATTATTTCCGACTTGTGTTGGAACCTTGCAGCTACATAAAAAGGTAAGCGTCAAATAGTGAACACATATTAATAGAAGAAGATTCGTGAGATACTCCTCCCATAGAACACATTTTGGGAGGTATTTATTTGAAAAGAAAAGAGAAAGAAGCATACTGGTCTGCGAAGATCGATGA